>DATEDJ010000191.1:0-6156 GCA_035281725.1 Solirubrobacterales bacterium
CGCCGGTTAGGACGACCGCGCCTGGGGGGCCGCCGGTTAGGACGACCGCGTGGCTCCGGGTCCCTTGCTTCGCCTCCCGAGGAGCCGTGGATGCCGGGCCGACCTCAGAAGACCCGGGTCGGACCGGCATCCACGGCTCTCAGAGGAAGGTCTTGCCCTCGCCTCTATAAGTAGGGACGACATCGACGATCTCCTCGCCTTCGACCAGGTGGAGGGCGTCGAACCGCTCGCATAACTCGCCCGCCTTGGTGTGTCTCATGTAGACGCGGTCGCCGATCTCGAGGCCGTCGGCGGGGTCGCCGAGCAGCGGCGTCTGCACCTCGCCCGCGCCCTCCTCGGGGTCGAGCTTCAGCCCCGGTGGCAGCCACGGCGTCGGCAGCCGCACGGCGTCACCCGAACCGGAGGCGAGGTAGCCGCCGCCGAGCGCGGTCACCACCCCAGGTCCGGGACGGCGGACGATCGGCAGCGCGAATCCGGCCGCCGGGATCGGGCTGAAGCGGCTGTAGTAGTCGAAGAGGGTGGGGGCGTAGAAGCCGGAGCCCGCGGTCACCTCGGTCACCGCCGTCTCGGCGCCGGTGGTCTCGAGGCTGCCCGTGCCGCCACCGTTCACCACCTCCAGCTCGCAGAACTCGCTGATCGCGGCGACGATCGCCCCGCGCCGCTCGGCCAGCTCCTTCGCCGAGCGCTTCTGCATGAAGCGGATCGCCGCGCCGCGGAACCGGCGCCCGGCCGGTTCGTCGCCGACCCCGGCGATCTGCCCCTCGTACGCCATCACCGCATCGAGTTCGATCTGCGGCCGCCGTTCGATCTCCCGCGCCAGGGCCACCGCCTGCTCGACCGTGTGGACCGGCGAGCGCTTCGGCCCCACTTTGACCCGCCCGCCGAGGGCCCACCAGCTGGCGTCGATGTCGATGCAGACGCGGATCGGCGGCGCGTCGGCCCCGAGCACCGCTTCGATCGCCTCCAGGTGCTCGACGCAGTCGACCATCACCACCGGCGCCCGCTCCGGGTCGGCGGCCGAGCGCAGCGCCAGCTCCCGCAGCGCCGACGAGTCAGCGGTCGGGTAGGCGAGCAGCAGATCCTCCAGCCCATGTTCCGCCAGCCACAGCGTCTCCGGCAGCGTGTAGGTCATCAGCCCCGAAAAGCGCGCGTCGCGACCGAGGATCTCCTCGATCAGCGCCCGGCAGCGGATCGACTTCGTCGCCACCCGGATCGGCTTCCTTCCCGCCCGCTCAAGCAGCGCCTCGGCGTTCGCCCACATCGCGTCGAGGTCGACGAAGGCAAACGGCGCCTCGACCTCGGCAAAGATCCGCTCATAGCGCTGATGGGACTGCGGGGGCGGCGAGGACACCCGCATCAGCCTATCCCGCGCCGCCCAGGAATCCGCCCGCTCGGCGATCAATACCTACAATCCGTCCCGCGGGGCCAGGAATCGGGCCCGAATTGCCCGGAGAGGTGGCCGAGTGGCTGAAGGCACTCGCCTGCTAAGCGAGTAGGGGGCGCAAGCTCTCTCGAGGGTTCGAATCCCTCCCTCTCCGTATCGGTTCGGTCAATCTGACTAGGCTTTGGACGATGTGGAAGCGGGTCTTGATCGGTGGTTTAGCCGCTGCCTGTCTCGCGCTCCCGGTTCTCGCCGTCGCCGCACCCGGCATCCGCGGAGCTCGGTTTGCGCAGAGCACCGCCGACGGCCACAACGCGCAGGCCGTAGCCATCGGAAAAACGAAGAGTCCGATGGCCATATACCTGCGGGTGACCTCTCGTCCGGCGCAGCCGCTCACTGGCTTCTGGAGCGTCGACTGCACCCGGGCCAAAGGCTCTGGGCACTTCACCACCCGTCGTAACTTCAGCGGTCGAAGCCCGCAGGTCCGAAGACTGAAGCTGCCTTTCCCGCGCCCGGTCTCATGCAGGGCCATCGTTAGTGCCGGGATCACCACCAGCCCCGGCGGCGCCAGTCGCGCCAGCGGCTTCTTGAAGGCTCAACTGTTCGCGGCACATTGAAGGCGCGGGCGACCCTGGCTGTTGCTTTCACTTCGTCTGGGGACGAGGGTTGGCGCTCCCTGGAGGAGATCGCCCGCAAGCGGAGTCTCACCCGCGCGGAGGTCGCCTGCCAGGCGATCTCCGGGACGGCGGAGCGCGAGCGGCGGCGGTCAGGGTGTGCGGCGGAGGTTGCCGGGCTCGCGTACGACCCGGATGATCGCGCCGCACGCAACCGCGTGATGGCCGACATGGAGGCAATCGCTTCTGAGTGGCCTGAGTGACGCGCGGCTATGTCTGCCACGTGCGGCTGCCTCGGCGCGGTGGCCATGAGCACTGCGGAGGGACCCGTTCACACGTTTCCCCCACCGGACAGACGCTACTTATAAGTCTGTAGAGTTAAACGTACCGATCCGGGAGCTTCCGTCGGCACATGGCGGACGATCTTCAGCGCACTCTTGGTCGAAATCTGCGCGGGTTTCGTGAAGCGGAAGACCTGAGTCAGGAGGCGTTTGCCGAGGTGCTCGGGGTGCACCGCACTTATACGGGGGCGCTCGAGCTGGGCGAGCGGAACGTCAGTTTGAAGTCCGTGGAAAAGATCGCCGGCAAGCTGAAGATCGAGCCGCTGCTCCTACTCACCGACAGCCGCCGGTCGGGCTCACGGCGCGTCGCGGTTCGGCGACGCATCGCCGGTCCGCGGCGCTCAGTGCTTCGCGGCGATCACGACGCGGGCGCCGCGGGCGGGGATCATCGTCACGTTGCGGTGCATGGCGCGCTCGGGGGCGGGGCGGTCGGGCTCGAGGTCGAGGCGGCGGGCCATGGTGGTGAGGACAACGCGCATCTCGGCCATCGCCAGGGCGGCGCCGAGGCAGCGACGGATTCCGCCGCCGAAGGGGATCCAGTCGTAGGTGCCGGGCTTGCGGCCGAGCCAGCGCTCGGGGCGGAAGGCGAAGGGGTCGTGGTAGACGTCCTCGCGGTGGTGGACGAGGAGGATCGACATCGCGATCGCGGTGCCGGGCTCGACGCCGTAGTCGCCGAGGCGCCAGGGCACCTGGACGCGGCGCCCGATGATCGGGATCACCGGGCGGCTGCGCATCGTCTCGGTGATCGTCGCCTCGACCCGCTCTTCGGCACCTTCGTCGCGGCGGACCGCCTCGACCAGTGCCGTATGCGGCTCCGGGTTGCGGACCAGGCGCTCCCAGCCCCAGGCCAGCGAGTTGGCGGTCGTCTCGTGGCCGGCGAGCACCAGGGTGAGGAGCTCGTCGCGGAGTTCTTTGTCGATCAGGGCCTCGCCCTCCTCGGTCCGCGCCTGCAGGAGGATCGAGAGGATGTCGCGGCGCTCGTCGAGGTCGGTCGCCGCGCGTCGCTCGCGGATGATCGCGTAGACCGGTCGGTCGAGCATCGCGAGGCCGAACTTCAGCGGCCCCATCGCCTCCTCGCGCCCGACGTGAAGAAGTTCGGTGAGCTGGGAGGTCGGCCAGGTGGAGGCCGCGACCGCCTTGCGGACCTCGCGCCGCAGCGCGTACTCGGTCGTCCCCTTGGCGGGCTTGCCTTCGATGCCGAAGATCCCGGTCATGATCACGTCGAGGGTGATCGCCTGCATCCGCGGCGCCAGCGCGATCGTCTCGCCGACCGGCCAGCGGTCGATCTCCCGCTCGGCCGCCGCGGCGATCATCTCCGCGTACTGGGCGATCGCCTCGCCGTGGAACGGCGGCAGCAGCAGCTTGCGCTGGCGCATGTGGCGCGGGCCGACCGCGGTCAGCACCGAGTTGGGACCGAGGATCGGCCGCAGCGGCGACTCGCCGGTCAGCGACGGCGCCTGCTCCGGCTTTGCGGTGAAGAGCGATTTGACGTGGTCCGGGTGGCTGGTGATGACCGGGCCGCCGGGGATGACCCCGCGCATGCGGAAGACTTCGCCGAGCTCGCGGCGCGCCCTGAAGACGAACTCGATCTGGCGCATCGAGAAGCGCACCGTCTGGGCCAGCTGCGGCAGCTGGATATCGGGCGGGGTGGCGAGCGAGGCGGCCAGGTCCGCGTCGACCGGCCCGGCCGGCGAAGGGGGCGCGGCGCCGACGAGCTCCGGGAAGAGGGGGGCCTGGAACTCGGCCGACCGCTCCTCCGGGGCGGCGTCGCGGCGGGTCTCGACTGCACTCGGTGAGGTCGCCATCGCCTCGGCAAGGTTGCATAGATCAATGTCACGGTCAACCGGAGTCATCTCACACAAATCGCCGTGCAGGCGAGCGGCCGCAGGCCCCGCGGGGCCGGCGCGCTCCCGGTCGCCGCGATCCCGTCGCCGCGCCGCGCATCCCCCGAACAGCTACTCCGGTCACCGTCCGTTCACCCGCGGCCCGACCCTTTCCCTAGTCTGAGCAGCGATGTCTTCGTATCCCCTCGCCAAGCCCAGCGCCCACCTCGACCGGCGCACCAAGATCATCGCCACCGTCGGCCCCGCCTCCTGGGACCTCGGCGTGCTCGAGCAGCTGATCGCGGCGGGCGCCGACGTCTTCCGCCTCAACTTCTCCCACGCCGGCCAGGAGAAACAGAAACAGACGATCGAGACGATCCGCAAGGCCGCCGACACGCTCGGCCGCCAGGTGGCGATCCTCGGCGACCTGCCCGGGCCGAAGCTTCGCATCGGCAGCCTCCGCGACGACTACGCCGAGCTCGAGACCGGCATGCACGTGACCCTCACCCCGCGCGACGTCGAGGGCGACCGGCAGACGATCCCGGTCTCCTGGTCCGGCGTCACCGCCCTGCAGGAGAACCAGCTCGTCTACCTCGCCGACGGGGCGATCCGCCTGCGCGTCGGCGATCAGCTCGAAGGCGGCGTCGGGGTGGACGCCGAGGTCGAGGTCGGCGGCACCCTCTCCTCACATAAGGGGATGAACATCCCCGGCGGCGCCGCCGAACTCCCCGCCGCGACCGAATCCGACCTGGGCTGGGTCGACTTCGCCGTGCGCGAGGGCGTCGACCTGATCGCCGTCTCCTTCGTCTCCTCCGCCGCCGACCTGACCCCGGTCTCGGAGCGCCTCGCGAGCCTCGGCTCCGACATCCCCCTGATCGCGAAGATCGAGCGCCAGCAGGCGGCCGCCAACGTCGAGGAGATCGCCGCCGCGGCCACCGGCGGGATCATGGTCGCCCGCGGCGACCTCGGCATCGAAGTGCCGCTGGCCGAGGTGCCGGTCCTGCAGAAGCACCTGATCCGCACCGCCGGGCGCCTCTCCAAGCCGGTTGTCACCGCGACCCAGATGCTCGCCTCGATGGTGACCGCGCGCCGCCCGACCCGCGCCGAGGTGACCGACGTCGCCAACGCGATCTACGACGGCACCGACGCGATCATGCTCTCCGAGGAGACCGCGGTCGGCGACAACCCGGTCGAGGCCGTCCGCGTGATGGACCGGATCGCCCGCGCCACCGAGCCCGACCTGCGCTACGGCGAGTGGCTCTTCTCGCGCACCGACCAGGCGACCTCCGACGTCGCCGACTCGGTCGCCCAGTCGGCCGTCGGCGCGGTCTACCGGCTGGGGCTGAAAGCGCTGGTCGTGCCGACGACGAGCGGCCGCACCGCCCGGATCGTCTCCGCCCACCGGCCCAACGTGCCGGTGCTGGCGCTCTCGCCGCGCCTCGAGACGGTGCGCCGGCTCGCCCTGCTCTTCGGCGTCACCGCGGTCCAGAGTCCGCCCAACGAGGACATCCGGGCGCTGCTCGAGGACTGCGCCGCGATCGCCGCCAAGCACGGCGTCGCCCACTCGGGCGAGCTGATCGGGATCACCGCCGGGCTGCCCGACCAGGAACTGGGGACGAACCTCTTCGAGGTGCATCGGGTCCCGTAATCAGGGCGGCGCGGACGCGGGCGACGCTCCAGCTCGGGTGGCGCCAGAAGAGGGCGGCGGCGTGGGCGCTCACCCGGGGCGCGGCGAAGCTGGTGCCGCCGGGGCCGGGCGCCCAGGCGTCGATGACCCCGAGGCCGAAGTTGGAGTTGGCGGCGGGGCGGCCGCCGGGGCCGAGCTCGCCGACGCAGAGGACGTTCGGCCGCGGCGCACTGCACGGGTCGCGTTCGAGGCCCGGTTCGGCGAGGTCGAGGCCTTCGTTGCCGGCGGCGGCGACGAAGAGCGTGTCGGGCGCGGCGGCGAGCGCCCGACGCACCCGTCCGGCCCGTCCCGGGATCGTCTGGCTGATGTT
>DATEDJ010000192.1:0-14581 GCA_035281725.1 Solirubrobacterales bacterium
GCGCAGGCGGCCCGCCCGGTCAGGGCCCCGCGTCGAAGCGCCCGTGCGCGGTGGGCGGGGCGCTGCCGCGCCGTCCGCGCCACATCTGCGTGCCGCCGAGGCCGGCGATCAGCTCGACCTGCCGCATCGGCCGAAACCCGAGCCGTTCGTAACGCGGCACGTTGCCCGGGTTCGAGGACTCGAGGAAGGCCGGCGCCGGCGGATCGCTGGCGTCGATCTCCGTCAGGCACTCCGCCAACAGGCCGAGCCCGTGACCGTTCCCGGCGTGCTCGGGATGGGTGCCGAGCAGGCTGAGGTAGTAGTGCGGCGGCTCGTGCGGGTGGTTGGCTTCGAAGGCGCGGAAGAGCTCGAGGACGCGCGCGGTGGACTCCGGCCCACAGGCGGCGGCCACGATCCCGGGCAGTCGCTCCTCGTCGGCGGGCGACATCTCCGGCGCGCCGGGTGGGATCCAGAGCGCCACCGCCTCCACCCCGTCGGTCACCCGCACCCAGCCGAGGTCAAGGGCCGCCGCGGCGCAGAAGCCGAACACCTCGGCCAGCGCCACCAGCTTGCGCTCGCGCTCGGCTTCTTCGAAGGCCCAGCCCCAGAGCGGGTCGTGCTCGAAGGCGCGGCCCAGAGTCTCGCCGATCGCCGCCAGGTCCGCCTCGGTCGCCGCGCGCATGCCCACGCGGCCACCCTTTCATGCGACCGCAGATGCGTCCTCGTACGAAACGACGAAATTCGCCGCGAGGCTCAGCCGCGAAGGCTGGCGATCCGCCGCCGGCCCAACCGCGTCAGGCGTCCGAGTCGGCCGGGGAGGTGGCGTCGTTGAAGTCGGTTTCCGCTCCCGGCCCGCTCGCCGCCGGATTGGTCGCCACCCCGCCCATGACCTGCCGCACCACCGGCCGCCGCGTCGCTCGCACCTCGTCGAGCCGGCGCACCGGGGTCGAATAGGGCGCGTTCTTGGCCACCTCCGGGTCGTTCTCGGCCTCGGCGAGGATCTCCTCGATCGCGTCGGCGAAGGCGTCGAGGCTCTCCTTCGTCTCGGTCTCGGTCGGCTCGACCATCAGCGCCTCGTCGACCAACAGCGGGAAGTAGACGGTCGGCGGGTGGAAGCCGAAGTCGAGCAGCCGCTTCGCCAGGTCGAGCGTGGCGAGGCCGAGCTCGTTCTTCATCGGCCGGCCGGAGAGGACGAACTCGTGCATGCAGTGGCGATCGAAGGCGACCGGGAGCTTCTCCCCCGCCCGCCCGTCGGCGAGCCGCGCCTTCAGGTAGTTGGCGTTCAGCACCGCCGTCTCCGAAGCCTCCGTGAGGCCATCGGCGCCGAGGCTGAGGAGGTAGGCGTAAGAGCGCACGAAAACGCCGAAATTCCCCTGGAAGCCGCGCAGCCGCCCGATCGACTTGGGGCGCTCGAAGTCGAGGTCGAAGCTCGGGCCGTGCCCGTTCGTGCCGTCGCGACGGACCACCTGGGGCCGCGGCAGGAACGGCTCGATCCGCTCGCTCATCGCGATCGGCCCCGCCCCCGGCCCACCGCCGCCGTGCGGCTGGCTGAAGGACTTGTGCAGGTTCAGGTGGACGATGTCGAAGCCCATGTCGCCGGGCCGCGTCCGTCCCATGATCGCGTTCAGGTTCGCCCCGTCGTAGTAGAGCGTCCCCCCCGCCCCGTGGATCAGCGCCGCGATCTCCTCGATGTTCTCGTCGAAGAGCCCGAGCGTGTTCGGGTTGGTCAACATCAGGCAGGCGATCTGGTCGGGGTCCTCGGCGATCTTGGCGCGGAGGTCGTCCATCTCCACCCCGCCGCGCTCGTTCGTCGCGACTTTGACGACTTCGTAGCCCGCCATCGTCACCGAGGCCGGGTTGGTCCCGTGCGAGGTGTCGGGGGCCAGCACCTTGGTCCGCGTTTCGCCGCGGTCGGCGTGGTAGGCACGGGTCAGCAGCAGGCCGGCGAGCTCGCCGTGAGAGCCGGCCGACGGCTGCAGGCTGACGCTCGGCAGACCGCAGATCTCGGAAAGGCTCTCCTGCAGCAGGTACATCAGCTCCAGCGCGCCCTGGGCCCGGCGCGGGTCCTGCGCCGGGTGGAGGCGGGCGTGGCCGGGCAGCGCCGCGACCCGCTCGTTCAACCGTGGGTTGTGCTTCATCGTGCAGGAGCCGAGCGGGTAGAAGCCGCTGTCGAGGTCGAAGTTCCTGCGGCTCAGCCGGTTGTAGTGGCGGACGATCTCCGGCTCGGCGACCTCGGGGAGGTTCGGCGGCTCGGCGCGCAGCAGGTTGGACGGGATCAGGTCCTCGATCGGCGTCTCCGGGACGTCCGCGTCGGGGAGCACCGCGGCGCGGCGCCCGGTCTTCGACTTCTCGTAGATCGTGGTCGCGCGTTCGCGCTGCATCGGCGCCTCGGCGAGCGTCACGCGATCGCCCCCTCGGTGGCACCCTGTGGAGCCTTACCGTCGCTATGCGACGGTTTCGCTCCACGCTCGGCGGCGACAGCCGCCCCGAGTGCATCGGCTAGCGCATCGATCTGCTCACGGGTCCGCCGCTCGGTGATCGCGACGAGCAGCGCGTTCTCGTACTCGGGGTACTCGCGCCCGAGCGGGTAGCCGGCCGCGATCCCACGCCCGGCGACCCGGTCGAGTACCGCGCCGACCGGTGCGTCCAGCTTCACCGCGAACTCGCGGACGACCGGGGCGTCGTGCAGCAGCTCGACCCCCTCGACTGCGGCGAGGCGCTCGCGCGCGTAGGCCGTCCGCCGCACCAGCAGCTCGCCCAGCTCGCGGAAGCCCTCGCGCCCGAGCCAGGCCAGGTGGACCATCGCCCCGAGCGCGTTCAGCGCCTGCGCGGTGCAGATGTTGTTGGTCGCTTTCTCGCGCCGGATGTGCTGCTCGCGCGTCTGCAGGGCGAGCACGAAGCCGCGCCGCCCGTCGACGTCCTCGGTTTCGCCGGCGATCCGTCCCGGCATCCGCCGGATCTGCGCCTCGGTCGCGCAGAAGAAGCCGAAGGAGGGGCCGCCGAAGTCGAGGCGATTGCCAAGTGGCTGGCCCTCGCCGAGAGCGACGTCGGCACCGGACTCACCTGGTGGCTTGAGGATCCCCAGCGTCATCGGGTCGCAGGCGACGACCAAGAGCGCGCCGTGCTCCTTCGCCGCCGCGCCGAGCGCCTCGACGTCCTCGACCGCGCCGAGGAAGTTGGGGCTCTGCAGGAAGACCGCCGCGGTCTCGTCGTCGACCGCCGCCGCCAGCGCCGCCGCGGCGGTGACGCCGCCCTCGAGCCCGACCTCGACCACCTCGGCGCCGTACCCCACCGAGTAGGTGACGAGGGTCTCGCGGCTGTGCGGATGAAGTCCGCGGGAGACGACGAACTTGGACCGTTTCGTCGCCCCCATCGCCAGGTAGCCCGCCGAGGCGACCGAGGACGGCCCCTCGTAGAGCCCGGCGTTCGAGACCGGCAGCCCGGTCAGCTCCGACATCGCCGTCTGGAACTCGAACATCACCTGCAGCCCGCCCTGCGAGATCTCCGGCTGATAGGGCGTGTAAGGCGTGAGGAACTCGGAGCGAGACGTGATCGCGTCGACGATCGCCGGCACGTAGTGGTCGTACATCCCGGCGCCGACGAAGCAGACCTGCGATTCGGCGTCGGCGTTGCGCCCGGCTAGCGCCGCGAGGCGCTCGTAGACCTCGGCCTCGCTCATCCCGGCGGGCAGCTCGAGCGGCCGCCCGAGCCGCAGCGGTCCGGGGATCTGCTCGAACAGCTCGTCGACCGAGTCGACGCCGATCGCGGCGAGCATCTCGGCGCGGTCGTCGGGGGTGGCTGAGGTGTAGCGACTCACCTGTTACAGGCTAGGGAAGGCGGTGGGCGGGCTCACGGGCCGCGGCGATCCGGAAAATGCGCGCATTCAGCGGTCGAGCAGCTTCTGGTACTCGGCGGCGGAGAGGAGCGACTCGTACTCGTCGGAGCTGGACACCCTGACTTTCACCAGCCAGCCCTCGCCGTAAGGGTCCTCGTTGATCTGCTCGGGACTGTCGGAGAGGGCGTCGTTGACCTCGGTCACCTCGCCGGACATCGGCGCGATCACGTCGGAGACCGCCTTCACCGACTCGACCTCGGCGTAGGGCTGATCTTTGGTCAGCGTCGTGCCCACCTCGGGCGGCTCGAAGAAGACGACCTCGCCAAGCGTGTCCTGGGCGTACCAGGTGATCCCGAAGATGGCCCCGTCGTCGCCGTCGAGGCGCACCCAGTCGTGCTGGTCGTGGTAGCGCAGGTCGTCGGGGTAGTTGGCCTCGGCCAAAATCAGCTCCTTGTCCGGATGATGCTGTCCTGTTGGTCAGATCCTGTTGGTGATCAGGGGTAGAGGGGCTTGGAAGCTATCCGCGCCGGACGATGCTTGCCGCGCACATCGATCTCGACCTCCGTTCCCGGCTCGGCCAGAGCGCCCTCGACGTAGGCCATCCCGGCGCCGATCTCGAGCGAGGGGGCGAAGGTCCCGCTGGTCACCGTGCCGACGACCACGCCGTCCGCACCGAGCACCGGGTTGCCGTCGCGGGGGATCCCGGCGCCCTCGATCGTGAAGGGAACCAGGCGTTCGGCGGTGCCCTCGGCGCGCGCCGCGGCGATCGTCGGCGAGCCGAGGAACCCGGTTTCCTCCTTGCAACACCAGCCGAGATCGGCCTCGATCGGATTGCGCTCGGTCGACAGCTCGTTGCCGTGCAGCGGGTAACAGACCTCCAGCCGCAGGGTGTCGCGGGCGCCGAGCCCACAGGGGACGACCCCGGCGTCGCGCAGCTCTTTGAAGACCGGGATCGCGACCTCGGGGTCGATCAGCATCTCGACCCCGTCCTCGCCGGTGTAGCCGGTGCCGCAGATCAGCGCCGGGCGGCGGCCGACGTTGTGGGCGGCGACGTGGAAGCGCTCGGGGAGGTCGATGCCCAGCGTGCGGGTGAGGATCGCGCGGGCGTGCGGGCCCTGTACGGCAAGCATCGCGTAGCGGTCGGCGACGTCGCGCACGGCGACGTCATGGTCGCGCGACCAGCGGCCGAGCCAGGCGAGATCGGTCTCGTGATTGGACGCGTTGGTGACGATCAGGTACCGATCGGTGCCGAGGCGGTAACAGAAGAGGTCGTCGATCACCCCACCGGCCTCGTTGCAGAGGCACGAGTACTGGGCGCCGCCGACGGCGATCTTCGACACGTCGTTGGAGAGCACCAGTTGCAGGAAGGCGAGTGCGCCCGGGCCCTCGACCTCGACCTCGCCCATGTGGGAGACGTCGAACATCCCGGCGTGGGTGCGGACCGCGGTGTGCTCCTCGCGGATCCCCTCGTAGAGGACCGGCATCTCCCAACCGGCGAACGGCACCAGTTTCGCCCCGAGCTCCTGATGCTGCTCGATCAGCGGCGTTCGACGAAGGGCGACCACATCCACGCGCCCAGCGTATTGACTGAGCGGCCCCGTTGGGCGTCCTTCGGGAGTCCCTCACCAGGAACTCCCGCGAACGCGGCCTGGAGAGGGACTCCCGACGGACGCCCCTCGCAAGCCCGACCTACTCTTTAAGAAACCCGGGCACGTCGATGTCGTCGTCCGAGACCCGCAGTTTGCGGATGTCGGTGTCCTCGGCGGATACCCGCGGCCGCGACTCGTAGCGACGGCGCACGCGCTGGGGCGAGCGTGCGAGGAGCTCGAAACCTTCGAAGCCGGTGGCGATCACCGTGACCCGGATCTCATCGCGCATCGACTGGTCGACGACCGAGCCGAAGATGATGTTCGCGTTGTCGTCAGCTTCCGCCTGGACCAGCTGGGCCGCCTCGTTGACCTCGAACAGGCCGAGATCCTCGGGGCCGGTGATGTTCAGCAGCATCCCCGTCGCGCCTTTGATCGACTCCTCGATCAGCGGCGAGGTGATCGCCGCTTTGGCCGCTTCGAGCGCCCGTTTCTCGCCGGAGGCCGAGCCGACGCCCATCAGCGCCGAGCCGGCGTCGCGCATGATCGTGCGCACGTCGGCGAAGTCGAGGTTGATCAGGCCGGGGATCGTGATCAGGTCGGTGATGCCCTGGACGCCCTGGCGGAGGATGTCGTCGGCCTGGCGGAAGGCGTCGAGGACGCTGGTCCGCCGCTCGACCGCCTGCAGCAGCTTCTCGTTCGGGACGATGATCAGGGTGTCGACGTTGTTGCGCAGTTTCTCGATGCCCTCGAGCGCCTGCTGCATCCGTCGTTTGCCCTCGAACTCGAACGGTTTGGTGACTGCGCCGACGGTGAGGGCGCCGATCTCCTCCTTCGCGATCTCGGCGATGACCGGCGCCGAGCCGGTGCCGGTGCCGCCGCCCTCGCCCGCGGTGACGAAGACCATGTCGGCGCCCTTCAGCGCCTCCTTGATCTCGTCGCGGGACTCGGCCGCCGCACCCGCGCCGACCTCGGGGTTGCCACCCGCGCCGAGACCGCGGGTGAGCTCCTGGCCGATCGAAAGCTTGATGTCGGCGTCGCAGGCCTGCAGCGCCTGCGCGTCAGTGTTGACGGCGACGAACTCGACGCCGCGGATGCCCGCGTCGATCATGCGGCTGACCGCGTTGGTGCCGCCGCCGCCGGCGCCGACGACCTTGATCACCGCTAGGTAAGTCGATTCCATCTCCCGATTTCTTTCTGGTTGGTGGGCTGCCGCGCCTCCTCCAACAATTCGGCGTCGAGGCTTAGCCACCTGTATGTGAGTTGAGCCTTGGTTCTGTCCGAGGCTGCAGCGATACTCAAGGGTTCAGACTAGCGCTTTAACCGCGGAAATTGCGCTCAACGTAGGGCATTGTCGAGGGTCTGTCAAACGCCCGACAGGGGTCCTGCAAGGCAAATCTCTCAAGTTTGGCTTGAGGGTTTTTCGACTCTCACCCTATGGTCTAGGGTTGACCTCCACCCCGCATTCCGCCTCAGGATGCGGCAGGGCTGGTACTCAATTGCCGGGAGGGAGTTCGTGGTCTTCGCCCCCCACCGCGGGGTGGGTCGGCGCGGTCACGTCTACATAACTGAGCAACGTCACGGACGGATCGGCCAGCACCCCCGCCGCCGCTTCCCACTTGCGCACCGCTTCGCGATCGTCGCCGAAGCGGATCTCGATCCCGGTGGTGCTGTCGAGGATCACCCCAGTTTCGCCGTACTTGGCGGTGGCGATGTAGCGCCGGATCGCGGCGGGAGCGGCGGCGATCAGGTGGACCTCTTCGAGGGCGTGGCCCTTGACCCGGTCGCCCTTCGGTCGCTGCTTCAGCGACAGCACGACGAGGTGCTTCTGCTCCTTGCCGCCGCCCTTCTTGTTCGCGCCCGTGGTGCGGGTGCCGAGTATCCTGCCGTCGTCGCCGACCAGGATCACGGTCTTGCCTTCGCCGATCTGGGCGACCGGCGTCGTCGGTTTCGCCTCGGCGGTCGGGGTCGAGGAGCCGCGCAGGGCGAACCAGTAGACGCCGCCGGCGGCGATCGGCACGACCACGAGGAAGAGCAGCGCCCTCTTCACGAGTCCCACCCCGGCACGTCGACGTCGCCCAACACCTGGACCTCGGGCTCGAGCTCGACGCCGAACTTCTCCTTCACCCGGCGGCGGCCCTCGGCCATCAGCGCGAGGACGTCGGCGGTCGTCGCCTCGCCGGTGTTCTCGACGAAGTTCGAGTGCTTCTCGGAGAAGCGGGCGCCGCCGTGGGCGAGGCCGCGGCAGCCCGCGGCCTCCAGCAGCTGACCGGCGGAGCGGCCCTCGGCGCGAGCGTCCTCGGGGTTCTTGAAGGTCGAGCCGAAGGTCTTGATCCCGGAGGGCTGGGCCTCGCGCCGGCGACCGCGCATCGAGGCGAGCGTCGCCCGGACCTCGTCCGGGTCGCTCTCGGTGAGTGCGAAGGAGGCGCGGGAGACCACTTCGGCCGGACCGAGGTTCGAGTTGCGATAGACGAAGCCGAGCATCGCCGGATCGCGCCGCTCGGTGCCCGCGGCGGTCGTCACCTCCACCCACTCCAAGACCTCGGCCAGCTGCCCGCCGTAGGCGTTGGCGTTCATCCGCACCGCGCCGCCCGCGGTGCCGGGGATGTTGATCCCGAACTCGAGGCCGGAGAGCCCCCAGCCGGCCGCTTTTGCCGCCGCCGAGGGCAGCCGGGCACCGCCGCCGCAGCGGAGGTGGGTGCCATCGCGCTCGACCTCGGTCAGCGCTCCGCCCAACTTCATCGCGAGTCCTCGGAATCCGTCATCCGCTACCAGGAGGTTCGATCCCGAGCCCACCATCCCTACCGGAACGCAAGCCTTTTCCGCCCAGACGAGCAGAGCGGCGAGGTCCTCTTGGGTCTCCGGGCGGGCGAAGAAGTCGGCCGGACCGCCGGTGCGGACCGTGGTCAGGCGGGCAAGGGGAAAATTCCGCTGCACGCAGGAGGGAGGTTCGGGGGACCCTTCACTCACGAACTGCAGGGAGGTTCGTTCAGGGTCCCCCGAACCTCCCTTCACCGGCGCCTCCTCCAGCTCGGAGTTCGCGGATGCCTCCCCCAGCTCGGAATTCACCAGCGCCTCCCCCAATTTGAAGATGTCTCCGGCGCCGATGGTCACCAGGATCGAGCCCTGAGGAAGAGCCCCGAGGCGCTGGTCGAGGAAGGCTTCGGCCTTGGCGGCGGTCGGGAGCCAGGCGACTGGCTTGCCGCCTGCGCGGTCGGCGGCGGCGCGGGCTACGTCGAGGCCGCTGACGCCGGCGAGCGGGCCGACCGGCTCCTCGCGGGCCGGGTAGACGTCGAGCACGGCGATCTCGTCGGCGAGGGCGAGGGCGGCGCCGAACTCGGCGGCGAAGACCTTGGTCCGCGAGTAGAGGTGCGGCTGAAAGACGGCGATCAGCCGCGGCGGCGCGAGGCCGCGCAGGGCGGACAGGGCGGCGCGGACCTCGGTCGGGTGGTGGGCGTAGTCGTCATATATGCGGACCCGGCCTCGCTCGCCCTTCACCTCGAGCCGGCGACGGACCCCGCGAAAGTCGCAGAGCGCCTCGGCGGCGGCATCGATGTCGAACCCGGCCGCCCCGAGCGCCGCCAATGAGGCCCGCGCGTTCAACACGTTGTGCGCCCCCGGCACCGCAAGATCGAGCGACGCCGTCGCCGGCTTGATCGCCGAAAACTCCACCACCTCCACCGCCCCGTCGGGTGAGTTCGCACTTTTCCCCGGTATGCGGGGATTACTGCGAACGCCACTCGGGGCGGCGGTTGCGAGGGCGTTGCGGACCTCCTTGACGGCGCTGGCGTCGCGGCTCGGAGGAGGGAGCACCGCCACTCGGGCCTTGCCGGCGAAGCCGGCGAACGCCTCGATCAGCGGCTCGAGCGAGCCCCATTTCGAGTGATGGTCCATCTCTACGTTGGTGATCACGGCGATCTCGGGGTCGAGGCGGAGGAAGCTGCCGTCGGACTCGTCGGCCTCGGCGACCACCCACTCTCCCGTCCCCCAGCCGGCATTGGCCGGGGCGCCGTCGGGGCCGAGCCCGGGGACCTCGCCGCCGACGAAGAAGGCCGGATCCTCGCCCAGCCCGCGGAGCGCCCAGACCGTCATCGCGGTCGTGGTCGTCTTGCCGTGCGTGCCGGCGATCGCGATCAGCCTCTTCTCGCCACAGAGCTCGGCGAGCAGGTCTCCGCGGTGGATGACGGTCTGGCCGCGCTCGCGGGCAAGCGCCAACTCCGAGTTGTCGGCGGCGATCGCGGTCGAGACCACGACCTCGGCGCCCTCCGGCAGGTTGGCGGCGTCATGGCCGATGGTCGGCTCCAGCCCCGCCGCCCGGAGCCGCTCGATATAAGAGGACTCGCTGCGGTCGCTGCCGCTGACCTCCGCGCCCAGCCCCGCGCACACCACGGCGAGCCCGCTCATCCCGGCCCCGCCGATGCCGATGAAGTGCAGCCGCCGCCCGCTCCAGTCGGCGCCCGTCACGCTTCCGCCCCGCTTCCGTAACAGGGTCCCTGACTTTGGTCGCCCACAGGGCTACCAAGGACAGGGACCCCAGTTCGCAGGGGGGGTCGTAGACCTTTGTCACCCACCGGGTTACAAAGGTCTACGGGTAGGCCAGGGGACGGCGCCTCGCCGGCTCCACGGGCGCGCGGCGCGGGCATCGGACCGGCGGGATCGACCTTCCCCACCTCGCTAGCAATTAGGTGGGGAAGGTCGATCCCGCCTCGCTTCGCTGCCGCGCGTCTCACCGAACCGCCGCCTCAAGCACCTGGTCGGCGATCGTCCGCGCAGCGTGCGGCTTCGCCAGCTCCCGTGCCGCGGCCGACATCATCTCCAGCCGCGCGCTGTCCCGGAGGATCCCGCCGACCTCGGCCAGCAGCGCCGCCGGGTCGAGCGCATCGTCTTCGACGATCGTCGCCGCTCCCGCCGCCTCCATCCACCTCGCGTTCGCGCGTTGATGGTCGGCGGTCGCGTAGGGATAGGGGACGAGGACTGCCGGGCGGCCGGCGGCGGTGAACTCGAAGATCGAGCCGCCCGAGCGTCCCAAGATCAGATCGCTGGCCGCGAGCACGTCGCCGAGGTTCGGCTCGTACTCGATCAATTCGTAGCCCTCCTTATATGGAGCGGCGTCAAGGCGCTCGCGCAGCTCTGCGTAATCGCGCGTCCCCGCCAGGTGCAGGACGCGGAAGTCGCGCCCCTCGCGCTCGCCGAACGCCTCGACCGCGGCGAAGTTCACCGACTTCGCCCCCTGGCTGCCACCGACCACGAGCACCGTCCGCTCGTCCGCTCCAATCCCGAACCGCTCGCGCGCCGCGCCTCGGTCGGCCGCCAGCACCGCGTCGGGCACCGGCCGTCCCGTCACCAGGTAGCGCTCCCCGTCACGACCCTCGATCGGGAACGCCAGGCACACCCGCCGGGCCCGCCCGGCCAGCAGGCGGTTGGCAAGGCCAAGGTGGCTGTCGGCCTCGGTCAGGACCAGCGGCGTGCGGGTCAGCGTCGCCGCCAGCCCCGCCGGGCCGGCGACGTAGCCACCGCCGCCCATCACCACGTGGGCGCCGCGCCGACGCAGCACCGCGCGCGCCGCCCCGACCGCGCTGACGGCCTCCACGCCGGCTCGCGCCGCCCGCAGCGGGTTGCGGCGGTCGATCCCGCGAACCCGCAGGAAGTCGATCTCATAGCCGGAGGCGGGCACCAGCTCGGCCTCCATCCTTTCCTGCGTGCCGAGGAAGCTGACCTCGGCGCCGCTCTTACGTAGCTCGGCGGCGACCGCCATGGCGGGCACCACGTGCCCCGCGGTTCCCCCCGCCGCCACCACCACTCTTGGCCCTTCTGGCACCGCTCGACCCGCTCCTTTCACGTGCGCCCGAGCGCCCGCCTTGGACTGCATGAAGTTTCCTTGATGCGGGGGCGGACCCGTTGGACGAGCCCCGCCCGCCCGTGGTCCGCGCCGCGCTCGCGGTCCCCCCACGGGCGACGTTGAGGATCAGCCCGACCGCGAACAGACACGACAGCAGCGCCGAGTTCCCGTAGGAGATGAAGGGCAGCGGCACGCCGGTCAGCGGCGCCAGCCCCATCACCGCGAAGAGGTTGATCATCGCCGTCACCAGCACCATCGAGGTCAGCCCGGCGACGAGGATCTTGCCGTAATTGTCCTTCGCCTTCTGGGCGATCCGCAGCCCGGCGAAGCCGAACATCCCAAAGAGGCCGACGACGCCGAGGATCCCGACCAGGCCGAGCTCCTCGCCGATCACCGCCGAGATCATGTCGGTGTGGGCCTCGGGCAGGTAGAAGGCCTTCTGCACGCCGTTACCGATCCCGACCCCGAAGAGGCCACCGCTGCCGAGCGCGATCTTCGCCTGGGCGGCCTGGAAGCCGGCGCCTTCGGTGTCGCCGCTCGGGTGCAGGAAGCTGGTCAGGCGGGCCATCCGGTAGGGCTCGACGATCGTCAGCAGCAGCACGCCGACGCCGATCACCAGGGCGATCTTGCCGAGGTCCCGCGGCGCGACCCCCGCCGCGATCAGGGTCGCGCCGACGGCGAGGGCGACGACCATCGTCGTCCCCATGTCCGGCTGCAACATGATCAGCAGCGCCGCCGCGCCGGTGACCAGCAGGATCGGCATGAAGCCCTGGATCGAGCGCACCCGCTTCGGTTCGCGGGCGAGCATGTCGGCGGCGTAGAGGACGAGCGCCACCTTGACCAGCTCGGAGGGCTGGATCTGGAAGGAGCCGCTGCCGATCCAGCGGGTCGCCCCGTTGACGCTCTGCCCGGCGCCGAGCACGACGACCAGCAGGAAGATCGAGCCGGCGAGCAGGATCGGCGTCGCGCGACGGATCGCGGCCAGCCCGTGGCGGGCGGTGAAGTGCATGATCACGAGCCCGATCGCGCCGACGATCAGCGTGCGCTGCAGGTAGTAGGCGGAATCGGCGAGGCCGCCGTTCTGCAGGACCTGGGTGGTGGAGGAGGCGGAGAAGACCATCACCGCGCCGAAGGCGAGCAGGCAGAGCGTCGCCGTCAGCAGCAGGCTGTACTCGGTCGAGGCGGCGGCGCGGCGCGCCTTCGCCTTGCTCTTCTTCCTCGCCTTGGCCGGGCGCCCGCGGCCGAGCGCGACGGAGAGACCGCTCATTCGGTCCCCGCCTTAAGCGAGGCGACGATCTGGCGGAAGCGCTCGCCGCGCGCTTCGAAGTTGGGGAAGGCGTCGAAGCTGGCGCAGGCAGGGCTGAGCAGGACGACCTCGCCCCGAGCCGCAGCCGCCGCCGCGGTGCGGACCGCCTCCTCCAGGTCGGTGACCCGGCGCAGCGGCACACCGGCGGCGCCAAGCGGCGCCAGCTCGGTCGCCATGCGATCGGCGGTGTCGCCGAGCAGGTAGGCGGCGACGGCGCGCTCGCGCAGCGGCGCGACCAGATCCCCGAACGGCTCGCCCTTGTCGCTGCCGCCGAGGATCGCGTGGACGCCGCGGTCGAAGCTGCCGATGCCGACCGCGGCAGAGGCGACGTTGGTCGCCTTGGAGTCATTGACGAAGCGGACGCCGTCGATCTCGGCCACCGGCTCCAGCCGGTGCGGCACGCCGGCGAAGCTGCGCAGGCCGGCGCGGACAGCGTCGCGATCGATGCCGAAGGCGAGTGCCACCGCCGCCGCGGCCATCGCGTTCTCGACGTTGTGGTCGCCGGGGATGCCGAGCTCCTCGACCTCCAGCAGCGGTTCGCCGTCCCAGAAGATCGTCCCCGCGGCCGCCGCCACCTCGCAGTCGGGCGAGGCGCCGCGGCAGAACTCGATCCGCCGCGCGCAGCCGCCGAGGTCGACGCCCGCCAGCGCCGGGTCGTCCCCGTTCCAGACGGCGACGTCCTCGTTGCCCTGGTTGGCGAAGATGCGGAGCTTCGCGTCGCGGTAGGCGGGGAGGTCGCCGTGGCGGTCGAGGTGGTCCGGCGCCAGGTTCAGGAAGACGGCGCCCTCGGGGCTGAAGAGGCTGGTGTCCTCGAGCTGGAAGCTGGAGGTCTCGGCGACGACGGTCGCGTCCCCCTCGATCTCGCCGACCAGCCCGGCGAGCGGGACGCCGACGTTGCCCGCCACCGCGACCGGCTCGCCGGCGCCGCGGAAGATGTGGCCGAGCAACTCCACCGTGGTCGTCTTGCCGTTGGTGCCGGTGACCGCGAGGAAGCGGTTGGGCAGGGCGCGCCAGGCGAGCTCCAGCTCACCGGTCACCTCGATCTCCCGCTCCAGAGCCGCCGCGATCACCGCCGCCTCCCGGGGAACCCCCGGGCTCTTGACGACAGTGTGAATGCCCTCGAGCTGAGCCAATCCATCCGTATCCAGGACAACTTCGACGCCGTTTTCGGAAAGCCTTTCGGCGCCCTCGGGGTGGCCGGAATCGACCGCCCGGACCCGCTCGCCGCGGCCGGCGAGGAGGCGGGCGGCGGCCTGGCCCGAGCGGGCGAGGCCGACGACCAGGAACGGCCCCCGCGGCAGCGGCGGCCGGACTTCCTTGGCGGGGATGAGAGGCATGAGTCGCATCTTCGCGACCGCCGCCCCCGGCCCTGCGTGCAAAGGTGGGCCACCGCCGGGATTCCGCCATCCAGATCGGAGTCCCGGCGGCTGCACCACCTTGGATATGCGCTTTCGGCCCCCTTGCCTTGCGCGCTCCCCCCTTGCGGGAGTGACTGCAACGTAGTTCGACGAGGCCGTACCGGTCAAGGACCCCTAAGCGGGTGCCCTACGTAATTTTGGGGTCAGCGACCTATCGAATGCTGGTAGAGAGTGAAGCCGATTCCCGAGCAGACCGCGGCGATGATCCAGAAGCGCAGCATGATCTTGGTCTCCGACCAGGCCATCATCTCGAAGTGGTGATGGAGCGGCGCCATCAGGAAGATGCGCCGGCGGAAGGTCCGGAAGGAGAAGACCTGGAGCAGGACCGAGAGCGCCTCGATCACGAAGATGCCGCCGATGATGATGAGGAGGACCTCGGTCTGGGTCATCACCGCCATCGCCCCGATCGCCCCACCGAGGCCTAAGGACCCGGTGTCCCCCATGAAGATCGAGGCCGGGAAGGCGTTGTACCAGAGAAATCCGATGCAGGCCCCAACCAGACAGCAGCAGAGCAGCGCCAGGTCCTTCTGCCCGTTGGCGACGAAGGCGATCGCGGTGAAGGTGAGGAGGACGATCGCGCAGGAGCCGGCGGCGAGGCCGTCGAGGCCGTCGGTGAGG
>DATEDJ010000193.1:0-9042 GCA_035281725.1 Solirubrobacterales bacterium
GTCCTTCACCCGCCCCCGTCCCTAGCGTGGTTCCTTTTCCCCCGTATAGGCGGATAAGGAACCACGCAACGAGCTCCGTGCCGTGGATGTGTGCCGTCTCCCCGCGCTCGAGGAGCCGTGGAATCAACCATCCAGCGGCGCCCCGACGAAAAACTGGCCGGCCGGCCAGTCCGGTGTTAGCCTCGCCTCGGGACCACGACCGAGGAGGATCGGATGGAGGCGAAGGAGGCGGCCGGGATCCGGTCGCGCACGCAGCGGGCGGACTACCAGGCGACCGCCGACCCGGCGCTGAACGAGGCGGCGGATCGGACCGCCGACATCAAGCTGCTCGATTACGGCGAGCTCTACGACCTCTGGGAGCGCCAGCAGTGGCAGACCCAGGAGCTGGACTTCAGCCAGGACCGTGAGGACTGGCACCAGCGGATCCCCGAGGAAGAGCGCTTCCAGCGCATGTACGGGCTGTCCTCGTTCTTCATCGGCGAGCAGAAGGTGGCGGAGGAGCTCGGGCCGATCATGCGGGCGGCGCCGACCGAGGACCAGAAAGTCTTCCTCTGCACCCAGATCGCCGACGAGGCGCGCCATGTGCGCTTCTTCGAGCGCTTCTACCGCGAGGTCGGGGTGCTCGAGGCGGAGGGCCTCTCCGACATGCTGAGCGAGACCTCGGCCCACCTGAACGCCGACTTCGGCCGGCTCTTCGACGAGATGCTGGGACGGCGGACCGAGCGCCTCTCCCGCGAACCCGAAGACACCGAGGCGCTGGTCGAGGCGGTGACGCTCTACCACATGGTGATCGAGGGGATGCTGGCCCTCACCGGGCAGCACTTCATCATGGAGTTCAACGAACGGGAAAACACGCTGCCGGGGTTCGTCGAGGGGTTCGGCAACGTCGCCCGCGACGAGCATCGTCACGTCGCCTTCGGCTCCGTCTTCCTGCGCGAGAAGGCGAGCGAGGACGAGCGCTACAAGACGGCGATCCAGCGCACCCTGGAAGAGGCGCTGCCCACCGCCGACGGCGTCTTTCTCCCGCCATGGGCGGAGGGCGGCGACGACTTCGAGCTGTTCGGCTACTCGCTCGCCGAGACCAAACAGTTCGCCGCCACCTGCCTGATGCGGCGACTGAAAGTGATCGGCCTGGGCTGAGCCGGCCGAGTGAGTTCGCAGAAATCTTCGGATAGCGACGATTTCTGCGAACGCGCGGGCGCTACGGGGTTTCGGTGGGCGCTTCTTCCGCCGGAGGTTCGGTCGCCGGGGGCGCTTCTTCGGCCAGCGGCGTTTCGGTGGCGGGCGGCGGGGTGACGATCGTCACCGGCGGCGTGGTCGTCGCCGGGGTTTCCGGGGTGACGGTGACGGTCACGGTCCCTTTGCCGGAGTGGGCGCCGGGGACGGTGGTCGGCGTCGTCGGCGTGGCGGAGGAGACTTCGACGCCACCGGTGGTGCCGCCTTCGATCTCGGAGCCGCTCGCTTCGGGATCTTCGAGCGCGACCCCTTCTGCCGGCGGGGCGACTTCTTCGGTCGGGGCCGTTTCTTCGGTTGAGGCGACGGCGGGGGTCTGCGTTTCCGTCGGTTGGGCAGGGGCGACAGCGACCACGTTGGACGAGATCGTCGGTTTGTTGCTCTCGATTACGCGCATCGGCGAGATCGCGGCTTCGACCCCGCCGCTGGAGGGCGTCGAGGCGGCGACGACGTGGGGCGCTTCCTTGACCACCGGTGCCAACGGGGTCGCCGAGTGGTTTTCCTTCGGCAGCTCGACCGCGGCGCCCGCGGTGATCACCGCGGCGGTGACGACGCCGGCGACGGCCTTGGTGCCGATCGCCCCGCCGAGCACGCCGCCGAGGCCGGCGGAGGAGCCGCTGAGCGCGGCACCGATGCCGGAGGCCGCACCGCCAGCCGCGGCCGCGCCGCCACCGGCGGCTGCACCGCCCGCTGCGGCGCTGCCGGCGGCGGAAGAGCCGCCGAGGCCGAGCTTGGAGAGGATGGCCCCCTTGAAGGCGATCAGCACGGGGACCGGGAAGATCGCCGCCAGCAGCTTCTCGTTGGAGCGGACCTGGGAGCGGAAGTCGGCGCATTCCTCGCACTCGCGGACGTGGCGCCGGACCGGGGCGGAGACCTTGCGCAGGCCCTCGGCCGCTTCGGAGAGCTCGACCCGGACCTCGCCGCAGGTCAGCAGGCGGGCCTGGCTCGCCTCGGCGAGCGAGATCCGCGCCCGCACCAGGAGCGACTTGACCGAGGGCACGGTGGTCTCCATCGCGTCGGCGATCTCCTCGTAGGAGAGCGCGTCCATCTCGCGCAGCAGGAGGGCCGAGCGCTGGGTCTCGGGAAGCTTGTTGACGTCGGAGATGATCTGCCGGAACTCCTCCCGGTTGTGGACCTTCTCTGCGGTCGAGGCGGCCTCCACTTCGGGCACCATGTCCATCGATTCCTGCGCGTCGGCGCTCGGTTTGCGCAGGTGGTTGAGGCAGCGGTTGCGGGCGATCCGGTACAGCCAGGGGCGCAGGTTGATCTCGCGCTCGTCGGCAAGCATCGCCCGGTAGGCGTTGACGAAGACCTCCTGCAGGACGTCTTCGGCGTCCTCGGTCGAGCCCAGCATCTGGCGGCAGAAGCCGAGCAGGCGGCCCTGGTAACGGTCGACGATCGCCTCGAAGGCACCCGGGTTCCCGCTGCGGGCCATGGCGATCAACTTCTCGTCGCCCTGCAGTTTCAGCAGGGGCGACTTACGGGCGAGGAGCCCGCGGCGACTGGCGTGAGTTAGTGCTGATGCCTCCAAGGTTTCCCCTCCAGGGAAGGCGTGGTCCGGTGCCTTTCAGACACGGTAACAACGGCCGAGTTGCGTTCCCCGAACATTTATTGCGCATTTACACCCCGGCGCAGGTCTTTTTGCATGCTCGTTGCGGGCTTTCGGCGGCCCATATCGCGGCCCAGGGCGGGTTACCATCGCCTTGCCCGGGTGGCGAAACTGGTAAACGCGGCGCCCTTAAAAGGCGCTACCGCATAGCGGTTCGCGGGTTCGAGTCCCGCCCCGGGCACTCTTGTAACAACCGGCGTCCAGCGGACATAAACCCGTAGATGCCTCCAGCCGACGACTTGCCCGCGCAGGCGCGGGACGACATCTACCGCGGCCGCTTCGAAAGCTGCTTCTGCGAGCACTACGCCCGGCTGCTTGCTTTCACGATGCGGCGGGTCGGCGGGCGCGAGGCCGCCGAGGAAGTGGTGGCCGACATCTACGCGGTTGCCTGGCGGCGGCGCGATCGGATCCCCGAGGCATCGCTGCCGTGGCTCTACGCGATCGGGGCCAACGTGATCGCCGACCAGTACCGCTCGACCCGACGTCGTCACGACCTCGGCCTGCGCCTCGCCCACGAGGCACGCGCCGCGGCGACCGGCTCCGACCCGGCCGACTCGCTGGCCCTCCGAGACGCCTTTGCCGCCGCCTTCGCCCGTCTCAACGAGCAGGAGCAGGAGGTACTGCGCCTGGTCGCCTGGGACGGGCTCGACGTGCGCGATGCGGCGCAGGTCCTCGGCTGCTCCCCGGGCGCCTTCCGGGTGCGCCTGCACCGCGCGCGCCGCAAGCTGGCGCGGCAGCTCGACGCCGCGAAACCGATCGACCAGGAAAGCCAGGCGACGATGCCCAGGCCGGCCGAGGAGGTCCGATGATCGGCGACAGCCGAACCGACGCACTGGCCCGGATGCGGGCCGCCAACCCGGTCTCTGCTGCCGCGTTGGCCGCGACGATCGGCGAGGCCGACCTGGCGCGGGCGATGCGGCGGGCGATCGCCGCCGGCGAATCCCCGCCGCGGCCGATCCCGGCGGGCGATCGGGTCGCGATCGAGCGCGGCGCAGCCGGCGGCCGCGCCCGCGGCGGGATCCTCTCGCGCCACCGCGTCGCCTCGGCCGGCTTCGCCCTGGCCTGCGTCGCGGTGATCGCCTTGCTTGTCGTCCTCGGCGGCGGCTCGGTCGATTCGGTCAAGGACGGCGGTCGGCCGACCTACGCGGCGGCCGCGGTGAAGGTGGCCGAGGCCAACCCGCGGCTGCTCGTCACCGCGCCGGGCTGGTTGATCGTCCACGCCAACAGCTTCGAAGCCGAATACGGCGGCTTGACCTATAAGGATGTCGGGCACCCTGTCATCGGGCCCGAAGGCCTGAGCGTGGTCATGAACTGGGCCCCGGCCTCGCTCTACCGCAGCACCCTGCGCGAATATCGGCCGAAGGCGACGGTGACGAGGTCGTCCGTGCTCGGGCGACAGGCGACCACCTTCCACTACCGCGGCCGCCCCGCCTACATCACCCTCCTCCCGCCGCAGGGCGACGTCTTCATCACGCTGGCGCTTCCGGCCGTCGAACACGTAGCCCTGCTGCGATCGCTGCGCGCGGTCAGTGTCGAACGGTGGCTGGCGGCGATGCCGCCGGAAGTGGTGCAGCCGGCCGCCGAATCCGATGTCATCGCGCAGATGCTGCACGGGGTGCCGCTGCCGCCCGGCTTCGACCCCGCCGCGCTCGAATCAGAAAGCGTGCTCACCAACCGCTACGAGCTCGGCCAGGCCGTCGCCGGCGCGGTTGCCTGCGGCTGGCTCGAAAGCTGGGATTCGGCGAGGCGTTCCGGCGACGCCGCCACCGCTGAAGCGGCGGTCACGGCGATGAGCGGCGCTCGCCACTGGGCCGTCCTCCTCCAGATGGTTCAAGAAAAGGGCTTCGAGGGAGACGTCCTGCCCGCCAACGGCAACGGCTGGCCGTCCTACATCGTCACCGCCTCTCGCGAAATCGCCGCCGGGCACCTGCGGCGGACCCCGGCCGTCGTGAGGAGGCATCGCGAAGGCCACCTGCTCGGCGTGATGACCCCGAAAAACGCCGCCCCGGCAAGCGTCCTGGGCTGTCACCTGGACGGCTGAGGCAGACAGCGCCGGGCGGCGGCGCGCCGAAGTCGAGCGTGACATCGATCTATGTCACATATAAGATCCCGCGCCATGGGTGAGCACGGAGGGCGGATCGTCGCCAAGGTTCTGAAGTCGCGCGGGGTGGACACGCTGTTCACGCTCTCGGGCGGCCACATCTTCTCGATCTATGACGGCTGCAAAGCCGAGGGGATCCGGATCGTCGACGTCCGCCATGAGCAGACCGCCGCCTTCGCCGCCGAGGGGATCGCCAAGGCGACGCGGGGGATCGGGGTCGCGGCGCTGACCGCGGGCCCGGGGGTGACCAACGGGATGAGCGCGATCGCCGGCGCCCAGGCAAACAACTCGCCGATCGCGATCCTCGGCGGGCGCGCCCCGGAGATGCGTTGGGGGTCCGGCTCGCTGCAGGAGATCGACCACCTGCCGTTCGTCACGCCGCTGGTCAAGTCGGCGGCGACGGCGAAGCAGACCGACGCGATCGCGGCGCTGACCGCGGCCGCGCTCGACGCCGCCGCGGCCGCGCCGAGCGGCCCGACCTTCGTCGACTATCCGATGGACGTCGTCTTCTCCGAGGCCGAGTTCGAGGTCCCCGCGGTCCGCGAGCCGCCCGCCGCGACCGCCCCGCAGGGGGTCGAGGAGGCGGCGGCGTTGCTGGCCGCGGCCGAGCGGCCGGTGATCATGGCCGGCACCGGGCTCTACTGGGCGCGCGGCGAGAACGAGCTGCGGGCGCTGGCCGAGGCGGTCGGCATCCCGGTCTTCCTCAACGGGCTCGGCCGCGGCTGCCTGCCGGCCGACCACGACCTCTACTTCAGCCGCGCCCGCTCGACCGCGCTGCAGGGCGCCGACGTCGCCCTCGTGGTCGGCGTGCCGATGGACTTCCGGCTCGGCTTCGGCGGCAGCTTCGGCGAGGAGACGAAGATCGTCCGCCTCGATGCCGCGCCGAACGCCTTGACCGCGAACCGCCTGCCCGACCTCGACCTGGTCGGCGACGTCGCCGCCGGGCTGGCGGCGATCGCCGCCGCGGCGGGGGAGGGGGCGCGGACGAATCCCTGGGTCGACCAGCTGACCAACGTCGAGGCCGAGGCGCGCGAGAAGGAGCGCGAGCAGCTCGACGACCCGCGCGCGCCGCTCCACCCGGTGCGGATCTACCGCGAGCTCGACGCGGTGCTCGACCGCGACGCGGTCGTGGTCGGCGACGGCGGTGACTTCGTCTCCTACGCGGGCCGTTACATCAACACCTACGAGCCCGGCTGCTGGATGGACCCGGGCCCGTTCGGCTGCCTCGGCGCCGGCCCCGGCCAGGCGATCGGCGCCAAGGTCGCCAACCCCGACAAGCAGGTCTGCCTGCTGCTCGGCGACGGCGCCTTCGGCTTCGCCGGGATGGAGTTCGACACGATGGCCCGGCATGGGCTCGGCGTCGTCGGGGTGATGGGCAACAACGGGATCTGGGCGCTCGAGCACCACCCGATGAAGTTCCTCTACGGCTACTCGGTCGCCGCCGAGCTGCGGCCGGAAACGCGCTACGACGAGCTGGTCGAGACGCTCGGCTGCGAGGGCGTCATCGTCCGCGAGCCGGAGGACCTACGCCCCGCGCTGGAGAAGGCGTTCTCCTCCGGCGCGCCGACGCTCGTCAATGTGATCACCGACCCCGAGGTCGTCTACCCGCGCAAATCGAACCTCGCCTGAGGGGCGTTCCGGGCGCCCGAAGCCGGTTCGGCGGAGCCCTAAAACGAGAATCGCCCGTCATATGACGGGCGATCCGCGCGGATCCCTCAGGACGGGCAGGGGTACGTCTTCAGGGACCCTGTATTGATGGGCTCAGACGGCGGGAGGCGCCATGATGCGGCAATCGCCTAAGCCCTATGCCAAGGGCAAGGTGAGGCGAACCCCTCCTCGTCCCCGGTCCAAGGAGTATTGCGAAGGCATGAGGGATTTGTCCACCGCTTCGTGCGTGGAGTACCGAAAATTCGATTCGAAAATAGGCCATTTGTGGGGGTCTAACCCCACGAACCACCCGTTTGTCCTGTTGGCCGGACGACCAATGTCCATCCGGTACGGTCGAGAGCTTCGACCGTCTCAAGATTCTACTTAAATGGAATCCGATAACGCAATCGCCGCACCGTACAAGATGTCGTGCTCGGATACGGTGATCCGCTCGAGGTCGAAGGCCCTCATCACCTCGACCAGGGTGATGACCCCGGCGACGATCGTCGGCGCCCGGTCGGGGTGCAGGCCGCGGATCTCGGTGCGCTGGGATAGCGGGGCGGAGGCAAGCCGACTCAACATGCGCTGGATGCTCGGCAGCTCGAGCACGTGGCCGTGGACCCGCTGCGGGTCGTAGGGCTCCAGCTCCATCTCGATCGCCGCCAGCGAGGTCGGCGTCCCCGCCACCGCGATCCCCGCCGTGGCCCCTGGCGCCTCGATCGTCGCCGCGTCGATCAGCCCACGCAGGTCGGCGGCCAGCGCTTCCAGCTCGACCGGTGTCGGCGGGTCGGAGACCAGGTGGCGCTCGGTATGGCGGACGACGCCGGCCTGCAGCGAGACGTGCCAGTCGATCGTCCGGCCTTCGCCGACGATCAGCTCGGTCGAGCCGCCGCCGATGTCGATCACCACCGTCGGCTCTTCGGGGAAGTGCTCGGAGGTGGCGCCGACGTAGCTCAGCCGCGCCTCTTCCTCGCCGTCGAGGACGCGGGCCGAAAGGGCGAAGCGCTCGCGCAGCTCGGCGACGAAGGCGCTGCCGTTGGCGGCGTCGCGGACGGCGCTGGTGGCGATCGCGTCGATTCGTTCGGCGCCCAGCTCCTGCAGGGTCGCGACGTAGGGGTCGACGGCGGCGCAGGCGGCCTCGATCGCCTCGGTGGCGAGCCGGCCGCTGAGGTCGACGCCACGCCCCAGCCGAGTCACCGTGCTGCGCCGCTCGATCGGCGTGACGCGCCCGTCCTCGACGTCGGCGACGAGCAGCCGGGTCGAGTTGGAGCCGATGTCGATGACGGCGACGCGAAGGGGGCCCGAGCGCATCCCGCCCACCCTAGATGAGTCGCTCGGCCCGGCTAGCCGAGAGTCGACTCGGAGCCGGGGGCGATCGCGGCGAGGCAGATGCGCAGGCGCACCGGGTCGTAGTCGCCGCGGAGGCCCTCGAAGACGAGGGCGGCGGTGCGGCCGTAGTGCTCGGTCAGTCGGTGTACGGCGGCCTCGGCGTCGCCCGCGGCGCAGGTATCGACGATGGCGCGGTGCTCGGCCCGGCGCTGCTCCCAGATCTCCGGACGGGTAGCGCCGAAGTTGACCCGGTAGCGCTCGGCGTGGTCGAAGAGCTGGGCGATCATGCTGGCCACCCGCTCGCCGGCGGCGGCGACCAGGCGGGCGTGGAAGGCGTGGTGGGGGCCGCGGAAGCCGGCGTGGTCTTCGCTGCGCATGTAGTGGTCCATCTGCGCCATCAGCCCCTCCAGCTCGGCGACCCCTTCGGAGCCGAGGTTGGGGACGGTGATCCGGATCGCGACGCCCTCGAGCGACACCCGCATCACCCGTAGAGCTCCTCCATGTCGGTGGCGGAGAGCTCGGCGATCCGCAGTCGGCGGTTCGGCTCGGAGATGACGAGCCCCTCGCGCTGCAGCATCCGGATCGCCTCGCGCAGGGGCGTCCGGCCGACGTCAAGATCACGCGCCAGTGCCGCCTGCGAGGTCTCTCCCGCCGGGATCCCACCGCGCAGGATCTCCTGCCGCAGCTTGTCGTGGACGATGGTGACGTTCTGTCCGTCCCTCGTCGTAGTGCCATTTCCCCGCTCTGGCATCGGGACCGAGTCTAGCTTTTTGTCAGAAGTCTTCAGTTGCATACACCTGGCCCCTTCCGCAGCAAGCACGAGGTCCGTCGGGACGCCTCCGCGCCGGCGCGGTGCGCCGGTTGCTGCGGCAACTCCAACGAGGCGATCTTCGGCCTCGACGAGGTAGTCACGTGGGTCTCCCAAGGCGAGATCCTCCGCCCGGGTTGGCTCCTCGGCTCCGGCACCGTCAACCGCGGCTCCACCATCGAGCACGACCGCAAACTCTCCCCCGGCGACAACGTCGAACTGGAGATCGACGGCCTCGGCATCCTCCAGAACACCATCGGTCCCAAAGCCGAAGGAGGCTGGGAGCCCAAGCCCCGCCGCCCCGCCGGCCACTGA
>DATEDJ010000194.1:0-26053 GCA_035281725.1 Solirubrobacterales bacterium
CCCGCGGTCGGGCTGAAGCTCGGCCCGCCGAGCCCGGAACAGCTGCCCAAGGACGCGCCCGCCCGGCAGGACCAGGAAAAGATCGCCGCCGCGATCGGGCCCGGCTGGGCCGCCTCCTTCATCGTCGTCGCCACCAACCCAGGAGGGCCGATCACCGACCCCGGCAGCATGGCGGCGCTCGAACACTTCCAGCGCAAGGTCGCCAAGTTCGAAGGGGTGAAACTGGTGATCGGCCCCCAGGCGGCGACGAAGCGGGTCGAACCACTGCAGGAACTCGGCAACGCGGCGCTCTCCAAAAAGGGCAACCTCGGGCCGGTCAAGGAACTCGGCCACCTGGGTCAGGAACTGAATGTGGCGGCAGGTGGCGTGGGGGCGCTGCGGGCCGGCATCGGCGAAGCGAGCGACGGCGCCGGGCTCCTGGCGCAGGGCTCCGAAGGCGCGACCGAAGGGGCGCAGCTGATCGCCCACGGGCTGGCGCGGGCGGCGGGCGGCAGCCGGCGGGCCATCGATGCGCTCGAACGGTTCGCGGAAAAAACCGAAGTGTTGGCGGAATTCCAGCTCGAAGCGGCGATCCTCACGCAGCAGCTGCGCGCCGCGATCGAGACGTTCGTCGGTCCCAACCTCCGCTACAACGGCCTGCGCGTCCAGCGCAACCTGGTCCGCAGGCTCCTCTCGGAGACGAACGAAACCTTGCCGCGGTTGTTGAAACCTGCACAGGGGACGGTGGAAAGCCTGCAGGCGGCGGAAGCGAAGCTGAAGGAAGCGGCGGGCGGCGACCCGGCCGCCGCGGCGGCGCTGGAAGAGGTCCAGGCGGCCCTCACCGCGATGACGGGCACGAACCCGGCTACCGGGGCCCACTACGAAGAAGGCTACGCGGGGCTGGTCGCGGAAATCGAAGCGCTCGAGCGTCGGCTCGGTCACGACGGCGACGAAGCCCACAAAGTCGCCCTCCTGATCAACTCGACGATCGTCGAAATGCACAAGGTGTCAAACGAAACGGGCCGCCTGATCGCCGGCCTCTACAAACTCCACAAAGGCGCCAACACGCTTGCCCATGGCGCGAACAAACTGGCCAAGGCCGCCGGCGGGCTGGGAGAAGGGCTCGAAAGGCTGAGCAGCGGCACCACGGCGCTGGTCAAGGGGCTGACCCAGCTGAGCGGCGGCGCCGAAGCGCTGGAACGGAACCTGGCCGAAGGCGTGCCGAAATCAGAACCGCTGGAAACCGGCCTGGAAGAAGCGAGCGTCCAAGTGTTGGAAGGGAAGTCGAAAATCCGCCGCCAGGCGACGAAAGTGGCGGAGACGACGCCCGGTCTCTTCAACTCGGGCTACTTCGTGCTCTCGGCCCTCGACGGGACGCCGCCGGCCACGCGCGAAAAAGTGGGCCAGACGATCGACCTCGATCGTGGGGGCCAGGCGACGACGATGGTGGTGTTCCCGAAGTACGAATTCAACTCACCGGGCTCGATCGAACTGAACAAAAAGATCGACGCGGCGGCCGGTGAACTGGCTCACAACGCCTCCCTGGAAACCGGCGTGGCGGGCAGCGCCGCGTTGCTCAACGACTACAGCCAGATCATCCGCGACCGGCTCCCCTTGATCATCGCCGTGATCACCCTGGCCACCTTCCTGGTGCTGGTCGTGATCCTGCGCGCGGTGCTGCTGGCGGCGATCGCGGTCGGACTGAACCTGCTCAGCGTCAGCGTCGCCTTCGGCATCCTCACGATCCTCTTCCACGTGCCCGAAGATTGGCCGCTGGGCGGCCACGAATACGTCGAAGGGATCGGTGCCTGCATGATCTTCGCCCTCGTCTTCGGGCTCTCGATCGACTACGCGGTCTTCTTGTTGAGCCGCATGCGGGAGCGCTACGAGGCAGGCGACGACAACGCCACCGCGGTGCGCTTCGGGCTGGAGAAGACGGCCCGGGTGATCACCGGCGCGGCGGCGATCATGCTCGCGGTCTTCGTCGTCTTCGCCGGGGCGTCGATCGCGACGGTGAGCCAACTCGGGATCGGGCTCACCGTCGCGGTCGTGCTCGACGCCACCGTGGTGCGGATCGTCCTCTTGCCAGCGCTGATGCTCCTGCTCGGCGACCGCGTCTGGTGGCTGCCCCGCCCGCTGGCGCGGATATTGCCCAAGTTCGAGGTTTAGGGCGAGGAGGGGCCCGGGGTTCCCACCCTCTCCTCTCTCAAACTCGCGCTGGAATGGTTGCGGCCGTCCGAGATTGCCGCAGGGCGCTCGTTACAAGCCGTTCGGAGAGGGTGGGAACCCCGGGCTACGAGCGCCGGCGGCCGTCGGGCGGGGGCCTGAAGCCCCAGCGGGCCAGGCAGCTTGTTTCGGGCTGGCGGACCTTGGGGCCCCAGCAGCTCCTTAGAAGCTGGCCGGGGCCGCTCGGAGAGCGTTCGTGAGAGGGAGTCGGGGCACCCTCCGAACGGCTTGTAACTCGGGGGCCGCAAACCAACTCGGCCAGCCGCAACCCCACCTCCCCCGAGTTTGAGAGAGGAGGGTGCCCCGACTCCCTCCCCACTCAGCCCGAATTACTTCAGCCCCCCGACTACTTATTCTTCGGTTCCGCCTTCGGCGTGCAGGTCTGCGTGTGCGTGGCGGTGATCGTGGTGCCGTCCTTGTAGGTGAAGGCGCCGCGGTATTTGAGCTTCTTCGAGGCCGGGCATTTGGCGTTGATGAAGCTCATCTTCTTGCCCTTGTAGGTCCAGGATTTCTGGATCTTCACAGAGAAGTCGGTGATCGCGCCGCTGCCGCCGGCGATCGGCGGGATCGTCACGTCGAGACGCGGGCCGTAGCCTTCCTTGCCGTAGTTGGAGACGACGCCGACCAGGACCAGGGTGGTCTGGACCGGCGAGGTGCCGTAGGCGTGCAGGAGGACCACCGGTTTGCCGCCCTGCGGGACGCCGTTGAAGGCGGTCACCTTGGTCGGCTCGGTGTAGAGCGTGCCCAGCGGCAGCAGCGTGGTCGCTTCGCCCTTCCCGATGATCGCACTGCCGCAAGCCTTTTCCGCTGCTTCGGTAGAGGTGTTCTGCAGCTTCGCGGCGTTGCAGGTCGGCAGCCCCTTCGACGCCAGCGACAGGTTCTGGTCGAAGTCGATGATGTCGTGCACCGCCGGGCTCGGGGCGGGGGAAGCCGGGTTGGTGGTCCCGGTCTTCACGTCGACGAAGAGCGAGCCGGGCGACGAAGTCTTCTTGTAGAGGGCCTTCGGCGAGACCGTCGCTTCGATCGACTGGGTGTTGCCATCGGGGCCGGTCACGGTTTCCCCCGCGATTGCGGCAGAAACTGGGATCGCGATCGCCACGAGGGCGGCAAGGCTCGCGATCAGAATGAAACGTTTGCGCATTGAGTTGCTCCTGGGTCGAAAATTTGCGGTGCGCCTCCCACTTCCCCCAACCGCTCCGCGGCGCCAGAGTAGCGCGTTGATTTCCAGTTAAGGGCCTGCTTAGGCGCCGTTTGGCAGGGAATGCCTCGGATACGATTCCCGCGCCCGTTCCGCAGGGTCGAGGGGGCCAGGGAGGGGGCAAGCGACGACCCGTGGCTGCAAAACCCCAAGGCGAGGAGAAACGCTCGGCCACGAGCCGAGGGACCACCCCTGCGCGTCTGGCGGCGATCGGGGCGCTGGCGGCGGTGGTGATCGTCCTCGCGATCGTGCTTTTCAGCGGCGACGGCAAGCACAAGTACACGTTCTTGTTCCAGAACGCGGGCCAGCTGGTCAATGACAACCAGGTGCTGGTCGGCGGCTCCCCGGTCGGGACCGTCTCCAGCATCGAACTGAGCTCCGACAACCTGGCCGAAGTCAACGTCGAACTCGAACAAGAGCTGCACGAAGGGACGACGGCGGTGATCCGGGCGACCTCGCTTTCCGGCGTCGCCAACCACTACCTCTCGATCAGCCCCGGGCCGAACAGCAGCCCGGCGCTCGATGAAGGCGCGACTCTGGGCCTCGGCTCGACCACCACGCCGGTCGACATCGACCAGTTCTTCAACATGTTCCCGCCGAAGGTGCGTGAAGGCCTGCAGAACTTCATCAAGGGGAACGGGCAGATCTATGCCGGTCGCGGCAAGGAAGCGAACGAAAGCTACAAGTACTTCGGCACGGCCCTGAACCGGACCACCCATTTCGCTGCCGAACTGAACGCCGACGAACAGCTGCTCTCCCGCTTCCTGGTCAGCTCGGCGAAGCTCACCACGGCGGTCGCCGGCCGCGGCCCCCAGCTGTCAAACGCGATCTCCAACGCGACCACCGCCTTCAACTCGATCAATACCCAGAACGTCGCCCTCGACCAGTCGCTGCAGGAGCTGCCCCCGGTCCTGCGCCAGGCCAACACCACGTTCGTCAACCTGCGCGCCGCCCTCGACGACCTCGAACCGCTGATCAACACGGCCAAGCCGGCGACCAAAAACCTGGCCCCGTTCCTCGCCGAACTGCGGCCGGTGCTGAGCAAGTTCATCCCCTTCACCCGCAACCTCGGCCTGGCCCTGAACCGTCCCGGGCAGCACAACGACACGCAGGAACTGCTGGCCGCGCTGCCGACCGTCCAAGGGCGCGCCTCGCGGATCTTCCCCCACGCCGAAGCGGCGATCGCGGCCTTCCAGCCACAGCTCAACTTCGCCCGCTCCTACACGCCGGACCTCTTCAATGCGCTCGGCCGCCTCGGCGCCGCCGCGGGCGCCTACGACGGCAACGGCAACTACGTCCGCGCTTCGATCTCGGCCGCGAACCTCTTCCAGTACGGAGGCGGCAAGCTCACGCCGATCACCCGCGCCGAACAGTTCAACGGCTTCACCGCGACCTCGACCCCGCGGCGCTGCCCCGGGGGCGCCACCAACCCGGCGGCCGACAACTCCAACCCCTACGTCAATCCGCCGCACGAAGGCAGCAGCGTCACCCCGTCCGAATGTGACCCGAGCAAGGGGTCCGGCAAATGAAAAAGCTGATCGCCGGAGGCGTCGTCGTGGCCGCGGTCGTCGTCGCGGTGATCCTGATCTCGGGCGGTGGCTCGAGCGAAGGCTACGTCGTGCGGGCAGTGTTCGACCAGGGCTCGTTCATGGTCAGCGGCGAGCAGGTGCGGGTCGCCGGCGCCAACGTCGGCACGATCAAGTCGGTCAGCGTCTCGCTGCCGGGCGAACCGACGGCGGTCGAAGACGGCAAGTTCAAGGACGTCCCGGGCAAGGCGATCATCGAGCTCGAAATCGAAGACCCGGGCTTCCAGGACTTCCGCCAAGACGCCAGCTGCGAAATCCGCCCGCAGTCGCTGATCGGCGAGAAGTACGTCAACTGCACCCCGACTGTGCCGCGCGCGCCGGGCCAGGAACCGGCGCCGCCGCTGAAACAGATCCCGGCAGGTAAACCGGGCGAAGGCCAGTACCTGCTGCCGCTGGGCAGCAATACGACCAGCGTCGACCCCGATCTGATCAACGACATCCAGTCGCTGCCCTACGCGCAGCGCTTCCGGCTGATCTTCAACGAACTCGGCGCCGGCCTGGCGGGTCGAGGCGAAGACCTCGAGGCGACGATCAAGCGGGCCAACCCGACCCTGCGCGCGGTCGACAAACTGTTCAAGACGCTGACCGAACAGAAAGACCAGCTCGCCCAGCTGGCGGTCGACTCGGAAGCGATCCTCACCCCGCTGACGCGGGAAAAGGAACACGTCGTCGGCTTCCTCGCCCATTCCGGCGAAGCGGCCCAGGCGAGCGCCGCGCACGGGTCGGAACTGGAAGCAGCGCTGCAGAAGTTCCCCCGCTTCCTGACCGAGTTCCGCACCACGATGGCCAACCTCAAAGAGTTCTCCGACGCGGGGACCCCGCTGCTCGAAAGCCTCGGCATCGCTGCTCCCTCGCTGACCGACGCGACCCGCACGCTGACCCCGTTCTCGGAAGCGACCACGGTGGCGCTGAAGAGCCTCGGCAAAGCGGGCGAAGCATCCGGGCCGATCTTCGCCGAAGCGACGCCGGTGGTGACGAAGGCGAGCAACCTTGCCCGGACGGGCGTCGTCCCGACCAAGGAACTCGCGGCCCTGTTCGGCAGCCTCGAAGAAACCAAAGGCTGGCAGCGGCTGACGGAACTCATCTACAACTCGGCCGGGGCTTTCAACGGCTTTGACAAATACGGGCACTTCGGGCGGGCTCTGGTCACCCTGAGCAACTGCCTTCAGTACTCAAAGTCGCCAGCCGGGGAATCCGGTTGCGACGCGAACTTCAATGGCAGCCATGCAAGCGAAGCCGCTGAACCAAGCTCGTCGGTTGCCCGCCACCTGCTCTCGCTGATCCGGGAAGGTGAACTCGCCCAGAGCGGCGGCACCACCGCTGGCGAAGGTTCGAACGGGCCGACCGCCGGGCTCGGCGGCGCCCGGTCGACCGAAGGAACGACCCCCGTGGAACGCAGTAGCGGTGAAGGCGAACCCGAACTGGGCGAAGCAACGACCACCGAAGGGACCGAACCCCTTCTCGACTACCTCCTGGGCCAATGAGGAACCGGCACGGAGGATTCGCGGTGAGCCCGGTGCTGGTCGGCGCCGTGACGGTGCTGGTGATCATCGTCGCCGTCTTCCTCGCCTACAACGCCAACAACGGCCTGCCGTTCGTCTCCACCTATGACCTGAAGGCGCGGGTGCCCGACGCCGACGCGCTGGTCAAGGCGAACGAGGTGCGGATCGGCGGCGCCCGCGTCGGGGTGGTCAAGTCGGTGGTCCCGGTGCAGAAGAAGAACGGCGGAGTCGAAGCCGAACTGACCCTGAGCCTCGACAAGAGCGCCGAACCGATCCCCAACGACTCGACCATCGTGGTGCGGCCGAAATCGCCGCTGGGGCTGAAGTACCTGCAGATCACCCCGGGTAGCTCGACGGTCGGCTTCAAGGCCGGGGAAACGATCCCGGTCCGCTACGCGAAGCCGGAACCGGGGGACATCGACAAATTCTTCGACATGTTCAACACGCCGACCCGCAAGGCGATCCAGCGCAACCTGGCGGGCTTCGGCAACGCGCTCGCCGGCCGCGGTCCGCAGCTGAACGAAGCGATCGGGGCGCTGCGCGGCCTGGTCGAAGAAGGCGAACCGGCGGTGACCACGCTGGCCTCCCAGGCGACCAACCTCGGCGGCTTCTTCCGCGCCCTCGAGGATTTCTCGGCGACGGTGGCCCCGGTAGCGGGCGCGCAGGCGAGCATGTTCGTGGCGCTCGACGAAACCTTCGCCGCCTTCGCCCACGTCTCCAGCCCCTTCATCGAAGAAACGATCGAAAAGGCGCCGCCGACGCTCGAAACGGTCAACGCCGACCTGCCCCAGATCAACCCCTTCCTGCACGACACCGCGCGCTTCTTCACCGCCTTGCGACCGGGGGCGAAGGCGCTGCAGGAAACCGCGCCGGTCATCGCCGAATCGCTGCACGCCGGGATCCCGGCGCTGAACGCCTCGCCGGTGCTGAACAACCAGCTGCTGCCGACGGCGGAAGCGCTGCTGGCGTTCCAGGAAGCGGAAGGCACGATGACCGGCCTACAACTGCTCACCGACCTCAACAAGAACCTCAAGGAGCCGCTCGAATACATCGCCCCGGCGCAGACCCAGTGCTACTACGCGACGATCCTGTTCTCGAACCTGTCCAGCTCGAACGGTCAAGGGAACAACTACGGCAAGTGGCTCAACGTGATCTCGTTCGAGCCGCCCGAAGGCCCGAACAACGAGGGCGGCCAGGCCTCGGCGCCGGCGAACGGACCGGAAGAAGCCAACCACCTTCACTACAACCCGTTCCCGCGCACTGCGGCGCCGGGTCAGGAAGGGATCTGCGAAGCCGGGAACATCAAGTACCTCAAGGGCAAGACGGTGATCGGCCAGGTTCCGAGCTCGGAACTCCACGGGACCGACACCCGTGAATTCGCGACCAAGCAGTCGAGCAAGGAAGCGGGCGAATGAACCGCCGACGCGAACGCGTGCCGAACTGGCTGATCGCGGTGATCTTCATCGTCGTCTTCACGGTCGGTCCGTACCTGGCCTTCACCAAACACCTTCCCTTCACCAGCTACGGCTACGAGCTGAAGGCAACCTTCGCCAACTCGGCCAACATCGCGCAGAAATCGCCGGTGCGGATCGCGGGCGTGGAAGTCGGCAAAGTCATCTCCACCGAACGCGACGGCGACGCGACCACGGTCACCTTCACCGTCGACGACACCGGCAGGCCGATCCACCAGAATGCCTTCGCCGCGATCCGGCCGCGGATCTTCCTCGAGGGCAACTTCTTCATCGAACTCGATCCCGGCAGCCCGGGCGCGCCCGAACTGAAGAGCGGCGGCACGATCCCGATCAGCCGCACCTCGACCGCGGTGCAGATCGACGAAGTCCTCACCGCCCTGCAGTCGCCGGTCCGCGCCGACCTCGGCCGGCTGCTGGAGAGCTACGGCGGCGCGCTGACCGACGAACCGACGCCCGCCCAGGACCTCGGTCAGCTGCCCCAGGTGCAGGGCCTGACCGGCGGCCAGGCCCTCAACAAGGTCTTCCAATACGGCGGCGAAGCCGGCAAATACAGCTCTCAGGTCACCCAGGCGTTGACCGGCACCGAACCCCATGACCTCGCCCGCCTCGTTGCCGGGACCGGCCGCACCGCCGCCGCGTTCGCCGCCAATCAGCAGGCCCTGCAGGGGCTGATCGACAACTTCGAAACCGTCACCGGCGCGCTCGCCAACCAGTCTGCCAACCTGGCGACGACGGTCCACCTGTTGGCGCCGACGCTGAAGACCGCACACGCCTCGTTCGTCAGCCTCAACAACTCGCTGCCGCCGCTGCGCACCTACGCGATCGAGCTGACCCCGGCGGTGGCCGAGCTTCCCGGCCTGATCGAAGCCTCGAAACCGTGGCTCGCCCAGGTGCGGCCCTTGCTCTCCGGCAAGGAGGGCGGTGGCACGGCGAGGCTGCTGGCCGAATCGACGCCGGGCCTGGCGGGCGCCGCACAGGCGTCCACGGAAGTGGCGCTGCCGCAGTTGAACCAGCTCAGCCTCTGCACGACCAAAGTGTTGGTGCCGACCTCGGAAGAGCCGATCGAAGACCAGTTCAGCGACGGCGGACCGAACTACCGGGACTTCTGGCGTCTGCTCGCCGACTTTGCCAGCGCCGGCCAGAACTTCGACGGCAACGGTCCTTACGTCCGCACCCAGGGCGGCGGCGGGCCCTACCTGCTCGAAGAACTCAATCCGACGCTGGCAAACATCCCGCAGCAACACCAGTACACCCGCTCGATCGAACCGCCGCAGGGCGTGCAGCCGCAGCTCGCGGGCGCGCCGGAAGCCCATCCGGAGGTCCGCTGCGAAACCAATCCGGTGCCGGATATCAACAGCGGGCCGGGCAAGGTCGGCGCGACCGGCGTGAAGGTGGTGACCCCGCGCGGATGACCCCGCAGACGCCCAAACCGACCCCGACCCCGGAACGCCGCAAAGGGTTCCGGCACTTCCGTGCCTGGCTCGGCAGGCAGGCCCGCGGCCACCGCACCGACACGATCGCGATCCTCCTCCTCGCCTTCGTCGGCATCGTGATGATGCTCGGGATCTTCACCCAGCAGAAAGCCTCGCTGCCGTCGTGGCTCCCCGTGGTGGGCGAAGAATTCGACCACATCTCGGCCGAGTTCGTGACCGCCCAGGCGGTCACGCCGGGCCAGGGCCAGGCGGTCGACGTCGCCGGCATCCAGATCGGCAAGGTCGCCTCGGTCAACCTCGAAGACGGGCGGGCGGTGGTCGGGATGGAGATCGAGCCGAAGTACATGGAACTCATCCACCCTGACGCGCAGTTCCTTCTGCGGCCGAAAACCGGGCTCAACGACATGATCGTCGAGGTCGAACCGGGGAGCGGCACCGAACCCGTCGAAGACGGCCACCGGTTCCCGCTTTCCCAGACCGAACCGAACGTGCAGCTCGACCAGTTCCTCGCCAGCCTTGACGCCGACACGCGCCAGTACATCCAGCTGCTGGTGGCAGGGGGGGCGCAGGGGATCGGCGGCCACAGCAAGCAGCTCGGCGACGCGCTGCGCCGCTTTGAGCCGTTCGTCGAATACGTCGCCAAGCTGAACAAACCGATCGCCGAACGACGTGCCGAGCTCGCCAAGGTGATCCACCTGTTCGGTGAACTGACCACCGAACTGGGCAAGCACGATGCCCAGGTCCGCCGCTTCGTCAGCGAATCGGACAAGGCGCTCGGCAACTTCGCCAACCAGCAGCGGGCGCTCGAAGAATCCTTCGAAGAGTTCCCGGCGACGCTGCGCACCGCCCAGGAAGGCCTGGCGAGCTCGAACGAATTCTCCAAGGTAGCCCTGCCGACCCTGACCAAGCTGATCCCGCAGGCGCAGGCCTCGACCCCGGCGTTCAAGGCGACCGAGAAGCTCTTCGCCCAGACGACCGAACCGATCGAGAACGGCATCCGTCCGCTGACCCGCGAAATCCGTCCGCTGCTGAGCGCCGCCAACCGCGGCTCCGAACCGTTGGAAAAGACGGTTCGCAGTTTCGGCAACAGCATCGGCGGGCTCAACTCCTTCTTCAACGAACTGGCCTACAAGCCGAAGGGCGACAAGCAGAGCTTCCTCTTCTACCTGCCGTGGGTGAACCACGAGATCAATTCGAGCTTCAGCCTCGAAGACGGCGGCGGCGCGATCCTGCGCAGCCAGGTGAACCTGAGCTGCACCGGCGCCGCCCTCGCTGGGCCGCTCGTCGAAACGGTCCACTTCGAACAGCTGCTGACCCTCGTTGAACTGGTCGGCCTGCCCCGCGGCGTCGAACTCAAGAACTTCAACCCCAGTCATGAACCGCCCTATTGCGTGGCCGAAGGGGAAGAAAGTAAGTGAGCAAGCGCGCCCCCAGCACCACGCAGCTCCTGGTCATCACCGCTTTCGCCCTGGCCTGCTTCGGGATCCTGCTCTTCCTCTGGATCACCTTCGGCGGGCCGACCCCGTTCAAAGCGAAGAGCTACCAGGTGAAGGTGCCGTTCACCGAGGCCTCGCAGCTGGCCGAACAGTCCGACGTGCGGATCTCCGGCGTCGATGTCGGCAAAGTCGAAAGCATCGAACTGGGGCCACAGGACAAGGAAGCCATAGCGCTGCTGAACATCGACGACAAGTACGCGCCGCTGCCGGACTCGACCCGGGCGATGCTGCGGACTAAGACGCTACTCGGCGAGACCTACGTCGAACTGACCCCCGGGGCCGCCGGCGAACCGCCGCTCGAGGACGGCGCCACCCTGCCCTCGGCGCAGGTGACCGAATCGGTGCAGCTCGACGAGATCTTCCAGGCCTTCGACCCGAAGACCCGGCGCGCCTTCCAGAGTTGGATGCAGGAAGCGGCCGTGGCGATCGAAGGCCAAGGCCAGAACCTCTCCTACGCGATCGGCAATCTCGAACCCACCTTCAAAGAACTGGAAGGTCTCTTCCGGGTCCTCAACAGCCAGAAGCTCGCCACCGAACAGCTCTTCAGCAACGGGGCGAAGACCTTCGAAGCGCTGCGCGGCCGCGAAGGCGAGCTGGCGAATCTGATCACCGCCTCGAACGAACTGTTCAAGACGACGGCGGGGCGTGACCAGGACATCGAAGCGATCTTCCGTGCATTCCCGACCTTCCAGGACGAGTCACGGCTGACGGTCAGCCGCCTGAAGGGCTTCGCCGTCAATGCCGATCCGCTCTCCAAGCAGTTGGTCCCGGTGGCAGAAGAACTCTCGCCGACGCTGATCGCCTTCGGCAAGCTGGCGCCGGAAGCCAAGAAGCTCTTCGAAGCGCTGCCCGCGGTGGAGAAGGAGGCGCCGACCGGCTTCCCGGCCCTGCGCAAGCTCTTCCGCGACGATTTCCCGCCGCTTCTGCGCGCCTCCGAACCATTCGTCCGCAATCTCAACCCGATTGTGACCGGGCTCAATCTCTATAAGCGCGAGGTGACTGCGTTCTTCGCCAACCTCGCCGTCACGACCAACGGCGAACTTCCGGAAACCAACGCCGCCGGACAGAAGGTCCACTTCGTGCGGGCGTTGGGGCCGATCAATCCGGAATCGATCGCCAGTTATCCGTCGCGGCTTGCCCTCAACCGGAACAGCGCCTACAGCCCGCCCGGTTGGGCGGAAGAAATCCTCGCTGGGCTGCCCGTCTTCAACACTGCCAACTGCAGCGCCGGTCTGATCGCCGAACTGGACCCCAACTCGGAGAAATCACCCGCCTTCCTCGAACGGATCCCCACGCACGGCACCAAATACGACCCAACGACCCAGACCGAATCGGAAATCACGCTGACCGAAGAAGAACGAGCCGCGAAAGCCGAAAGCCTCTTCAACCGGATAAAGCAGTTCGCCTTCGGGGGCCAGTCGAGCACGGCGGTCGCCCCGGCGCCCGCCTGCAAGCAGCAGGCGAAGATCGAATCGATCAACGGCCCCGGCGAAAAGACCCAGTACCAGCACACCTACGAACAGTCCGGGCGCTAGGCCTCACCTTCGTCGGGCCGGAGGCGCTGGGTGGTGATTCGGGGGAAGGGGGGAAGGGACGACAAGGGACGGGCAAAGGGACGCCGGGTCTGTGGGGAGAGGCGGGGGTGCGGGGCGCCTGCGGGGGCCGGGCTGCGGAAGGGCGGCGGGATCCGTGAGGGAGGCGCCGGGAACGTCACGGTTATTGGAGGGAATCGACACGCTTTAGCCGCCGTCACAACCACGTGACCACGGTTTGACCACACCAGGGTGTGGTCAACTCACGCAGCGCGTTTCCGAGGGCGGAAAGTCCCCGGAAAGGCGCACATCTAGGTGACGTTCCCGGCATCTCCTTCACGCACCCCGCCCGTCTTCCTGACGAGAACCCGGCATCTCCCCGCAGGGATCCCGTTTCTCCCCGAAGACGCCACGAACCCCGTCACGTTCCCTCCACAAAGATCCCGACCTGGGCGTTTCGGAGGCAGCCACAGCCTGCCCGGGTCGCCTCCGAAACGCCCAGGCCACCCGTCCCCGGCCGCAGTGCCCCCGGACCACACCCGTCCCGGCCGTTCGGGCCCCGAACCACACCCGTCCCGCCACACCGGCCAGGACCCTCCCGACCGCCGACCGTGGATCGATCGTCTAGGCCGCGGTCCGCTCGTAGGTGAGGATCTGGACGCCGTCGCCGACGGTGCGGGCGTCGCTCAGGGTCAGCGGGACTTTGCGGCCGTCGTCGGCGAAGAGGCGCTTGCCGCCGCCGAGGGTCACCGGGAAGACCATCAGCCGCAGCTCGTCGAGCAGGTCGGCGGCGGTCAGGCCCTGGACCAGGGCGGCGCTCCCGGCGACGAGGATGACGCCGTCGACTTCCTCTTTCACCTTGGCGATGTCGGTGGCGAAGTCGCCGGAGAGGACGGTGGTGTTCTGCCAGTCGGCCGACTCCAGCGTGGTCGAGTAGACGTACTTCGGCATCGTGTTCATCGTCTTCGCGAAGTCGCCCATCTGCGGATCGCCTTCGCGTCCCGGCCAGGCAGCGGCGAAGCCTTCGTAGGTGACCCGGCCAAGTAGCTGGGCCTCGGCCTCCTCGAGCTCGCCGAGCTTGAACAGGTTGCCCTCCTCACCGCGGTCGAACTCGAAGGTCCAGCCGCCGTGCACATAGTCCTCGGACCCGCCCGGATCCTCGATCACCCCGTCCAGCGAGATGAACTCGGTGGCGACGATCTTCCCCATGATGTCCTCCTTCGGTTTGTGCGGGCGGGGCCTTGTCCCCGCCGCCTATTACCCAGACGACGAACTCAGGCGGAACTAATCGACACGCGCTCGATCAGGTCGGCGGCGAGCTCGGTCCCCCGCGCCGCCTGCAGTCGGCGCGAGGTCTGGGCGAGCCGGTCGACCAGGTCGCCGTCGTCGAGCAGGCGGGCGATCGCCGCGCGCGGCTCGTCGGGCTCGTGGGCGTAGGTGTCCAGGCGGATCCCGAAGCCCGTCTCGTCGATCCGCTGGGCGTTGTCGTGCTGGTCCCAGAAGATCGGCAGCACCACCATCGGCTTGCCGAAGAAGAGCGACTCGGTGACGGTGTTGTTGCCGCCGTGGGTGATCACCAGGTCGACCAGCGGCAGGATCGAGGTCTGGGGGAGGAACTCGGCGCCGACCATGTTCGGGGCGAGCTCGAACTCGTCGGCCTGCGGCCCCTTGGAGACGATGAAGCGGTAGGGCGCCTCGGCCAGCTCCGCCACCAGGGTGCGCATCAGCTCGACGTCGGCGGACCCGAGCGAGCCGAGGCTGAGGTAGATGAGCGGCTCGCTGCCGCCCGCCAGCTCCTCGGGCAGCCGCCAGTCGGGATCGGTCGCCCGCACGCTCGCCTGCAGGTTGTGCCAGGTGGGGCCGAGCGGCTCGCGCCGCGGATAGTCGACCTCCTCCGGATAGAGGTAGAGGTTCAGCGTCGGGCTGGCGTGGATGAAGTCGGCGCGGGGGAGGGGCGGGGCGCCGCGCTCGCGGCAGAACTCGTCGAAGTCGGCATGCATCTCGGCATGGGCGGCGCGGTAGGCCTCCCAGAACCCGGCCCAGCCGGAGCGGTCCTCGCTCGGCAATCCGGAGAAAACCGGCGGCAGGTCGGGGTCCTTGATCTCCAGCGGGTTGCAGGAGTCGATCCGCGCCCACGGCCGGCCACTCGCGAAGAGCGCCGGGAAGGTGACGACGTTGTCCTCGACCACCAGGTCGGGCTCCAGCTCCCCGATGATCTCGGTGAGCCGCGCGTCGACGTACTTGGAGCCGTCGATCAGCGCCTCGAAGGTCGGCGCGATGAAGTCGGCCAGCTGGTCGATCGTCGGCTTGCGGAAGACGGGGGCGGTGTCGCGGATGAAGTCCTTCCAGAACTGGCCCGGGGCTTCGTCAGTCTCCGGCGGCGGGTTCAGCCGCATCGTCCGCTCCTCGAACCCCTGCGCCTCGAGCGTCCCGGCGAAGGACTCCTCGACGATGAAGACCACCCGGTGGCCGCGCCGGCGCAGGACGTCGCCGATGCCGACGCAGTTGTTGGTCGGCCCGAACGCCCCCTCCGGGAAGAAGACGATCGTCGCGGCGGGCTCGCTCACGTTGCTAAACATACGGGCAGGGTGGACTTCGGCATCGGATATTTCCCCACCGCCGACGCGGTCGGTCCGGGCGAGCTCGCCGCCTTCGTCGAGGAGCGCGGCTTTTCCTCGTTGGTGTTCGCCGAGCACACCCACATCCCGGCCGGCCGCGAATCTCCTTGGCCGGGCGGCGATGATCTGCCGCGCAAGTACATCGCGACCTTCGACCTCTTCGTCGCGCTGACCGCGGCGGCCGTGGCGACCTCGCGGCTGCGGGTCGGCAGCGGCATCAGCCTGGTGATCCAGCGCGACCCGATCATCACCGCGAAAGAGGTCGCCTCGATCGACGTCCTCTCCGGCGGTCGCTTCGACTTCGGCGTCGGCGCCGGCTGGAACCGCGAGGAGATGGCCAACCACGGCACCGACCCGCGGACCCGGATGCGGCTGCTTGCCGAGCGGGTCGAAGCGATCAAGACGATCTGGACCGAGCGCGAGGCGAGCTTCCACGGCGAGTTCGTCAACTTCGATCGCGTCCTCTGCGAGCCGAAGCCCGCCCAGCGGCCACATCCGCCGATCCTGGTCGGCGGCCTCGGGCCGACGGTGATCGACCGCGTCCTCGCCTTTGGCGACGCCTGGTTCCCGAACTGGACGCCGGACATCCTCGGGCGCGCCGCCGAGCTGCGGGAGCGCGCCGAGCGGCCGATCGACTTCATGGCGATGGGCCCACCCGCCGACCCGAAGGTGATCGAGGAGCTCGCCGAGGCCGACACCCGCCTGGTCTCCTGGTGGATCCCGAGCGCCGGCTACAGCGTGATCGAGCCGGCGCTGGAGAGGGTCGAACGGGCGATCGCCGAATTCCACGGCGAGGCGTGACCGCGGCCGAGGCGCGCGCCCGCTTTGCCGCGGCCCGGGTCGCCCGCCTGGCCACCGCCGACGCCGGCGGCCGTCCCCATCTCGTGCCGGTCGCCTTCGCCGTCGACGGCGACACGATCTACAGCGCAGTCGACGCCAAACCGAAGCGGACCAGGGCGCTACGAAGGCTCGCCAACGTGCGCGAGAACCCTGCGGTCTCGCTGCTCGTCGATCACTGGGACGAGGAGGACTGGGAGCGGCTCTGGTGGGTGCGCGCCGACGGCGAGGGGCGGGTCCTCGATCCGGCCGAGCCGGAGGCGGTGCGGGCGACCGGGCTGCTGCGCGAGCGCTACCCGCGCCAGCGCGACGCGGGCGAGGTGCTGGCGGTCGACGTGGCGCGCTGGAGCGGCTGGGCCGCGGCGGGCTGACCGGCGGGCGCGGCGTCACACCCGCCGCGTAGATTGCGCGGTCCATGGAGGCCCACCGTTCGATCGAGCGCTTCGAGTCGGGGCACCGTTCGACGGGCGGGGAGCTCGACACGCCCCAGTTCGCCCGCCAGGCGGCGCTGGTGGTCGCGGTCATGGCGGCCTTCCTCGCGGTCGCGACCTTCCTCTCCAACGAGGCGGTGAAAGAGGTGATCACCGGCGAGACCAGTCGCGCCGACACCTCCTCGCGGCTGGAGAGCAACCGGCTGAAGATCGATGTCGCCGAAGGCGCCGCGACGATGCTGAAGGTGCTTGCCGACGGGCCTCGGGACGAGGCCCAGGCGGCGACCGCGGCCGCCGTCCACGAGCGGCGGGTCGAGAAGGAGCTGGCCCCCGCCGACGCGGCCCTGGTCGAGGAGATGCGCCACGACGAAGAACACGTCGACCACTACAACGACAAGCACCTCCTCTACGAGCTGGCGGAGGTCGGCCTCGAGGTCGGCATCGTCCTCTCGACCGTCTCGATCATCGCCCACCGCCGCTGGCTTCTCGGCAGCGGCGTCGGCGTCGGCCTGGTCGGCGCGATCCTCCTGATCGCCGGTCTCGTCACCGTCTGACCCCACAGACGGCACACAACTTTTACGTTCCCCGCACCACTAACGCGAATTGCAGCGCCACACTGGCGCCATGCCCCTGGGCCTTTGGAAAAGCAAGGTGGAGATCCTTTGCGGGGAGATGATCCGTCGCCACGTCACGTTGCGAGAGATGATCATCAGGCGCGACTCTGAATTCCGAGCGGAACGGGCCGCCGCAGAGTCCAGATGGCGCGAGAGATACGCCGCGCAGATGGCTCGGGTGGACGAGAACCACCGGGAGACCCTGGCCGCGCTGAGGACCGTGACCGACGATCTCAGGGAACTGCGTCTGGAGGTGCGCCGCCGCCGAGACGCCTAGGCTGCGGTCAGTCTGACCCGGAGCGGGCGCCGACCTCGGCCTCGATGCCGGCGATCAGCCAGTTGAGGCCGGTCTCGAAGGCCTCGGCCTTGACCCCGAGGCTCATGCTCTTCTTGCCGCCGAGTTCGTGCAGGTGGGGGTACTTGCCGCTGGCCGCCTGGGCGGCGATGTAGGCGTCGATCTCGGCCCCGCTCGGGCCGCCGTCGTCGATCCCCGCGCAGGGTCCCGTCCCGTCCTTGCCATGGTCCATCGCCTTCAGTTCCCAGCGGACGAAGCCGAGCGTGTAGGTGTCGACCGCGAGGAGGACTGCGCGTTTGCGCTCCGGTGGCAAGGGGAGCTCGGAGACCGCGGCGAGGCTCTGGTCGATGTGGGCCAAGGCGTTGGGGCCGATGAAGGGGCGGCGGAAGGCGACGCCGATCATCCAAGGGTGGGAGCGGGTGTTCTCGCGGGTCCGCTGGGCGATGCGGCGCAGATCGTCGCGCCAGTCGCCGGAAGGCGGCGACTCGGGCAGGACCGCGCCGCCCATCACCTCGTCCACCATCAGGTCGATCAGGTCGCCCTTGCGCTCGATGTGTGAGTAAAGACTCATCGGGCGGGCGCCGAGTTTGGTAGCAAGTCTCCTTATGGAGACCGCCTCGAGCCCATCGGTGTCGGCGATCTCGATCGCCGCGGCCACGATCGTCTCGCGCGAGAGGGGCTGTGGCCCCGCCGCCGCCTCGTCGTCACGCGCCCAGACGCTGTCTACCCCGCTTGCCATGGGAAAAGCATACCGTCCCGATACGGCGTACGAGCTTTTGATACGGTGTACGGCGTGAGTCAGGCCGAAGCCGCAGCGGCGCCCGCAGACCCCAACGCCCTCGACCGCGAGACGATGGTGGTCGCCGCCGTCGTCCTGCTGGGGGCGATCATGTCGATCCTCGACACGACGATCATCAACGTCGCGATCGACCGCCTCTCGATCGACTTCCACGCCTCGCTGACGACGATCCAGTGGGTCGTCACCGGCTACACGCTGGCCCTCGCCGCGGTGATCCCGGCGACCGGCTGGGCCGCCGACCGCTTCGGCACCAAGCGCATCTACCTCTCCTCGCTGGCCCTCTTCATGCTCGGCTCGGCGCTGTGCGCGGTGGCCTGGAGCGCCGGCTCCCTGATCGCCTTCCGCGTCCTCCAGGGCGTCGGCGGCGGCATGATCATGCCCGCGGTCATGACGATCATGACCAAGAAAGCCGGCCCCCACCGGATGGGCCGCGTGATGGGCATCCTCGGCGTGCCGATGCTGATCGCCCCGATCATCGGGCCGATCCTCGGCGGCTGGCTGGTCGACGACGTCTCCTGGCGCTGGATCTTCCTGATCAACATCCCGATCGGCGTGATCGCGATCATCGCCGCCTGGATCAAGCTCGAGCCCGACACCTCCGACAGAGAGCAGAAGCTCGACTGGCTCGGCATGGCGCTGCTCTCGCCCGGCATCACGCTGGCGATCTTCGGCCTCGCCGAGTCGTCAAGTGGCGGCTTCGGCGAGTTCAAGTCGTGGGCGCCGATCGTCGCCGGCACCGCCCTGATCGTCGGCTTCTTCTGGCACAGCTGGCGCAAAGGCGGCGGCGCCCTGATCGACATCCGCACCTTCACCCACACCCGCGCGGGGGCGGCCGCCGGCGTCTTCACGCTGTTCGCGATCGCCTTCTTCGGCGCCCTGCTGCTGATCCCGCTCTACTACCAGACGGTGCGCGGCGCCTCGGCGCTGGAAGCGGGCCTGCTGCTTGCTCCGCAGGGCATCGGCGCGATGATCACGATGCCGATCGCGGGCAAACTCACCGACAAATACGGCCCCAACCCCTGGCCGGCCGTCGGCATCCCGCTGCTGGTGGTCGGGATGGCCCCGTTCGCCTTCGTCACCGCGACGACGTCCTACTGGCTGCTCTGCTCGTTCAGCTTCGTCCTCGGCCTCGGTATGGGCCTCTCGATGATGCCGACGATGACCGCGGCGATGCAGGCGGTCCCCGCCGCGGCGATCGCCCGCACCTCGACCGCGATGAACATCATCCGCCAGGGCGGCGCCTCGATCGGCACCGCGATCCTCTCGGTCATCCTCGCCGCCGAGATCACCGCGAGCTTCGGTGGATCGATCGGTGGCAACGGGCTGGAATCGGTCCGCCAACTGCCCCCGGTCCGGCAGGCCGCGGCGCAGGGCCCGCTCGCCGATGCCTTCGCCTCGACCTTCGACTGGGCGCTGGTCCTGCTCGGCCTCGCCTTCATCCCGGCGCTCTTCATGGCGCTCGGCAAATGGAAGACGGCCGACGCCGACCAGGGCGGCGCTTCCGAGGGCGCCCCCCACGTCGTCCTCGAGTAGTCGCCGGGCGACATCCGCCGAAATTTGAGCTTCGCGGCCCATCGAGATGCCCGGCCGGAGTACCGTTCCCTCATGGAGCAGGACGCCGCTCTGGAAGCGGTCTTCATGCCGGTTCAGCCGCCGAGCACGTTCGAGGAGACGGTCGAGCGCCTCGGCACCGCGATCCGCCTCGGCCTGCTCGCTCCGACCAGCAAGCTGCCGCCGGAGCGGGAGTTGGCCAAGCAGCTGCGGATCTCCCGCTCGACCCTGCGCCAGGCGCTGACCACGCTGGTCCAGAGCGGCCACCTGGTCTCGCTGCGCGGCCGCAAGGGCGGCACCTTCGTCGCCGCCCAGCCGCCGCTCGTCGACCCGACCGGGGAGCCGCTCGATGCGGGCGCCTGGGAGGTGCTCGATCAGCGCGTCGCGGTCGAGGCGGGCTCGGTCCTGCTCGCCGCCGAACGGGCGCGGACGCCGCAGCTTGACCGACTCGACGCGCTGATCGAGGCGATGGCGGAGCAGACCGAGGACTTCGAGGAGTACCGGCGCACCGACCTCCGCTTCCACATCGGCCTCGCCGAGGCGGCCGGCTCGCCGCGCCTGGTCGCGGCGATGACCGACGTGCAGGGTCAGATGACCGACCTGATCGCGCTGATCCCGCACCCGCCCGAGGTCCTCGCCCGCTCCAACGAGCAGCACGCGAAGATCGTCAAGGCGCTCCGCCGCGAAGACGGCCCGCGCGCCGTGCGGCTGATCCGCGAGCACACCGAGGGCACCGAGCACATCCTCGCCGGCCTCTTGCCGGCGCGGGCTCAGGACCTGATCCGCTCGCCCGCCTGATCGAGGAGCGGCTCGGCCGCGACCTCACCGTCGATCCAGCTGCCGAAAATCTCCATCGCGACCGCGGTCCCGGGGACGGCGAGCGCCGCGGGCAGGTAGGCGTAGGCGATCGAGTGCTCGACCGTGTAGCCGTAACCGCCGGTCGTCACCCGGCCGACCACGTCGCCGTCGATCCGCACCGGCTCGTTGCCGAGCGCGACCCGGCGCGGGTCCTCGAGCGTGATGCAGGCGAGCTTCTGGCGCGGCCCGTCCGCCCCCGCGGCGATCAAAGAGTCTCGCCCGACGAACTCGCCCTTGTCGAGCTTCACGCAGAAGCCGACGCCGCCTTCGTCGGGTGACTCGTCCGGGGTGATGTCGGCGCCCCAGACCCGGTAGCCCTTCTCCAGCCGCATCGAGTCGATCGCCCGGTAGCCGCCGGCGACGATGCCGTGCTCCTGGCCCGACTCCCAGATCGTCTGCCACAGCCCCAGCCCGTACTCGGTCGGGCAGTAGAGCTCCCAGCCGAGCTCGCCGACGTAGGTGACGCGGAGCGCCCGGACCGGCACGTCGCCGACGGTGATCTCCTGGGCGGTCATGTAGGGAAAGGCGTCGTTGCCGAGGTCCGCCGGGGTGAGCGGCTGGAGCACGTCGCGGGCGCGCGGTCCCCAGACCCCGAAGCAGGCCCACTGCGAGGTGACATCGGCGACCCGCACCCCGCCGTCGGCGGGCAGGTGGCGCCGCATCCATTCGCGGTCGTGGTTGCCGAAGGCGGTCCCGGTGACGATCCCGAAGCGCTCCTCGCCCAGCCGCGAGACGGTGAAGTCGCACTCGATCCCGCCACGCCGGTTCAGCATCTGGGTGTAGGTGATCTGGCCGACCCCGCGGGCGACGCGGTTGTCGCAGAGGCCTTCGAGGAACTCGGCCGCGCCCGGCCCTTCGATCTCCAGCTTGGCGAAGGAAGACTCGTCGAAGATCGCCACCGCCTCGCGGCAGGCACGGTGCTCGGCGCCGATCGCCGGCGACCAGTTCTGTCCCGCCCAGCCGCGCGGCCGCAGGCCGTCCTCGCCGACGGCGGCGTTCGACTCATACCAGTTGACCCGCTCCCAGCCGGATTTCTCGCCGAAGGCGGCGCCGTGCTGGCGGTGCCAGAGGTTGGCGGAGGAGACGCGCAGCGGCCGGCCCGCGGCGCGCTCGTGGTTGGGATAGCGGATGTCGTAATAGGTCTCGTAGGTCTCGCGGATCCGCTTATAGGTGTAGGAGGGCGAGCGGTAGGCGGGGCCGAAACGGCGGATGTCCATGTGCCAGAGGTCGAGGCTCGGTTCGCCGTCGACGATCCACTCGGCGACGACTTTGCCGATCCCGCCGGCGCCGGCCAGGCCGTGCGCGCAAAAGCCGGCGCAGACGAAGAAGCCGGCCACCTCCGACTCGCCGAGGCAGAACTCGTTGTCGGGGGTGAACGCCTCGGGGCCGTTGATCAGCTTGGTCACGGTGATCTCCGACATCGCCGGCAGGCGGCGCTCGGAGTTGCGGGTGATCGCCTCGAAGCGGTCCCAGTCCTCTTCCAGGAGCCGGCCGTTGAAGTCCGCCGGGATCGCCTCCAAGTCGCTGGTGCCGCGGGGGAGGAAGGCCGGTTCGCTCTGCCGCTCGTAGCCGCCCATGACCAGCCCGTCACCGTCCTCGCGGTAGTAGACGAGGAGATCAGGGTCCCGCAGCGTCGGCAGGCTACGCCGGTCCTGCCCCGATCCGCGGGCCTCGCGGACGGCGTCGAGGGGCTGGGTCACCAAGTACTGGTGGGACATCGGCAGGAGCGGCACGCGGACGCCCGCCAGCCGGGCGATCTCGGCGGCGAACATGCCGCCCGCGTCGACCACCACCTCGGCGGCAACCTCGCCGCGGTCGGTTTGTACCCCGCGCACGCGGCCATCGCGCACCTCGATCCCGGTCACCCGGGTGTCGGTGAAGATCCGGCAGCCGCCGCGCCGCGCCCCGTCGGCGAGCGCGTAGGTCAGCTGCGAGGGATCGATGTAGCCGTCCGTCGGCAGCCAGGCGGCGCCGAGCACGCCCTCGGTCGACATCAGCGGGAAGAGCTCCTGCGCCTCCGCCGCCGAGATCAGCTCCAGCGGCAGCCCGAACGTCTTCGCCCAGCCCGCCTGGCGGCGCAGCTCCTCCATCCGCTCCTCGGTCGACGCGAGCCGGATGCCGCCGCATTCGGTCCAGCCCGGGTCGAAGTCGGACTCCTGGCCGATCCGCCGGTAGAGGTCGACCGAGTGCATCATCATCTTGGTCAGCGAGACCGAGCCGCGCAGCTGCCCGACCAGCCCGGCCGAGTGGAAGGTCGAGCCCGAGGTGAGCTGGTTGCGATCGACGAGGACGACGTCGTCCCAGCCCAGCTCGGCGAGGTGGTAGGCGAGCGAGGCGCCGCCGACGCCGCCGCCGATGATCACGCAGCGGGCGGCTTCGGGCAGCTCAGCGCGCGGCACCGGCGCCCTCCAGCTGGGCCTCGAACTCGGGCCGGCCGATCGCCGCGAGCAGGCGGCCGAAGTGCTTGTCGGCGTAGTCCTCGAAATCGAAGTCGAGGTCGGAGATCGCCTGCTGCACGACCCCCCACATCGCCTCGCGGAAGTCGGACATCAACCGCATCAGCCGCAGCGCGGCGAGGTCGGCGACGGTGGGCGGCGCGCCCAGATAAGCGGTCAAGAAAGCCTCCTCCTCGGCCGGGCCGAGCTCGTTGTTGACGGCGAAGTTGCCGAGGTCGAACCAGCGGTTGCCCATCCCCGCGTACTCCCAGTCGACGATCCGGATCCCTTCGGGGGTGGCGATGAAGTTGGCGGGGAGGAGGTCGTCGTGGCAGAGGACCGGGGCGCCGCCGGAGATTGCCGGGGTGGCCTCGATCCGCGCCGCCGCCGCGTGGGCGACCTCGTAGGCGGGCGGGACCTCGCCGCCGCGCGCCCGGGCCGCCGCGGCGTAGTCCTCGACCAGTCGGAAGGCGTCGAAGCGGGCACCCAACCGGGCTCCGCAGCCGTGGATCTTGCGCAGCGCCGCCGCCACCTCGGCGAGCGCTCGCGGCTCCCGCAGTTCGGGCGACTCCATCGTCGGCCCCTCGACGAAGGCGGTCACCAGCACCACCGGGTCATCAAGATGGGCGAGCACCTCCGGCGCGACGCCGACGCCCGCCGCCAACGAGTTCGCCTCGCGCTCCCCCGGCCGGTCGGCGCCGAGCAGCTCGGTGTCGTTGCCCGGCAGCCGCACCACCACCTCGCGCCCGCCGAACCGGGCACGGAAGTTGTGGTTGGTGATCCCGCCGCCCAGCACCGTCGGCTCCCCTTCGGCGGGGCCGAGCTGCGCTTCCAGTCTCTCCACGGTGTCTGCCGGTAGGGCCAAAGGTTTCCGGAGAAATTTCTCCAAGTTGGCATTGACACGATCCCGACCGCAAGATTAGTCTCGCCCGGGAGCAGTTAGGTCGGTTCAGCACACCTTTTATCGCAAGCGGCGCGACGAGCGGAAGAGAGGATCCATGGAGAGCGGAAGTGTCACGATCCACGACAGCGACGAGAAACGACTTGCGGAACTCGGCTACAAACAGTCGCTGAACCGCGCCTGGAGTGGTTTCTCCAACTTCGCGATCTCCTTCACGATCATCTCGATCCTGGCCGGCTGCTTCACCACCTACGGCCAGGCCTGGAACAACGGCGGCCCGATCGCGATCTCGATCGGTTGGCCGCTGATCTCGATCCCGATCCTGATCATCGGCTTCTGCATGTCGGAGCTGGTATCCGCCTACCCCACCGCGGGCGGGATCTACTGGTGGGCCGGGCGCCTCGGCGGACCGGTCTGGGCCTGGTTCACCGGCTGGTTCAACCTGATCGGGCTGATCGCCGTGGTCGCTTCGGTCGACTACGCGGCGGCGACCTTCCTCAACGTCGTCCTCGGACTCTACGAAGTGAACATCTTCGGGATCAACTTCGGCGACGAATCCCACGTCCTCGCCGAGGTCTTCCTGCTCTTCGTGCTGATTCTGCTGGTCCACGTCTTCCTCAACGTCCGCAACACCCACCTGCTGGCGCGGATCAACAACGTGTCGGTCTGGTGGCACGTGCTCGGCGTCGCCGCGATCGTGCTCGTCTTGATCTTCGTCCCCGACGGCCATCAGAGCTTCAGCTTCGTCTTCGGCCACCGGATCAACCAGAGCGGCTTCAGCGACAGCATGTTCTGGTTCTACGTGCTGCCGCTCGGGTTCCTGCTGACCCAGTACACGATCACCGGCTTCGACGCCTCGGCCCACATCTCCGAGGAGACGCACGGCGCCTCGACCGCGGCCGCGAAGGGGGTCTGGAGATCGATCTTCTACTCGGCGGTGATCGGCTGGATCGTCCTGTTGGCGATCACGTTCTCGGTCACCAATGTCGAAGGGGCGAACGAAGCGTTCGGCTTCGCGCCCACCCTGCTGGTCGAAGCGCTCGGCTCCGGCTGGGGCAAGTTCGTCCTCATTATCTCCGTGGTCGGGCAGCTCTTCTGCGGGGCCGCCTGCCTGACCAGCGCGTCGCGCATGTGTTACGCCTTCTCGCGTGACAACGGCTTCGGCAAACGCGCCTCGTCGCGACTCTCGACCGTGAACACCAAACGGGTGCCGGTCTACGCGGTGCTGCTGATGGCCGCTCTGGCTCTGATCATCACGCTGCCGGCGCTGAAGGGGAAGTCGAACGGCGAAGCCGTTCCGTTCGCCTTCTTCGCGGTCGTCTCGATCACCGTGATCGGCCTCTACATCGCCTACGTGATCCCGATCTTCCTGCGCTGGCGCAAAGGTGCCGCCTTCCAGACCGGACCGTGGAACAACGGCAGGAAGTACAAATGGATGAACAGCTTCGCGACGATCTGGGTGATCATCATCACGATCATCTTCTGCCTTCCGTTCACCCCGGAAGCGGTGCCGTGGAATTCGGAATTCACCTGGGAGGCTTTCAACTACGCACCACTGACGGTCGGAATCGTGATCCTCGGGGCGGCGATCACCTGGCTCGCGACCGCCCGGCACCACTTCACCGGGCAGATCCGCGAGATCGAAATCGAGGAAGTGCTAGGGGAGAACCCCGACCCGCAGACCTCGGCTCCCTGAGGCATGGTTTGGGCTATCCACGCACACGGATGACGCCGCATCCCTTCGCTGGATCACCACCCACGGCCTCGCCGGTAGTAACCACTACCCGCTTCGCCCGCGTGCGGCGCCCAGCTCGGTCTGCGACGCCCCCGTGCATGCGTCTAGCCCAAACCATGCCTCTAGTGTTCCTCGGGTGAGGGTCGAAGAGCTGGAAAAGGCGGTCGCCGAGGGCACGGTCGACACCGTGCTGCTGGCGATCGCCGACATGGAGGGCCGCCTGCAGGGCAAGCGGCTGACCGCGGGGCACTTCCTCGGCGAGGTGCTCGAGCACGGCGCCGAGGGCTGCAACTACCTGCTCGCGGTCGACGTCGACATGGAAACGGTCGGGGGCTACGCGATGTCCTCCTGGGACACCGGCTACGGCGACTTCGAGATGGTCCCCGACCTCTCGACCCTGCGCTCGGTGCCGTGGCTGCCGGGGACGGCGCTGGTGCTGGCCGACCTGCAGTGGGCGGACGGGCGCGAAGTGGCGGCCTCGCCGCGGCAGATCCTGCGCAAGCAGCTGGAGCGGTTGGAGAAACGCGGGATGAGCGCCAACGCCGCCACCGAGCT
>DATEDJ010000195.1:0-14144 GCA_035281725.1 Solirubrobacterales bacterium
CGCCCAGCTCTTCGAGGCCGCCCTGCGGCTCGACCCCGAGCTCCCCCACGCCGCCCGCAACCTCGACCAGGCGCTCGCCCACAAGGGCTCGCGGCCGAACCTGCCCGCCGCCGTCGGCGCCCAGCTCCGCGGGCTCGAGGCCGACGCCGGCGTAGTTCAGGAGCAGCGGCTCGCGCGGCTCGGCCGCGAGTCCGTCGAGCGCCTCGCGGGCGAGCGCCAGGTAGATCCCGGGCAGCTCGCGCGGGGCGGCAGCGGCGGTGGCCGCGAAGCGCGCCTCGATCGCGGCGCGGTGGGCGCGGTACGCCGCCTCGCGGCGATCGGCGACGGATGCCGCCTGGGCGGCGGGCGCGGCGGCCTCGTCGGCGGTGGACGGGACGCTGGTCTGGTCGAGACGGAGGGCCATCGCCCCCTTCATCGACCGAAGCTCGCGAGGACGCAGGAACTGGACGTTCGTTCGGTCCCAGGTATGTCGATTTACCTCAAAGCGGCGATCTAGCCGCGGGCACGCACGGCCGAAGACTCCTCCGCACACCCGCAATCCAGTCGCAGGCAGGAGGGAAAAGCTCGATGGCAAGCCCGGCCGATCGAGGCCAAGCAGAGACGGAGAAGGTCTGGCAGCGTTACCGCGAAACCGGTGACCGCCGGTTACGCGACGAGTTGGTCTTCACCTACGTTCCCCTGGTTCGCCATCTGGCCTACCGCAAGGTCCGCGAGCTGCCCGCCTGGTGCGAGGTCGACGACCTCGTCTCCAACGGGGTGGAGGGGCTGATCGGCGCGATCGACCGCTACGACCCGGCCAAAGGCGCGAGCCTCGAACAGTTCGTCTGGACCCGGATCCAGGGGGCGGTGCTCGACAGCCTGCGGCGGCTCGACTGGGCTCCGCGCAGCCTGCGCCGCTGGGAGCGCGATGCCGAGCGGGCGGGCGACGAGTTCTTCCGCGAACACGGCCGCCGGCCGACCGATCCCGAGCTGGCGGGCAAGATGGGGATCGACGAAGCCGAGCTGGCGGCGCGCCTGCGCGACCTCGCGACCGCCGAGCTCACCTCCCTCGACAGCGTCACCTCGACCGGCGAAGAAGAAGAAGGCGTCGCCCTCTCGCAGATGATCCCCGACCTCGAAGGCCGCGCCGACCCGGAGAACGAGGCGACCAAGACGCTCGCCCGCGAGCGCTTCCGACGCGCCTTCTCGCACCTCTCCGAGCGCGAGCGCCGGGTCGCCGTGATGCTCTACACGCAGGGCCGCACGCTGAGCGAGATCGGCGAGGTCATCGGCGTCTCCGAGAGCCGCGTCTGCCAGATCCACGGCGAACTGAAAAAGCGCCTCCGCTCCTCCCTGCGCCGCGACGTCGAGCTGTTCACCGCTGCCGGCTGAGGCGGCGCGGCGAGTTTCGCCGACTCGCCTCAAGTCGCGGCGAAAGCGGCCGATCAACCGGCTGCATGGACAGTGGCCTCTACATCGCCGCCTCCGGGATGCTCGCCGAGATGGTGCGGCAGGAACAGATCTCCGATCAGCTCGCTAACGTCAACACGCCGGGCTTCAAGTCGGACCGCGCCACCCAGGCCGGGTTCGGCGAACTGCTGCTGCAGAACACCCAGACCGGCGCCGCGGTGGGACGGCTGAGCCTCGGGGTCGAGATCGCCGAAACGTCGACCGACCTCGCCCCGGCGGGGATCCACGAAACCGGCGAAGCGCTCGACTTCGCGGTCGAAGGCGAAGGCTTCTTCGCCGTCCGCACCGAAGCGGGTGTCCGCTACACCCGCAACGGTCAGTTCTCCACCGACGCCGAAGGCAACCTGACCGACCAGCTCGGTGACCCGGTGCTCGGCGCCAACGGGGCGCCGGTGCGGCTGCGGGCCGACGGCACCGTCGCCCCCGGCGACATCGGCGTGTTCGCAGTCGCGGGCGCCGAAAAGCAGGGCGAAAACCTCTACACCGGCAACGCGACCGGCGCGGCCACCGGCAAGGTCCGGGCCGGGTTCCTGGAGGAATCGGCGGTCAACCCGTCGCAGGCGATGGTGCAGCTGATCTCCTCCTTCCGGGCGCTGGAAGCCGACCAGAAATCGATCCAGACGATCGGCGAAACGCTCCAGCAGTCGGCCGGCCAGGTGGGGTCGATCGCCGGATGAACACCGCACTGACCACGGCGGCGGCGGGGATGGAAGCCCAGCAGGCCTGGCTGGACGCCCTCTCCAACGACATCGCCAACGTCTCGACCACCGGCTACAAGAGCCTCCGGGTCGGCTTTCGCGACCTGCTCTACCAGTCGCCCGGGCGCGGCGGCGCGGAAGGCACCTTGACCGGCTCCGGCGCGGCCGCCGAAGTGTTCGGCCAGAACTTCGAACAGGGCGCCCTGGAAGCGACCGGACGGCCCCTCGACGTCGCCCTCACCTCCGCCGGCTTCATCGAGGTCGCGGCGCCGGGGGGCGGCGTCGCCCTGACCCGCGACGGGAACCTGCAGATCGGCCCCGATGGACAGTTGCGGACGGCCACCGGGCAGGCGCTGCAGCCGCCGGTGCGGATCCCCAAAGGCGTCGATCCGGAAGAAATCTCGATCGCACCCGACGGCACCGTCGCCGCGGGCAAAAGGACCCTCGGCAAGATCCCGCTGGTCGAAGTGACCAACCCCAGCGGCCTGCAGGCCAACGGCGAAAACGGTTACCTGCCGACCGCCGCCTCGGGCCCGGTGAAGGCGGCGCCGAACGCGCGCCTCCAGCAGGGCGTCCTGGAGGCCTCGAACGTCGACATGGCGAACGTGATGACGGCGATGACCGAAGCCCAGCAGGGCTACGAGCTGGCTGGCAAAGCGGTGACCACCCAGGACGAAGTCCTCGCCGTCGCCAACGGGCTGATCCGATGAGCGGCGTGACCGGGATCGGGGCGGCGGTGGCCGGGGCGACGGTCCCGAAAGCGATCCGCGACGAAGGCGCCGCCGCGGTGCAGGGCTTCCGCGCCGCGCTCTCCTTCGAATCGATGCTGCTGAAGCAGATCCTGAGCGAGGCGCTGCCGGAATCGCCGGCCGGGACCTCCGGCGAAGAAGATCAAAGCGGCGAAGGTGGGAGCGCCCTCACCGCGATGCCGACCGCGGTCAGCCTCCCTGAAACGGTCGCCGAAGCCGTGGTCGGCGCCGGCGGCCTCGGCCTCGCCACCGAGATGTACCCCAGCTTCGTGGGGGTCGGCAAGTGAACGCCGAGGTGCTGGTGCAGGACCAGATCCTGCCCGCCGCGGTGGCTCGCCACCTCGACCTGCAGATCGCCTCCGCGCAGCGCCTGCTCGACCTCGTCCTGCGCCAGGGAGCGGCGATCCGCGAGCGCGACGTCGAGGCGGTGCTGGCGCGCCTCGCCGACATCCAGGTGGAGATGGCGGCACGCGAGTCGCTGGAGCACGAACGCACCGAATTGATCCGCCGCGCCGCGGTCCGGCTCGAAGTCGAGCCGGTCGCGGTCGGCCTTCCGGCGCTGGCGAGCCTCGCCGCGCCGACCGAGCAGGATCGCCTCCTCCGGCGTTCCGCCGAACTGCGCGGCCTGCTCGCCGAGATCGCCCGCGAGCACGGCATCAACCGCGCCCTGATGCGCCAGGAACTGACCTTCCTCGACCACCTGCTGCGGGTCAGCGGCGAAGAATCACAGCCCGGCGGCCGGCGGCTGATGGACGTGGAGGCCTAGGCATGGCCGTCTCCACCTTCATGGGGCTGCAGACCGCGCTGCGCGGTCTGATCGCCCAGCAGGAGGCGCTCGACATCACCGGCCACAACATCGCCAACGCGAACACGGTCGGCTACTCGCGCCAGGAAGTGAAGACGAGCGCCAGCCGGGCACTGCAGATCACCACCGGCTCGACCGCCGGCAACGGCAAGGCCGAACTCGGCACCGGGGTCGACGTCGACGGCGTCAGCCGCGCCCGCGACCGCTTCCTCGACCTCCAGTACCGCGCCCAGGCGATGCGCCTCGGCGGGCTCGCCGCCCGCGTGAAGGGGCTGGAAGCGATCGAAAGCGCGCTCGCCGAGCCGAGCGAAACCGGCATCTCGCAGGAGCTGCAGACCTTCTGGAAAGACTGGGAAGGGCTCGCCAACAGCCCCGAAGACTCGGCCTCCCGCCAGGCGGTGGTGGAAGCGGGCAAGGCGCTCGGCGTGAGCCTCGCCGAACTCGACCAGCAGCTGACCTACGCGGCCGAAGTGGCGAACGGCGAATACGCCTCGATCACCGGCGCGGGCGGCGAAGTCGAAGCGAAGGCGAAGGAAATCGCGCTGCTGAACGGCGCGATCCGCAGCTCGGTCACCGAGGGCGCGCAGCCCAACGACCTGCTCGACCGCCGCGACCTGCTGCTCGACGAACTCTCCTCGCTGGCCCAGGTGTCGGTCACCGAACTCGCCGACGGGACGGTCGAAGTCGGCTTCGGCGACGCCGCCGAACCGCTGGTCACCGGCACCGAAGTCAACTGGCCTCAGGCGCTGAAAGAACCGAAAGGGAAGCTCGGGGCGCTGCTCGAACTGACCGCCCCGGGCGGGACGATCGAATCGTTCCGCGCCGAACTCGACGCCTTCGCCGAAAACCTCGCCAACGCGGTCAACGCGATCCACGTGAAAGGCGGCGGCCCGGCCTTCTTCACCTACGTAGCCGGCAACGGCGCGGCCTCCCTGCAGGTCGCCGTCAACGCCAAAGAAGTGCAGACGGCAAGCAACGGCTCGGTCGGTGGCAACGACATCGCGCGGGAAATCGGGGGGCTGCGCGGCGGCGCCGTCGATCGCGCCTACGCCTCATTCGTCACCCGGGTCGGCACGGAAATGAACGAAGCCCGCAACGGTGAAACCAACTCCCAGGCGCTGCTGGACACGGTCGCGGAACGGCGGGAATCGACCTTCGGCGTCTCCCTCGACGAAGAAATGACGAGCCTGCAGCGCTTCCAGCGGGGCTACGAAGCCTCGGCGCGGGCGATGACCGCGCTCGACGAAGCGCTCGACGTGCTGATCAACCGCACCGGCCGGGTCGGGCTCTGAGCGGGCGAACGAGGAGGGCGCCGCGATGACGATGCGGATAACCGAGGGGATGACCAACCGGGTGGTCCTGCGGGACCTGGGCAAGACGAAGGCGAGCCTCACCCAGCTGCAGCGGGAGATCTCCTCCGGCAAACGGATCACCCGGCCCGCCGACGACCCGTTCGGGACCGGGCGCACGCTGCAGCTGAGCGGCGAGCTCGAAGGGTTCAAGCAGTACCAGGCCAACGTCCAGGACGGCATCGGCTGGGTGACGGCGACCGAAACGGCGCTCTCGCGGATCACCGACACCGTCCAGCGCGCCCGCGAACTCCTCGTCCAGGGCGGCAACGACTCCAACGGCCAGGTCGCCCGCGAAGGGATCGCCGCCGAGCTCGAAGCGCTGACCGAAGCGGTCAAGCAGGAAGCCGACGTCACCTACGACGGCCGCTACATCTTCTCCGGCACGGCGACCGAAACGCGCCCCTACGAACTCGGCGCGACCGATGCCTATGCGGGCGACGAAGGGCAGATCATGCGCGCGATCGGGGCCGGGGTGGCGGTGCCGGTCAACGTCAGCATCCAGACCCTGCTCGGCAATGGTCCCGCCGCCGCTGACAACAAGCTGCTGGACGTGCTCCGTGACATCGCCACCGACCTGCGCGGCGGCACCGCCGCCAACGCGGAAGCGCTGCGCGGCACCGACCTCGAAAGGCTGAGCGCCAACATCGACGAACTGACCCGGGTGCGGGCCGTCGTCGGCGCCACCACGAACCGGCTGACGACGGCGGGGACGCGGCTCGAACAGCTGCAGGAAGCGAGCCTCAACCAGCTCTCGCAGGTGTCGGAGGTCGACATGGCCGAAGCGCTGGTCAACTACTCGAGTCAGCAGGCCGCCTACGAAACCGCGCTGCGCGCCGGCTCGAAGCTGATCCAGCCGTCGCTGATGGATTTCCTAAGGTAGGCGCTGCGGATGGCGGAGATCGTCAACAGCACGCGGTTCGGGGAGCTCCAGGTCCCCGAGGAGGCGCTGGTCGACTTCCCGGAGGGGATGGTCGGCGTCGGCGGTCGCTGCTTCGCGCTGCTGACGCGCGAGGAGAGCGGTGCCTTCAAGTGGCTGCAGGAGACCTCCGAGGCGGACCTGGCGCTGCCGGTGACCGATCCCTTCCCGTTCTTCCCCGACTACGAAGTCGTGCTCTCCGACGAGGAGGCCGAGCGGATCGGGATCACCGATCCGAGCGACGCCCTGGTCCTCGTCGTCGTCCGCGCCGACGAGGATCCCGGAGCGGTCAGCGCCAACCTGCTGGCGCCGATCCTGATCTCGGCCGGCGTCGGCCACCAGGTGATGAACGAGGCTTCCTGGGCCCCCCTGCGCGAGCCGCTTCTCTCCGGGGGTCGGCGGCCGGTCGCGGCGTAGGTGCTTGAGTTCTAGACGCTCTGTTTTGCCGCCGGGAAGGGACGGCAAGGGACGGGTAAGGGACGCGGCCATTTCGCGGCGGCCCTGGCAGGCTGTGGCCGCCGCGAAATGGCCGGGTCTGTGGGGAGAGGCGAGGGTGCGGGGCGCTTCTGGGGCCTGGGGTGCGGAGAGGCGTCGGGATCTCGTGAGGGAGACGCCGAGAACGTCACGGCGATGTGAGGGAGAGGTCGCGATCGACACGCCTTCTCCACGGTCGCAGAGGCGCGGTCGTCCTAACCCACCTATAGCGCCGGTTAGGTCGACCGCGCGATCCGGAGGGCCGTAGATCCCCGTAAGGCGCACGTCTCGGTGACGTTCCCGACACCTCCCTCACGTACCCCTCCCGTCTTCCAGACGGGATCCCGGCACCTCCCTGCCGGGATCCGGTTCCTCCCCGAAGACGCCACATCCCTGTGACGGCCCTTTCCCGCAAACCTCCCGACCCGGGCGTCTCGGAGGCGGCCACAGCCTGCCCGGGTCGCCTCCGAGACGCCCGGGCCTACCGTCCCCGGCCGCAGGGGCCCCGAACCACACCCGTCCCGGTCGCACGGGTCCGAACCCTCCCCGATCCCGCCCCCCGAATCAGTCGTCCAGCACCGCACTAGACTGCTGGGATGCTGACGATCAGTCGCCGCCAGGGCGAGCGCATCCTGATCGGCGACGACATCGTGGTCGAGATCGTCGAGGTCAGCGGCGGCACTGTGCGGCTCGGGATCACCGCCCCGCGTGAGCAGCGGATCTACCGCGAGGAGCTCTGGGAGCGGGTCAAGGAGGAGAACGAAGCCGCGGCGCGCGCCGACTTCAGCGCCCCGGCAGTGCCACCAGACCCAGCATGAGGGCCTGCGCCACCGCCTCGGCCGAGGTGCGGGCGCCGAGTTTGCGACGGACGTTCCGCACGTGGGTGCGGGCGGTGTGGGGGCTGATGCAGAGGGCCGTGGCGATCTCCTCGACGCCGGCGCCGCGGGCCAGCTCGGCGGTGACGCGACGCTCGCGCGGCGAGAGCAGCGAGTCGGTCGGGGTGGGAGCCGAGGCGTGTGTGTGGCACTCGAAGAAGGTGGCGCCGGTGGCGACGGCGTGGAGGCCGGCGATCAGGCGGTCCGGCGGGCACTCGCGGCAGACGGCGCCGTGGACGCCGAGCTCCTCCAGCGAATCGGCGCCGAGCGGGCCGTCGACCATCACCAGCGTCGGGGCGCCGTGGCGGCGCGCCAGCCGGGTGGCGAGCTCGCGCTCCGGGGCGAAGCCGGCCAGCAGGACGACGTCGGGGCGGACGCCGACCAGCTCGCGGTCTTCCTCTTCGGGGAGTACGACGTCGAGCATCTGCGAGCGCAGCAGGGCGGCCAGGCCGGCCCGCGAGATCGCCCTTTCCGAGTAGACGGCGACCAGCGGCAGATGGATCGACAGCGGCGGTCGAGCGGTCCCGCGGGACGAGGAGAAGCTCGGCGCGCCGGGCCTCGTGGCCGCGTTCTCTGCGGCGGCATCGGAGGGAGTCAGGAAGCTCATCCGAGGCGGACGTAACCCGTCGCACCGCTTTCGCCGGGCGCGTAAGTGCGCTGCGCGACTTCGTCGGAGGAGTTGCCCTCGATCGTGTGGATGGTCCCGTCGGGGTCGACCGATTCGACGATCCCGACGTGGTCGGAGCCCCAGACGATCAGGTCGCCGGGGGCCGGTGACCCTTCGCTCGCCGGGATCGCACGGCCGCTGCTTTCGGCCCATTGCCAGATCGCTTCGACCGACTGGAAGCCTTCCCCGTTTTCCCCCAGGGGGATGCCCGCCTGGGCGGCGGACCAGGAGACGAAGTCGGCGCACCACGGGCCGACCACGGCGCCCTGGACGGCGCTGCGGTATTCGGCGATCCGCGGCGATTCGTTGGAGCCCGGAGGGAACTCGGCCTGGCCCACCTGGGTGCGGGCGACCGCGACCGCGTCGAGGGCGCCGGTGCTCGAGGTAGAGCCGGCGAAGGCGGCCTGGTTCAGCAGCTGCGAGAAGTTGGCGGAGGAGGCGGAAGAGGTCTGCGAAGGGGGTTCGCCGGCGCTCGATCCGGTCGATACGGGGGCGCCGACGCCGCCGGTGGACGGCTGGGGTGGCGTCAAGGCCACTTCGATCGCGGAGATCCGCGCGAGCGTCGACTCCAGGCTCATCGCCCGCTTCATCGGCCCCGGTCAGCATGCCTTTAAGCGGAGTGAGGAACTTACCCAAAACTGGATCAGGGTCTTCGTACATACGGTCAAGAAAACTCTGGACGGGAACGTCGAGGCGGGCGGCCGGCCTGCGCGACCGCCCGCCCGCCTCGGACCCTGGCTCCTGCTACCCGAGGAGCTTCAGCACCGCCGACCCGGACTGCTGGGCCTGCGCCAGCATCGAGGTGCCGGCCTGCTGCAGGATCTGCAGCTTGGTGAATTGGACCATTTCGGAGGCCATGTCCACGTCGCGGATACGGCTTTCCGAGGCGCTCAGGTTTTCCTGGTAGATGGACAGGTTGTTGAGCGTGTGTTCGAGGCGGTTCTGCACCGCACCGAATTCGGCGCGCTGGCTGGAGACCGCTTCGATCGCTGCGTCGATCTGTTTGATGTCTTCTTCGCCGGCCGCGCCGGTTTTGAGTTCGAACGCTTCGGCTTTGACCGCTTCGCCGAGGCTGATCGTGGAGACGCTGATCACCTCGCCGTCGTTCGCGCCGACCTGGAACGTGACCGTCGCTTTTTCGTTCAACAGCTTGATGCCGTTGAATTCGGTGTCGGTCCCGATCTGTTCCACCTCGCTGGCGAGCTGGTTGATCTCCGACTGGATCGACGTCCGGTCGGATTCCGAGAGGGAGCCGTTCTTGAACTGGACGGCGAGTTCCCGGGTGCGCTGCAGCATCGAGTGGACCTCGTTGAGGGCACCTTCCGCGGTCTGCACGAGTGAGACGCCGTCCTGGACGTTGCGCTGGGCCTGGCCGATGCCTTTGACCTGGGCCTTCAGCCTTTCGCTGATCGCCAGGCCGGCGGCGTCGTCCGCGGCACGGTTGATGCGGTAGCCCGAGGACAGGCGTTCCATCGATTTCGCGACGCCTTCAGTCGTCGACACCAGGTTCCGGTGCGCGTTGAAAGCTTCGATGTTGGTCTGAATACGAAGGGACATTCGATCTCACTCCTTGGATCGTTGTTTGCTGGTCCCGGGGCGACATCCGTGTCACCCCATGGTTATGTCGTCCCTCTGATCGGCAGTGTGCGCGGAACCTTTAGGGGAAATTTGTGGGGTGGCCGAAGGGGCGGGGGCGGGGGTTCGGGGAGCGGTGCGGCCGGGGACGGCGAGGTTCGTGGCCCGGTCGACTGGGGACCACACGTCCCGGGCGTCTCGTGGCGGCCCGGGCAGGCTGTGGCCGCCACGAGACGCCCGGGACGCGAGCCTTTCGCAGGGAATGGCACAGGGATGGGCGCCTTGCGCCGGAGATCCCACCGGTCAGGAGGATGCGACCGACTTTGGGTCCCCTATAGGGGCCCAAAACTCCGCTGCGTGATTTGACCTTGCCATGGCAGGGTCAACTCACGCAGCGCGATCCCGACTCGTGAGGAACCGCGACGATCCGCACGCCTCCGTGACGAAGCTCGCGTCCATGTGACGCCTCCCCGGCGTCCCCGCACATCCCCACGAGACCCGGCCCTCTCGGCGGCGACCCGGGCAGGCTGAGGCCGCCGCCGAGAGGGCCGGGTCCCTCGGCGCCTCAGCCGACCGGCCGCGCAACGAGCAAGTACTGGTACGCGTTGAGCCGGCGACCGGTTTCCGTCTCCTCGGCGCCGAGAGCCGCGAGGAATCGCGTCAAATGGTCGACCGCCGCAGGCGGGGCCTGGGGGAGGGCCGTGGTCGCGGCCGACTCGACGGCGAAGCCGCATTCGCGGAGCATCAGCTCGGCCTCGGTGACGGTGAAGAAGTGCACGTGGGTGCGGTCGAGGAGGCCGGCGTCGGCGTACGGCCAGCGGTCCTGGGTGAGCAGGGGCAGGACGACGCTCCAGTGGGCGACGTTGGGGATCGAGCAGACGAGGGCGCCGTCGTCGGCGAGCCAGGGGCGCAGCAGGCGGAGGAGGCGGTGGGGGTCGCGGAGGTGCTCGAGGACGTCGCCGAAGATCATCGCGTCGAAGCTGCCGCGCTCGAACGGGAGCTCCTCGAGCTGGTCGAGGTCGGCCTCGACCACGGCGTCGAGGCGCTCGCCGGCGTGGGCCGCGGCCTCCTTCGAGAGCTCCAGGCCCATCACCTCGATGCCCCGCTCCTCGCGCAGGGCGGCGCCGAGCGCGCCGGCGCCGCAGCCGACGTCGAGGACGCGCCCCGCCGTGGCCGGCACCAACTCCCGCAGCTCGGGGCGGTCGAATTCGAAGTAGGCGTCGTCCTGGGGGCTCATGCGCTGAGGACCGCCGGGTGCTTGCGCTCGAAGGCGGCCTTGTCGGTGGCGATCGTCCGGTCGATCCAGGCGCGCAGGCCGGGGTCCTCGGTGCGCACCGTGGCCGAGAGGGCGTGACGGATGTGCGAGTCGCGGACCAGCTGCGGCGGCCGGCCGATCGCCCGCAGGCGGACCAGCAGGTCGGTGTCCTGGAACCAGACGCGGAACGTCGGGTCGAAGAACTCGCCGGGCGCGTGCGACATCGCCGCGAGCGTGTCGGCGCCGAGGCCGAAGCACCAGGCGGCGAAGTCCTCGCGCATCCCACCTTCGACGGTCTGCGGGAAGACGACCGCGGCGCCCTCGTCGAGCGCCGCGCGGAGCGGCTCCCACCAGCCCTCGAGCACCTCGACGTCGTCGTTCATCACCACCGCGTAGGGCGTGTCGACGGCGCGCAGCCCGGCATTGACCGGGGCGGTGAAGCCCTGTGGCGGCGAGCCGTTGTCGACGACGACGACCTGGTGCGGAGAGGGGGTGTGGGCGGCGACCGCGGCGAGGCAGCCGCGGACGCGGGGCGCGGTCGCGTCGAGGGTGGGGACGACGACGGTCAGCTCGGCGCGCTCACCGGGGGTGCGACGGGGGGCGACGGCGGCGCTCGCGGGGCCGGCGAGGGCGCTGGGGACGGTGGCGACGCGACCGCGGCGGGCCAGCTCGACGCAGATCGCGGCGAGCTCGAAGCCGGGGGCGGCACCCGCGGCGCTGCGCAGGCAGTCGGCGTCGGCGCGATGAAGCGCGAGCGCGTGCGTCGCGGTCGGGTGTGAGCTGGGGTCGGTCGGCGACGCCCCCGCCGCGCCCGCGCAGCCCGATGAGTCGCCGGTGCGTTCGTCGCTTGGCTGATATGGACCGCCAGGCGACGAACGCGCCGCCGTGCGGTCCGTCAGCGCGTCGACAAGGGGGCCGAGGGCGTTCGGGGCGAGGAGGGCCGCGCCGCGGAGGAGGATCAGGACATCTGCGCCGGCCGCCTCGGCGCCGCGTTGCGCCGAGGCGATGAAGCCCTCGCGGCGCTCGTTCCGCAGCACCCGCACGTCACCGCTCAGCCCGCCCAACAGCTCGCCGAGGTCGGGGGAGGCGTCGTCGATCAGGATCGCCTCGAAGGTCGGCTCCTCATCCACCGCCGCCAGCGCCTCGAGGCAGCGGAGCGTCCGCTCGCGGCCGCCCTCGAGGTGGAGGATCACGCTCGCCGCAGGCATGGTCAGCCGAGGACGGCGGCGGGCTCGCCGAGGCCGGTCACCGCGTCGACGCGCACCGCCCATTCGTCGTCGACGATCTCCAACTCACCATGACCGAGGCGCAGGCCGTTGACGTAGAGGTCGATCGGATCTTCGAGCCGGCGGTCCAGCTCCACCACCGTGCCGACCCCGAGGGCGACGACCTCGGCGAGCGAGAGGCGCGCCTGGCCGAGCTCCGCCCAGAGGCGCATCGGCACCTGGCCGAGCGCGCCGCGCAGCGCTTCGTCGGGCTCGCCGTCCTCGACCGCGCCCGCCCCGGCCCGCTGCGCGCTCGTCGCCAGCCGCGCCAGACCCTCCGCCGCGCCCGGCTCGATCGCCTCCAGGACCTGCACCGCGCGGCGGCTGCCGCTGCGGCCGGGCTTCGCCCGCATCACGCGCACGCCCTCGACGCAGAGGCCGAGACCTTCGCCGACCCGCCCTCCTAGCCGCAGGGTCGCGCCCGGCGCCAGTCCTAGCACCTCCGCCGCCGGCGTCTGCGGCCCGGCGATCTCCGCCCGCAGGGCGACCTCGATCCCGGCCATCGCCTCGCGCAGTCGCAGCCCGGTGATCGGGTCGGGGGCGTCGTCGCCGTTGCGCCGCCCGAGGATGCGCTGCTCGACCGGGGCGATCGCCCGGTGGGGGAGGAGCAGGTTGAGGGCGAAGTCGCGGCCGAGCATGCGAGCCCGCATGGCCAGCTCCAGGGTGGGCTCGGAGACCGGCGCGATGCCGGCGGTCTCGAGCTGCGAGTCGATCGCGACCAGCGCCAGCTCGGTGCCGGTCAGATCGCGCCAGACCACGGTCAGCTGCCCGAGCAGGTCGTCGAAGAGGTGGCTGGCGAGGGCAAGGTCGATCTCGCTGAGCCGACGGTCCGGCGGCGGCTCCACCGGCCCGCCGCTGAGCAGCGACTCGATCCCGCCGAGGACGAAGCCGGAGTCGGCGCCGAGCAGCACCTGGGTCTCGGTCGGCCGCAGCTCGACCACCGCGCACAGCGATGTGGAGGTGAGCCGCTCGTGGGCGTTGCCCCAGGTGAGCTGGGTCGCTTCGACGAACTCGAGTTCGATCGGCAGCCGCAGCTCGGCCGAGAGCCGGGTCGAGCTGGTCCGGCAGAACGCCGCCAGCGCCCGCCCGAGGCGCCGCTCGTGGTCGGGGGTGAATTTGGTCGGACGGGTGAAGTCGATCTTCTTCATCGTGCTCATGAGAGGCCCTCCTCCTGCTCGGCGAGCCCGGCGGACCGCCGTTTGATCTCCTCCAGCAGAGCGGCACGGCGCTGTTCGGCGAACACCCGCGCCGCCGCCTCCTCGGCGACCGCGAGATGGCGCCAGACCATCACCGCGAGGAACCAGCAGACCATGTAGGCGACCACTCCGGCGACCAGCGCGCGCAGCCCGGCGCTCGCCGTCGGCACCCCGGAGGAGACCGCCAGCAGGCCGACCAGGACGAAGGCGCCGATGCCGCCCCAGCCGCGGGCGAGCTCGATCTGCCGCGTCGCCCGCGGATGGTCTGAGAGCCGGATCGCGACGTCCTCCTGCGGCACCCCTTCGAAGTTCGCCTCCGGGCTCATGGCACGACCCTCGAGGAAAGCCCACGTGGGTCGGCGGGCGCCAGGTCGACGACGGTCTCGGCGACGTAGTGGATCGGCAGCGAGGTGCGGATCGCGACGTCGAGCGCGGCGCCGATGTAGCTGGTGTCGGCGGCCGAGCTGACCAGGATCCGGTTCGGGTCGAGCCCCTTCAGCTTGTCGTACATCTCGACCGCCGCTGGCGACGCGGTCCCCGCGCGGACGGCGAGGTGGATCTCGTCGAGGGCGGCGACCCGCAGCGTCGCCCCCAGCGATTCGACCGCCGCCGGGTTGCTCGGCGCGGCGGCCGGGGTGTCGATGAGGACGATCTGGGCCGACTCGCCGAGCAGCGCCACGGCGAGCTCGTCGTAGGCGATCGCCTCGACCGAGACGCCGGAGCCCTCGAGCAGGGCCCGCAGCGAGGCGCCGCCGTCCGCCGGTTCGAGCGACAGGCAGGCGACGTCCTGCCCGGCCGCCGCGTGGGCGGTGGCGACGCGAGCGACGGCGGCGGTCTTGCCGGTCCCGGCGGGGCCGACGACCGCGAG
>DATEDJ010000196.1:0-40431 GCA_035281725.1 Solirubrobacterales bacterium
CCGGTCGGCGAGATTCCCACCACCTCGATCTCCTCGTCGTGTTCGAGGAAGCGGGAGAACGCGGTTGCATAGGCGCGCGAGTCCTCGCAGATGAGGATCCGGCGAGGCCCTCTCGGGCCGCTCACCTCGTCACGGCGTGCGGTTTGATGCCTGTCTCGACGACGATCGCCTCCCCTGGAACCAGCATGGTTTCAGATCGGTGTCGTTTTCCGCCGGAAAGGCGCGGTCCAATCAGCTTCGCGCGGCGCGGTCGCCGTCGCTCGCGATCCCGTATTCCTCCAGCGTCCTCTGCAGCTCCGCCACCTGCTCCTCGACCTGACGGGCGGTGTCGGTGCGTTGCGATCCCTCCGCCGCCAGTTGCTCGGCCGCGGTGCGGATCTGGACCATCGCCGCGGCGACCTGCTCGGCGGCCGCGAGCTGCTGTTCGGTGGCTCGGATGCTCTCGTCGAGGACGTCGGCGGTGGAGGTCATCAGCTCGCCGACCTCGCCTGCCTGACGCGCGCCCTGCTCCGTCGCCATGATCGTGGCGTTGGTCTCGTCGCGGACCCCGTCGACGATCTCGCGGATCTCCTCGGTCGAGCGGATCGAGCGCTCGGCGAGCTTGCGGACCTCGGCGGCGACCACGGCGAAGCCCTTGCCGGCCTCGCCGGCGCGGGCCGCCTCGATCGCCGCGTTCAACGCCAGAAGGTTGGTCTGCTCGGCGATCTCGTTGATCAGCTCGAGCACCTCGCCGATCCGCTGGCCACGCTCGCCGAGGGCCAACGAGCGCTCGGAGACCGCCTGCACCTGCTCCTGCATCTCCCGCATCACGTCGCCGGTCTGCTCGGCGGCGGCCGAGCCGGCCTTCGCGTTGTCGGCGATCGAGGTCGCGGTCGCGGTCAGCTCCTCGGCGGTCGCGGCGGCCTCGGCGACCGCCGAGGACTGCTCGCTGGTCGCGCTCGCCGTCTCGGCGATCGCCGCCTCCATCTCCCGCGTCATCGGCGCCAGCGCGGCGGCGGCGGCGGCGATCCTGCCGAACAGGCGGTTGACCAGGCGCACCACGTAGAAGCCGATCGCGATCGCCACCACGATCGCCAGCAGCGCCGCCAGGATCGCGACGGTGGAGGCGGTCGAGGCGGTGTTGTCGGCGGCGGCGACAGCGGCGTCGGAGCGCGCCGCAAGGCTGCGATCGAAGGCGTCGATCTTGTCCTCGACCTTTTCCACCGCCGACTCATAGGGCAAGACGCCTTCGTCGAACTTGGCCGTCCCGGCCACCGGTTTCACCTGGTCGTGGAAGATCGATTCGAGGTGGCGCTGTTCGGCTTTGAGTTCAGGGACGAGGGCGGCTTCTTCGGCGCCGAGGGCCGAACTCTGCTGCAGCGATTCGAGCGCCTGGGAGAGGCTCTTCTTGATCGCCGCCAGGGCCGCGAGGTCGGCCGGGTCGGCGTCGCCTCCGTAGGCGTCGGCGGTCCCGCCCTCGTCGGTTATCGCCGTGCGAACCTGCTGCGCATAGAACTGCGCCTCGGCGAGTCCCCGTGCTTCCTTGCCGGAGTCGATCGCGGCGCCGTAGCGCCACACCGCGATCCCCACGGCGAGGGCGACCAGGAGCACCAGTGCGGCGACCGCTACCGCGATCCGCCTTGCGGGACCCTGGAGTCGGCTCGTCACGGAGCGGCCATCCTAGTTCGGGGCGGCGACGCCATAAACGTGGAAGTACGTAAATGTCTGCGACTGACGTCCCGCCTGCCGTTAATCGGTCCTCTCGGCGATCTCGTAGTTGGTGTCGGGGTTCCGCTTCGCCGAATACATCGCCTTGTCGGCGCGTTCGATCAGGCTCTCAGGTCGCTCGCCCGCGGCGCCCAGCGCGATGCCGATGCTCGGCGTCAACGAGACCTCCTCTCCCTCGATCTCGATCGGCGCTTCCACGGCCTTGGTCAGGCGCCTGGCGATCTCTTCGGCCTGGGCGGCCCCGTCAACTTCGCGGACCAACACCGTGAACTCGTCCCCGCCGTAGCGGCTGACCGTGTCGCCGGGCCGGACCCAGCCGAGCAGGCGGGCGGCCATCGTTCTCAGCAAAGCGTCGCCGGCGAGGTGGCCGAGCCGATCGTTGACCCCCTTGAACCCGTCGAGGTCGAGGAAGAAGACCCCCATACCCAAGTCCTGCCGCCCGGCCTGAGCCACGGAATAGGTAAGGCGATCGAGGAAGAGGATGCGATTGGGCAGGCCGGTGAGATCGTCATGCAGGGCCCGGTGGGCGAGCCGCTGCTCCGAGCGGCCCCGCTCGATCGCGAAGCGCACCGAGCGGCAGAGCTGGGCGCTGTCCATCTCGCCCTTCATCAGGTAGTCCTGGGCCCCCGACTGGACCGCCTTGATCCCCCTCCCGGCGTCCTCGTCCGCGGTCACCACGACCACCGGGGCCTCCGGGGCGACGTTCTTGATCTCGGTCAGGCCATCGAGCCTTTCTGCGTCCGGCAGCGTCAGGTCGAGCAGGATGCAGACCGGCCTGGCGCCGGCGAGATGTCGCTTCGCCGCGGCCAGGGTGGCGACGTGCACGACCTCGAAATCGAGCCCGCCGTCTCCCAGCATCCGCTGCATGATCAGCGCCTGGGCACGGTTGTCCTCGACCAACAGGAGTTGACAGGCTGGGATCTCGGACGCCATCATCAGCGGTTTCGGATTACCACCCGGAACGCGGCAATGCTACTGGGCTCTTGCCCGTCGCCGCCTGATCGGTCATTCGTCCAGTTTTCGCTCGTTTCGAGTGTTCGGAGCAGTCCACCCTCATGCCTGCCGTGCAGCCCTGGGTGCGGCGCTCAAGATTGAGGGCATGGAGGTCGATGCGGGTGAAATGGCGGCCCCAGAGCCAACCCCATCGATGAGCGGGAGCCTTCGTCCCGGCTGGAGTCACCCCGCCGCCCGGTTGGTGGCCCTGATCGCCCTGGTGACGCTGTTGTTCATCGCGGCGCTCGTCGTCGCGATCAGCCAGTTCGACTCCTCCAACGGCTCCCAGCAGCGGGCGTTGAACGAGACCCAGGGACAGGTCACGGCGGAGGAAATGGGGACGGCGCTGGCCAAGGAAGTCGGCCTCGCCGACGCCTACGGAGGCGATGCAGCCGCTGCCGATCTGCGGCAGATCGCCCTGGTCCGGGGCGAATTCGCCGAAGCTGCCAAGCGTCTGCGCGAACACCTGGACGCACACAACGAGGCCGCGGAGGCCACCGCACTCGATGCGGTCACCGCGGGTCATCGCGGCCTTGAACGGCTGTTCCGGGAGAAGGTAGTCCCGGTCGCCGGGACCCCTGCCTTCGACACCGGCGTCAAGCCCTTCGAGGCCGCCGCCGCGAAGGTCGAAGCGCATGTCGACGAACTGCTGGCGGCCGGCGGAAAGAATGCGCAGACGGCGACCGCGCAGTCCGAAGAAAGCTCCGAGAATGCCGAACTGGCAGCGATCATCGCCGCCGCTCTGGCGACCCTGGTCGCGATCTTCGCCGCCTTCTATGCGTTCCGGCTGATCGGCCGCATGTTCGCGCGGCTCGAGAGCCAGGTCCGCGGAGTTGAGGCGCAGCGCGCGCAGATCGAGAAGATCCGCCGCAGTGCAGGCACGCTCACCGAGGCGGCCAACGAGATGCTGGCGGCGACCGCCGAGGTCTCCAGCGCGACCACCGAGCAGTCGGCGGCGGTGACCGAGGTGGCAGCGACGACCGAGCAGCTGCAGGCGACCGCGGCCTCGATCGCCGACAACGCGAAGGCCGGCTCGGCCGCCGCCGAGCAGACCGGCGACGTGATGCGGGAGATGCAGGAGCAGGTGAAGGCGGTCTCCGAGCGCTCGTTGGCGCTCGGCGAACGCGGACAGAAGATTGGCGAGGTGCTGGCGCTGATCAACGACCTCGCCGAGCAGACGAACCTGCTTGCCCTCAACGCAGCGATCGAGGCAGCGCGGGCCGGCGAGGCCGGCAGGGGCTTCACGGTGGTAGCCGGCGAGGTGCGTAAGCTCGCGGAGCGCTCGATCCAGTCCACCGAGGAGATCCGCGAGATCATCACCGCCGTGCAGAACGAGACCAACGCGACGATCATGGCGACCGAGGAGGGAACCAAGCAGGCCCGCGAGGTCGGCGAGCTGATGGGATCGACCGCCGATGTGCTGCAGGAGAGCCTGCGGGCAACCCAGCAGCAGAAAGAGGCGGCCGACCAGGTCTCCGAGGCGATGGTGCAGATCCGCACGGCCGCCGAGCACCTCGCCGACGAGCAGCAGCAGCGGGCGGCGATGGCGGAGCGGGTTACCCAGGTGGTGGCCGACCTCGACGAGAAGCTGGCCGAGCTGGCGGTCTTGGCGGCGAACGGGTCCGTGCCGGCGTCGAGCAACGGCGCCGCGGGGAGTCGCGTCGGCACGGTGCCATGAGCGACGTGCACGTCCGCGTCCGGGCCGGCGGCGAGCATTACGCCCTGCCGGTCGAGGGCGTGCGTGAGATCACCCGGCGCGACCCGATCACGCCGGTCCCGGGCGCGCCGGCCGCGGTGTTGGGGGTGTGGAACCTACGCGGCGACGTGGTCGCCGCGATCGATCTCGCTGCGATGCTGGGGCTGGCGCCCGGCGACGGCGAGGGACGGATCGTCGTCGTCGAGGAGGGCCGGCTGCATGCCGGGCTGGCGGTCGAGGAGGTGCTCGAGGTCGAGGCCCTGCCGACGACGCTCGAACCCACCGGCTCACCCTTCCTCGCCGGTGCGACCCTGGTCGATGGGGTCCAGGTCGGGGTCGTCGACCTGAGCGCCCTGCTCGCCGCCGCACGGGAGGGAGGATGAGCCAGATCGACGCCGAGACCCTGGCGATCGCCCATGAGGAGGCGGGCGAGTGCCTGTCCCGCATCGAGGCCAACCTGCTGGCGCTCGAGCGCGACGGCCAGGACGCCGAGCTGATCAACGCCCTGTTCCGCGACGCGCACTCGATCAAGGGTGCGGCCGGAATGGTCGGCTGGCGCGACGTCGGCGCGATCGCGCATGGAATCGAGGACGAGCTGGCGGCGGCGCGCGAGCGCGGCGAGCTGGCAAAGGAGCAGATCGGACCTCTGCTGCAGGCGACCGACGAGCTGCGGGAGGCAGTCGACTCGGCGGTGGCGTCGGACCCCGAGGAGGCCGTCCCGCCTTCCGCACCGGATCCGCCGCCCGGATCCGCCCCTCCACCGCGCACCGAAGGCGGCAGGCGGGCGATCCGGATCGACGCCGCGAAGGTCGACCGGATGCTCGATGCGGTCGGCGAGACCGTCCTGCACCACCGCCGCCTGGACCACATGGTCGGCGAGCGGATCGCCGCCTCCGGCGACGAGGCCGCGGTCGACGAGCTGGACCGCGGCGAGCGGTTGCTCGGCGAGTTGCAGGACGCGGTGATCGACATGCGGACGCTGCCGCTCGACTCGGTCACCGCGCCCTTCCCGCGGGCGGTGCGCGAGATCGCCGTCGCCGAGGGCAAGGAGGCCGATCTTGTGATCAGCGGCGGCGAGACGCAGCTCGACCGGGTGATCCTCGAGAGCATCGCCGACCCGGTCGTGCACCTGCTGCGTAACTCGGTCGCCCACGGGATCGAGTCACCGGACGTTCGGGAGCGGGCCGGCAAGTCGCGCCGCGGCCGGATCGAACTGCGGGCCGAGCAGCGCGGTGGCCTCGTCGCGATCGAGGTCGCCGACGACGGGCGCGGTGTCGCCCCGGAGCTGCTCGCCCAGGCCGCGGAGGTCGGCTCGCTGGCGGACGTGCTGGCCACGGCGGGGGTCTCCACCGCGGTCGAGGTCGGCGACCTGGCCGGCCGCGGGGTGGGCCTGGACGCGGTCAAGAACCACGTCGAGACGCTCGGCGGCAGCCTCGACGTGCGCAGCGAGCAGGGGCAGGGAACGACGGTTGAGCTGCTGCTCCCGACGACCCTGGCGGTCCTCAATCTGCTGATCTGCGAACGTGCCGGCGAGCCTTACGGCGTGCCGGTCTCCGGCGTCCGCGAGATCCTCGCCGTCTCGGAGACCGCATCGCTCGGCGGGCGCCACTCCTTGGTCCACCGCGGCGAGGCGATCCCGATCGACGATCTTGCGGCAGCGCTGGGCGCCCCGGCGCCGCTGCTGCCGTCGTCCTCCCCGGCGATCGTCCTCGCCTCCGCGACCAGGGCCGTGGCGATCGCCTGCGATCGCGTGGTCGGCGACCGCGAGCTGGTCGTCAAGAGCCTCGGCCCGCTGCTCGGCGGGACGCCCGGCTACCTCGGCGCGGGGATCCTCGAGGATGGCCGGGTGGCGCTGATCCTCGATCCGAACAGGCTGCTCGAACTGCCGTCGCGGGGTGCGGCGCCGGTCGCGGTCGAGACGGCGGCGACCGGCGCTACGCCACTGGTGCTCGTGGTCGACGATCAGTTCAGTGTGCGCCAGCTGCAGCGCAGCATCCTCGAGGCGGCGGGCTACCAGGTCGAGACCGCCAAGCATGGCCGCGAGGCCCTGGAAAGGCTCGGCGCCGGACCCGAGGTGGACATGATCCTCACCGACCTGCAGATGCCGGAGATGGATGGGATCGAGCTGTTGCGGGCCGTCCGGGCCGACAGGCAGCACGAGTCGCTGCCGGTGGCGATCGTGACTTCGAACGGCAGCGAGGAGGACCGCCGCCGCGGCGTCGAGGAAGGCGCCGACGCCTACATCGTCAAGTCGGAGTTCGACCAGCGCGCCCTGCTGGAGACGATCGAGCGCCTGGTCGGGCGGTAGAGGTGGCGCTCGGCGGGCCGACTGCCGCGGGCGGGCTCGCCGAGGTCGCGGCGATCGTCAAGCAGGAGACGGGGATGGCGCTGAAGGAGTCCCAGTACCCGGCGCTGGCGGCGGCCGTGCAGCGGGTCGCCCCCGGGCTCGGTGTCGCGGGTTTCCTCGCCGAGTTGCGGGGACCGGCGCCCCGCGTCTCGCTCCTCGCCCGGCTGGTCGACGAGGTGACCGTGCAGGAGACCTTCTTCTTCCGCGAGCTGCGCGAGCTGGAGGCGATCGACTGGCGGCGCCTGCTGGAGACCGCGCGGGAGAGCGGCGCCGGCGTGGTCCGGGTCTGGGTGGCAGCCTGCGCGACCGGCGAGGAGGTCTACTCGCTGGCGATCCTCGCCGCCGAGGCGCTGGGGCAAGAGGGCCCGCCGGTGACGATCCTCGGCACCGACGTCTCGGGCGCCGCGCTGGCGCGGGCCGCGGCGGGCGATCACTACTCGGAGCGCTCGGTCCGCAACCTCTCCCCGCAGCTGCGCCACCATTACCTTTCGCGGCAGGGCGACCGCTACGCGGTCGACGCTCGGCTCAGGTCGCTGGTCCGCTTCCGCCACCACAACCTGGTCAGCGACCCCTCGCCGCCGCTCGGCGAGGTGCCCTTCGACCTCGTCGCCTGCCGCAACGTCCTCATCTACTTCGACCCGCCGACCGTGGCGAAGGTGATGCGCTCGCTGGAGAACGCGCTTCGCCCCGGCGGCCGCCTGATCCTCGGCGCCGCCGACCGCCTCACCGGCATCCCCCACGGCCTGGTGCCGAGCGCGCCCGCCGAGCCGGGGCGGCGGCCCGCACCGAGGCGGCGGCTGCGCCGCCCGCTCGGCCTGCCGCCGAAGCCCGACGAAGGCGACCCGCCGCTCGCACGGGCGGCCGACGCAGGCCCGCGGCCGCCGTCGGAGGAGCGCATCGCCGAGGCCCTGGGGGCCGCCGACGACGGCGATCTGGAGCGGGCGCTGGCGATCGTCGAGTCGCTGCTGGCCGAGGACGCGCTGCTGGCCGACGCCTACTTCATCCGCGGCCTGGTCGAGCTCGAGCGCGGTGAGGCGCGGGCGGCGGCGGCATCGCTGCGCCGCTGCCTCTACGTCGACCCGACCTTCGGGCTCGCCGCCTTCCAGCTCGGCCGCACCCAGGAGGCGCTCGGCGACGAACGCGCCGCGCGCCGCGCCTACGAACGGGCGCTGCAGACGCTCGACCCCGACGACGACCGCCACGAGGCGATCCTCGGCCAAGTCGACCTCGGCGACGTCGCCGCGGCCTGCGCGGCCCGTCTGCGCGCCGCCCCGGCCGGGTGAAGGTCGGCCGCCCCGCCCCCGCTCACCTCAGTAGGCCGAGAAGAAGTGATAGTCGGTGCGCCGCAGGGTCCGCACGGCGGCGATCGTCGTCAGCGCGGCGAAGACGGCGCCGCCGACGGCGAGGCCGATCACGCTGTGCCAGTAGGGGCCACTGCGGCTGAGCGCGATGCCGACGGCGAGGTCGGCGGCGAGGGCCGTGCCGATCGCCGCGGCCACCATCCACGGCCGCGCCAGGGAGAAGAGGACGGTGCTGTTGAGGAGCCCCCAGGCCACCAGGACATAGCCGAGCGAGCCCCAGGCGAAGACTTCGGGGGTGACCGGCCCGTGGACGAAGTCTTCGACGCTGCCGAGCTTGCCGATCTGGCCGAGGTCGGCGAGGCCGAGGGCGACGCCATAGGCGAGCCCGACGCCCGCCACCCCCAGGCTCAGCGTCCAGGCGAGCTGGCGGCCGTAGAAGCGGACGAAATCGCGGTTGTGGGCGGCTATCTCGTCGCCGCGGAAGCGCTCCTGGATCGGCGCCAGGCGGGCCGAGAAGGCCTCGACGGTGTGCTCGAGGAAGGCGATCCCCGCGACCACGGCGATCAGCGCCCAGTCGAGGCCGATCTCGTACCGGACCTCGAACCAGATCGGCAGCGGGTGATCGCCGGCCGACCAACCGACGAAGCGGTCGCCGAGCACCAGCGCGAAGTAGAGGAGCCCGAAGCAGAAATAGGGCGCCGCCGCGCGCAGCAGCTTGCGTCGCGGCGGGAAGCGCGCCAGCCGCAGGTCGCCGGCGGTGTCGCGGGCGCGGCGGCGCAGCACCAGCGCCGCCCACGCCAGGGCGATCGCGACGGTGACGCCGAGGCCGCTCCACTGCGCCGCGTAGATCCCGGTCCCGGCGACTTCCCGCAGGCCGACCACCACCGCCAGCCCGACCGCGATCGAGACGAACATCGCCCGGTAGGCGCGCAGCATGTAGAGGATCCCGTTGCCGAGCCAGAGGCCGACCAGCAGCGCGTAGTAGGCGGCGCCGATCCCGACCAGGTGGCCCGGGTAGCTGCCGGTCAGCGCGTTGACGGCGACCAGCAGGCCGCCGAAGGCGAAGGCGACGGCCAGGCTCACGGAAAACCAGGTCCAGGTCAGCCGCTCGGTCAGCATGTGCTTACCGGACTCGGAGAAGAGCGGACCGAGGTAGCCGAGGGACTGGATGAACCCCCCGGTGACGACGAAGCTGGCGCCGGTCGCGAGGGCGATCGTCGAGGCCTGGGCGAGGCTGAAGTGCACCCATGCCCACTGCGAGTAGCCGAAGATCACGAGGGTGACCATCTGCAGGCCGAGCGGGACGAAGAAGAAGGCACCGCGGGCGAAGTGGCGGGCGAAGCGGCGGGCGCGTGGCTGCCAGGGGTCCGGAGGCGCCGCCGCCGGCGCGGGCGCCTGCCGCTCGCGGCACCGGAGCAGCACCTCCTGGGCGAGGTCGAAGACGTCGGCACAGCCATAGCGCTCGACCGCGTCGACGTCGCGCATGCCGCGGCTCTCCAGCGTCGCCGCCACCGCCCAGGCGTCGACGGGCGGCCCGGCGATCTCGAGGACGGAGGTGGCCAGCTCGTCCAGCGAGGCCGCCGGGGTGGGGCGCGGCGCCAGGGCCGGGGAGCTCGGGCGCGCCTCGCTCATCTCACCCTCGCCCCCGCCGTCGCGGCGACCGGGCCCGGGTCCTCGGCCGTGCCGCCGAGCATCCGCTCGTACAGCCGCCGATAGCCGCCGACCGAGTCGGAGACGCGGAAGCGGGCCAGGACTGCCTCGCGCGCCTGGCGGCCCATCTGGGCGCGCAGGAGGTCGTCGCGCAGCAGGGTGACGACGGCCGCGCCGAGCGCCTCGTGGTCGCGCGGCGCGACGACCAGGCCGAAGCCGTCGAGCGCCTCCCGCACCCCGCCGACATCGGTGGCGACGACCGGGCGGGCGCACGACATCGCCTCGAGCACCGTGTAGGGGAACCCCTCGGAGATGCTGGAGAGGGCGCAGATGTCGCCCTCGGTGTAGAGCTCGGCCGGTTTCGAGTGGTGGCCGGCGAGCTCGAACGTCCGCTCCAGCTCCAGCTCCGCGATCAACGCCCGGCAGCGCTCGACGTAGGGCACGTCGGCATCGAGCGATCCGTAGACGAGGTACTGGACGTCGGGAACCTCGGCGCGGGCGACCGCGGCGGAGCGGATCATCGTCTCCATGTCCTTGAGCGGGAAGACCCGGGCTGCGGCGACGACGGTCGGTCGCCCGGCCGTCTTCGCGGGCTTCGGCCGCGGGACGAAGAGGGCCGGGTCGACGCCGTTGGGGATCGTCTCCAGCTTCCCGGTCGGGACGCCGTAGGGGAGCTCCCAGCGCCGGTTGAAGTCGGTGACCGGCAGCACCGCGTCGGCAGAGGCGTAGTTGACCCGCGCCACGAACCGCGAGAGGTCCATCAGGAACCGCTTGGCGAAGGTGGAGAACGGGCCGGCGGAAATCGCGATGTAGCGCTCGCGCACCCAGACGCCGTGCTCGGTGACGACGAACGGCGTGCCCCACTCGTGCTTGGCGACCACCCCTGCCAGGCCGGGGAAGCCGGCGATGGTCGTGTGCACCAGATCGACCCTGGGGATCGGTGCGGCGAGCGGCATCAGCGAGTGGTAGAGCCAGCCCATCGCGTCGGTGAGGTCGGCGACGGTGACGTCGTCGGCGTCGCCGAGCTCGGCGACGAAGATCTCCCAGGCTGCCTCCGACTTCCAGCAGGCCCGCCAGTCGTGGGCGGCGAAGAACCGCCAGAGCTCCCAGATCAGCCGGCCGTCGTCCTCCTGCGGATCGCCGGCGAGGGCGCAGAGCAGCCGCAGGAAGAGCGGCGCGAACTCGCGCTCCACCACCGTCGGCGTCGTCCGCCGCCGGCGGTCGCGCAGCTCTCCGGCGCCGAGCCCGGCGAGGACGTAGTCGGCGGGCTCGGTGACGCCCCAGAGCGGCACGTGGACGACCCGGCCGACGTTCTCCGGGAGCTCGTAGCGCAGCCGCGCCTCGGGTGCGCCGGTGACGGCGTAGAGGACGAACTCGTACTCGGCCAGCTCGCGGCAGAGGATGTTGCACCAGGTGGTCACCCCGCCGCCGACGAAGGGGTAGGTCCCCTCGGTGCACAGCAGCACCTCGGCTCTTGGCTGGGCGGCCATCGCGGCGATCCCTCCCTACCGCTCCGCGAGGCTTGCGTAGAGGTCACGGTAGGCGGCCTGGAAGCGCCGCGGTGCGTGGACGCCGGCGGCCCGCGTCCGTCCGGCGTCGCCGAGTCGCCGCCGCAGTGCCGGCTCGTCGGCGAGGCGCAGGAGCGCCCGCGCCGCTGCCTCATGGTCGCGTGGCGCGACCAACAGCCCGGCGTCCCCGACCAGCTCGGGGCAGCCGCCGACCGCGGTCGCGACGACCGGCAGGCCCGCCGCCATCGCCTCCAGGAGCGCCAGCGGCTGGGCCTCGCTGAGGCTGGTCAGGGCGACGGCATCGAGTCGCCCGTACCACTCGTCCGGGTCGGTCTCGCCGGTGAAGGTGACCTGCTCGGCGATCTCAAGCTCGGCGGCCAGCTCACGGCAGCGGCGCGCGTACCCCGGCTCGTGGTCGAGCGGCCCGATCACCGCGAACTCACAGTCGCCCCGCTCGGCGGCGACGATCGCCGCCGCACGCAGGAAGGTCGCGATGTCCTTGATCCCGACCACCCTGCCGACCAGGCCGACCCGGAAGGTCCCGTCGGCGGGCTCGCGCCGCACCGGCGTGGCGAGCGGCGGGGCCGGATTAGGGACGACGCGACTGCGTCCCGGCGCCGCGCCCGCGGCGATCTGGGCACGGCGGTTGACCGCGCAGACGCTGGTGACGACGTCGGCGGCCGCGTAGGCCTGGCGGGCCATCGAGGCGACCGTATCCGTCCGACGGTGCAGCTCGGTGCGATCGGGGCGTTCCGGGTGGCGGTGGGGTTTGCAGGCGACGATCCCCAGCGCCGCCTCGTGCCAGGCCAGGCCGTGCTCGCTGAGCAGGAAGGGGCGGCCGCGCTCGGCGGCGGCGTGGGCCGCGAGCGCTCCGGCCACGCCGGTCGAGAGCGCGTGGTAGACGCACGCCTCGGGCAGCGCCGCGCTGAGTGCCGCCGGCGGCTCGTCGCGCTCCGGATCGAGGACGAGACGCGCGAACGACTCCAGGTTGGCTGGCCGCGCGTAGGCCGGCGGGGTTGCCGCCTCACCCTCCTCGCTCAGGTGGGCGACGGCGAACGAGACGTCGCCGAGCCCGCGCAGCAGCCGGTCGACCCACTCTGAGACGCCTCCGGTCAGGTCGGGATAGGCGCCCTCGAGCACCAGGCAGATGTCGTTCACGGTCGTTCCTTTCGGTAGCGGACGAGCTCGACCAGCGTGCCGCCGCCATCATCGAGCGGCCGCCGGCTCACCTCGTCCATCAGTTCCTCGATCAAGAAAACTCCGTAGCCGCCGTCGGCCGGTTGGTCGAGGTCCGGCGGCCGGTAGCGCTCGGCGTCGAAGGGCAGGCCGCGGTCGCGGATGCCGAGCGCCAGCCGCGACTCGTCGATGTCGAGCAAGAGCTGCACCTGCTCGCCGGGGCGGCCCTCGTAGGAGTGGCGGATCACGTTCGAGAGCGCCTCGGTCATCGCCAGCTGGAGGTCGGCGATCGCCGCATCGTCGACCGCGGCGCGGCGGGCGTGGGCCTCGGCCCAGCGGCGGGCGGCGTCGATCGCGACGATGTCGGTCGGCATCTCGTAGGTGTCGTGGATCGTCGTGGCCATCGGCCTCAGGCGGCGCGCAGGGCCTCGACTCCGTCCTCGACCTCGGGGTAGAGGTTGAGCAGCTTGTCGGTCCGGGTCAGCGAGAAGACCCGCGCGACCGTCGCGTCGGCCCCGGCCAGCGCGAAGGAGGCGCCGGCGCCGGCCGCGCGGCGGTGGGCGGTCACCATCACGCCGATCCCCGAGGAGTCGATCAGCGGTACCCCGCTGAGGTCGACGAGGACCCGGGCGCCGGGGCCGTCGATGTGCTCGCCGAGCACCTCGCGCAGCTGCATGGCCTGGCTGACGTCGACCGGGCCGTTCAGGTGGACGACCTTGACGCCGTCCTCATTCTCGATCTCGTAGTCCATCTCTCACTGCTCTCCTTTCGGTCGCGGGCTCATCGGCCTACGGTGGTGGGCTCGAGCTGCCCCCGCGCCGCCAGTCGCAGGGCGGCGTCGGCGACGGCGGGGTCGAACTGGCTGCCGCGGCGCTGCTCGATCTCGGCGGCGATCCGCTCGCTGTCCCAGGGCTCGCGCACGGGGTCGCCGGTCTCCATCTCGACGACGAACTCGGCCAGCCCGAGGATGCGGCCGGAGCGCGGGATCTCCTCATCGCGCAGGCCACGCGGGAAGCCCCAGCCGTCGACCCACTCGTGGTGGGTGGCGATCGCGCCGGCGATCGAGGCCGGCAGCGGTAGATGCTCGATCAGACTCGCGCCGAGGGTCGGGTGCTCGACGTCGGCGTCGCTGCCGCCCTCGACCGCGATCGCACCGGCCAGGCCGACGTCGTGGATCAGGCCCGCCTCGCGCAGCGCCCAGGCCTCCTCCTCGCTGCCGTCCAGCTCGCGGACCAGGGCGACGGCGACGGCGGCGACCCGTGCGTGGTGGTCGCGGGTGTGCGGCCGGCGCGCATCTAGCGCCGTCGCCAGGCCCTTCACCGTCTCGACATAGCTGTCGGAGAAGGTGGCGAAGAGGCGGGCGTTGTGGAGCATCAGCCGGATCTGCGAGGCGAACGCCTCCAGCAGCGTCAGGGCGTTCTCGTCGAAGGAGCCGCCAGGGCCGAAGTCGAGCGCCAGGATGCCGAGCGGCTCGTCCTGCTCGAGCAGCGGCACGGCGATCGGCGAGCCCAGCGAGAGTCGCTCTGCGGCCTCGAAGTCGGCCAGCACGAGGGCGCCGCCCTCGGTGCTTGGACTCCAGTCGAAGAGGCCGCCGTCGGGGGAGAGATCGACCTGCTGGGCGAATCCGGGGGCCATGCCGGTCTCGGCGCGGACCACCGGCACCTCGCCGGGCTGCGCGACGATCGCGACGAAGCCCGACCGGGCACCGGTGCTGTTCAGGGCCAGGTCGAGGAGCAGGCCGACGAAGCTGTCGAGATCGACGGCGGCGCCGGCCAGCCGCCGGCCGCCCTCCAGCCGCGCCTCGGCGGCGGCGAGCTGCAAGCGGAAGTTCTCCTCCACCCGGGCTCGGGCGATGACGAAGCCGAGCGGCGCCGCCAGCTCGCCGAGCCGCCCGGCCGCGCGGCGGGGGCGACGGCGGCCGAGCGGACCCAACTGCAGCAGGCCGACCAACCTGCCCTCGGAGTGGAGCGGCAGCGAGTGCATCGTCCCGACCGAGGTGGTGACGTTCCGCTCGGTCTCCATCTCCGGTGCGCGCACCAGCTCCAGCGGCACGGTCGGGGCGCTCCACTCGGCGCCGCCGTCGAGGTGTTCGAACAGCGGGCCCGCGGCCGCCCGGCTCGGGTCGGCCGCCGCCCGGGCGCGGCTCTGCGCCAGGTGTAGGCGGCGCTCGGAGGCGTCGACGAGGTAGAGGTAGGCGTCGGGGAGGCCGGCGGCCTCGCTCGCCAGCGCCAGCGCGACGTCGAGCCGTTCCTCGTAGCGCTCCGGGGCCAGCACCGTAGCCGCGGCGGTCTCCCAGGCGCTCCTCACAGCGGCTCCCCCTGCAGGGCGACGAGGGTGATGTCGTCCTGCTGCGGCGCGCCGCCGGCGTGCGCCCGTACGGCCGCGTAGGCGTGTTCGACGAAGGCCTCGGGTGGCGCCTCTGGCTGTTCGTAGAGGAGCGCGTGAAGGCGCTCTTCGCCGAACTGGTCGCCGCTCGGGTCGAGGGCCTCGGGGGCGCCGTCGGTGTAGAGCAGGAGCCGATCGCCCGGTGCGACCTCGACCTCGCCGGCCTCGAACATGACCTCGTCGAGGATGCCGATCGCGGCACCCTCGGCGTCGAGCTCGAGCACCGAGCCGTTGCGGCGCAGCAACGGCGGATTGTGGCCGGCGTTGGCGTACTCGAGCCACCGGGAGCGGGGGTCGTAGCGGGCGCAGAACATCGTGATGAAGAGCTCGGTGGCGACCAGGTCCTCGAACATCGCCCGGTTGGTCGCGCTCAGCACCTCGGCCGGGGAGGCGCCGGCGGCGATCTCGCGGCGCAGCGTGCTGCGGCCCATCGCCATCAGCAGCGCCGAGCTGATCGAGTGGCCGGCGACGTCGGCGACGAAGGCGACGAGTCGCCCCTCGGCGTCGGCGACGTAGTCGAAGCAGTCGCCGCCCACCCGCGTCGCCGGGAAGCAGTGGCCGGCGATCGCCGCCCCGGCGACCCGCGGCGGCCGCCCGGGGAGGAGGGTCCGCTGGATGTGCGCGGCGACCTCGATCTCCTGTTCGGTCTCGAGCTGCCGTCGGCGCAGATTGCGGTGCAGGGCAGTGACCCGCGAGGCGGCGATCAGCCGCGCCTGCAGCTCTTCGGACTGGAAGGGCTTGGTCAGGTAGTCGTCGGCGCCCGCCTCCATCCCGCGCAGGACGTGGCTCCGGTCCTCCAGCGAGGTCAGCATCACGAAGTAGACGTACGGCCGCTCCGGCGCGGCGCGAATGCGGCGGCACAGCTCCTCGCCGTCCATGCCGGGCATCACCCAGTCGCTGATCACGACCTCGGCATCGAAGCCCTGCAGCGCCTCCCACGCCTCGAGGCCGTCCTCCGTCACCCGGCACTCGTGTCCGAGGTCCACGACGGCGCGCTCGACCAGGTGGCGAGAGGTCGCCGAGTCGTCTGCAAGGAGGATTTTCATCGGTGCAACGGTCCTCCGTTCAGGAGACTTTGCACTGCGGATGCAACTTGGGGTATCGAACTAGCACTGCATCGGCCGGCGGCCCGCAGACCTTGAGGCACAGCAGGATTTCACCCGCCGCGTTCCCCGGTGGAGAGCGGCTTTCGGCCACGAGAAAGGTCAGGCCGGATGTTTGACTCGAGCAGATCGAACGACCAGATCTCGCTGTCGGTGCCGACCGGCCTCGGTCACGGTGCTGCGAGTGGCCCGCGGCGAAGTCGGCGCTCTTCACCCAGGCCTGGAAATCCTAGTCCGAGCGCCAGCGGGTGATCACCAGGCAGCGGTCCCGGTCGTCATTCGGTCGCAGGAGCTCGAACGCCTCGGATCCTCGACTTCAGGGCGCTGCAGTCGCATCGACTGCCGGACGCGCGGATCGACCGCTCCCGACAGACCCTCGGCGATCGCCGCCGCAGAGGAGCTCGACCGAAGACCGATCCTGATCGAGCATCCAACCCGCGCGTGCGCGATCTCTGACCTAGAGCACGGAGCTGCCAGGCAGATACGAACCGCCGACCTCCTTGATGCGATCGGCGTCGACCTCCACGGTTGCGCAAGAATCGCGCCAATGTTCCACGACGGATCGCCGGGGCCGAGCATCGTCGTGCGCTCGCTCGCATGGGCCCCCGATCCGGCGACCGCCTTCCGCCGTCTCTTCGGCGCTGACCGGTTCGCCTTCTGGATCGACCGCGAGGCGACCCAGGGACGTGGGAGAGCTCAGTCGATCATGGGCAGTGTCACGGGCAGGGGATCCGAGGTACTGACCTATGACGTTGCTGGTCGCCATCTGGTCTCGCATTCGCCGGATGGAGCAGCGAGCTACCTGGACGGCACCATCTTCAGCGTTCTGCGCCGGCGGCTGATCGACCGGCGAGCAGATGGCGACGCTCGGCTCGATTTCTGTGGCGGCTACGTCGGCTACCTCGGGTACGAGCTGAAAGCAGACCTCGGCTCCCCGGGCCGCCACGTGAGCTCTATCCCCGACGCCTGCCTCCTTTTCCCGGCGACCTTCGTCGTCGTCGACCACTCTGCCGAGCAGGCGCACGTCGTCAGCGTCGCCGCCGCCGAGGCGGATCGGACGTTCGCCGAAGCAGAGGTCGGTCGGATTTGCGGCGAACTGACGGCGATCGACGGTGAGGAATCCCGCCCGGCCCAGGCGCTCGGCACGTCAGAGCCTCGAATGGCCCTCGACCGCGATGCCTATCTCACCGCGGTTGCCGACATCCAAGGCCGCCTGCGGGCAGGGGAGTCCTTCGAGGCCTGCCTCACGAACCGGTTCGAGGTCGACGTCGCCGAAGGACTGGATCCCCTCGACCTCTACCTTCGGTTGCGCGAGGAAAGCCAGGCCCCCGCGGCTGGGTATCTGCGGATGGGCGAAGTGGCACTTCTGAGTGCCTCCCCCGAGTCCTTCCTTCGGATGGACCGTGACCGGCGGGTGACCACCAGCCCGATCAAGGGGACGCGGCCGAGGGGAGGCGACCCGGAGTCGGACCGCGCCCTTCGTGAGGAGCTCCTGACATGTCCCAAGGAGAGGGCGGAGAACGTGATGATCGTCGATGTCCTGCGGAATGACCTGGGTCGCGTCTGCGAGTTCGGATCGATCACGGTCGATCAACTGGCCGAGGTCGAGAGTTTCGCCAGGGTCCACCAGCTCGTCTCGACAATCTCGGGACGGCTCGCCAAGGACCGCGACGTGGTCGCTTGTCTTGAAGCCTGCTTCCCCGGCGGCTCTATGACAGGCGCGCCAAAACTCCGAGCAATGGAGATCATCGACTCGTTGGAGCCCGTTCCGCGCGGCGCCTATTCAGGCGCCTTCGGCTGGTTCGGACTCGACGGTCAGGCCGATCTCTCGATCGTCATCCGCTCGATCGTCCTCGCGGGGGACACCGCTTCGGTAGGGGCTGGCGGGGCGATCACGGTCCTCTCCGACCCCGAAAGCGAGTACGACGAGATGCTTCTGAAGGCGCGGCCGCTGCTCGATCTGCTTGGGGCGAGTGGGGTCGGCGCTGTGCGTCAGCCAGTTCTCGGAGCGCGCCATGGAGTGCTCTCCGCGACCGCGCCCCGAAAAGACGAATCGGCGTAAGGCCCGGTCTCGGGTACCCGGGTTGTCGACCTGTCTCAGCAGGGCTCGTCTAGGCTCCGACCAATAGTTCAAATCCCGGGGGGTCCCTGTCGAGGGGCTGAGATGTCGCTTCCTAGCGCCACCACCCGCCGAACCTGATCTGGCTCATACCAGCGAAGGGAGAAGAGACATGTCCGAGCACCGCAGCGCGTTCCCCGCCGACGCCACCTGCCGCACCCAGGTGCACCTCGCCCGCGCCGGGGTTGTCTCGCCCGAGATGGAGCGGGTCGCCGCCCGCGAGGACCTCGCCGCCGAGACGATCCGCGACGAGGTGGCACGGGGGCGGATGGTGATCCCCGCCAACGTCCACCACCACCGGCTCGACCCGATGGCGATCGGCCTCGCCGCGCGGGTGAAGATCAACGCCAACATCGGCTCCTCGCCGACCACCTCCGGGACCGCGGAGGAGGTAGAGAAGCTGGGCCTCGCGCAGCGCTGGGGCGCCGACACGGTGATGGACCTCTCGACCGGGAAGCGGATCGACGAGACGCGAGAGGCGATCGTCGCCGCGGCGACGGTGCCGATCGGCACGGTGCCGATCTACCAGGCGCTCGAGCGCGTGGACCGCATCGAGGACCTCTCCGCCGAGGTGCTGCTGGCGACGATCGACCACCAGGCGCGCCAGGGGGTCGACTACATGACGATCCACGCGGGCGTACTGCTTGCCCACCTGCCGCTCACCCGGCGCCGGGTGACTGGGATCGTCTCCCGCGGCGGTGGCATCCTCTCCCGCTGGATGGTCGAGAACGAGCGCGAGAACCCCCTGTATGAGGCCTTCGACGAGGTCCTCGCGATCTGCCGTGAGCACGACGTGACGGTCTCCCTCGGCGATGGCCTGCGGCCCGGCTCGATCGCCGACGCATCCGACGCGGCGCAGTTTGCCGAGCTGCGCACGCTCGGCAAGCTGACCGAGCGTGCCTGGGAGCGGGGCGTCCAGGTGATGGTGGAGGGGCCGGGCCACGTGCCGCTCGACCAGCTCGAGCGCAACGTCAAGAAGCAGCAGCGGCTCTGTCACGAAGCGCCCTTCTACACGCTCGGCCCGCTGGTCACCGACATCGCGCCGGGCTACGACCACATCACCTCGGCGATCGGCGCCGCCGTGGTCGGTTGGCACGGCACCTCGATGCTCTGTTACGTGACCCCGAAGGAGCACCTCGGGCTGCCCGACGCCGAGGACGTGAAGCAGGGGCTGATCGCCTACCGGATCGCCGCCCACGCAGCCGACCTGGCGCGCGGCAACCGGCGCGCCGCGGCCTGGGACCGCGAGCTGTCCGAAGCCCGCTTCGGCTTCGACTGGAACCGGCAGTTCGAGCTGGCCCTCGACCCCGAGACGGCGCGTCGTATGCACGACGAGACGCTCGCCGACGACTACTTCAAGACGGCCGAGTTCTGCTCGATGTGCGGACCCAAGTACTGCCCAATGCACAACTTCCGCGAGGTCGACTGGGAGCGGCTGGAGCGCGTCGCGGCGGGGTGATCGGTCGACGAGCCCCGCGTCGAGAACGCAGAGGTAGCGGTCAGCTGAGCGGCGCGTACCGGTTGTGCTAACCGGTCCGGCCGGCCGCCCCCGGGCTGGTCCGCAACTACATCCCCAGATCAACTGCCGCTCCATCCGGAAACCGAAGGGCTCTTCGACGCGGAGATGCTGGGCAAGTTCCCACAGCCCGCTCCCGAGGACCATCCCTGGCGGACGATGCCCCACCACGGGATGACCCCGCACGTCTCCGGGTCGAGCCTCTCGGCCCAGGCCCGCTACGCGCGAGATCCTCGAGTGCCATTTCGACGCCAGGCCGATCGGCGACGAATATCTGATCGTCGAGGGCGGCGCCCTGGCCGGCGCCGGCGCCCACTCTTACAGTGAGGGCAACGCGACCGGCGGGGCGGAGGAGGCAGAGAGAGAGAGGGGATAACCTTTATGCGAACGGTGCTTAGCACTGCGATCCCTGCTCCTCGCGAAAGTTGGATCCGAAGGATGTGACCGATGGGAACCTTCAGGGAGTGAACGGGTCGATCACAGCCCGCCGGAGTCTGAGCCTGGGCGTCGATCCAGATCACGTGCGGCTTGCCGAGCTGCTGCGGCGCGCCCACACGATCGCCCTCGATACGGGCGTCCCGCCGGAGGTGGTCCGACAGGTGGTGTCGGAGTCATGGCGGCGCTCGGTCGCGGCCGGCGTCGACCCGGAGCGTCCCGCGCCGAGGATCCTCGGCGCCCGGAGCACCGCGGAGCGCCTTGCGGTCCATCCCGTCGGCGCGCTCTTGCCGCGCATCAGGGACCTGCTGCGCGGGGCGTTGGTCGAGTCGGGCTACTTCGTGGCCTTCAGTGACGCCGACGGCGTCTTGCTCTGGACCGACGGTCCGTCGGGAGCGCTGCGCAGTGCCGTCGCCCCGCGCTTCCTGCCCGGGTTCCTTTGCAGTGAGGACAGCGTCGGGACGAATGCGATCGGAACCGCGTTGATCCTCGACCAGCCGGTGCAGATCTACTCGGCCGAGCACTTCAATCGACTCCTGCACGGCTGGACCTGTGCTGCCGCGCCGGTCCACGATCCCGACACCGGGGAGATACTGGGTGCGATCGACCTCTCGGGCGACTTCCGTACCGCGCACCTGCACGGTCTTCCGTTCGTCACCGCGGTTGCTTCGGCCGCCGAGGCGTGGTTGGCCGCCGAACGTCGCGGCGCCGAGGAGCGCGCCGACACGGTCTCGATCGCGATCGCCGGCCGCGCCCGGGCCCTCGTCACCACCCCCCGCGGTCGCCTCGAGATGAACCTGCGACACAGCGAGATCCTCGCCCTGCTCGCGGCAAATCCCGCAGGAATGACGGTGCGCGACCTGGCGCTCGCCCTGTACGGCTCGGCCGAGCCGGCCGCGACGGTCCGGGCGGAGGTCACGCGCCTGCGCCGCCGCCTTGGTCCGGACGTGGTGCTCAGTCGGCCCTACCGCCTCCACGAGCGCGTCTCCACCGACTTCGGCGCCGACGCGGTCGGCCTGCTGCCGGAGTCGCGAGCACCGGGGATCGTCGACGCCCGATGCAGCCTTGACGCAGCCTTCGAACTCGACTAGCCCCGGTTCGCGTCCCCGCTTAGCCTGCTGCCACGTCCGCCCGCTGGGCGGCGAGCCACCGAAACTTGAGGAGGACGAGATGAGCAAGACTTTGGCCGGCGCCTGCCTGTGCGGCGGCATCGAGTACGAGGTGACCGATCCGGAGGGCATGGGCGTCTGCCACTGCACCCGTTGCCAGCGCTGGACCGGCTCCAGCCTGACCGGGGTGCTCGTCTCGCCGGACAACTTCAACGTCACCAAGGGCGCGTCGCTGGTCAAGCACTACGAGAGCGAGTTCGCGCCGCGCCAGTTCTGCAGCGACTGCGGGTCGGCGCTGTATGACGACCTCGGCGAGAAATACTACGTCGCCGCCGGGCTGATGCGCGATCTCGATCTGCAGCCTGAATTCCACCTGCAAGTCGCCTTCAAAGCGCCTTGGGAGATCATCGGCGACGACGCCCCGCAGTTCGACGAAAACCCGCCCGCGTGAAGATCCGCGCCGCGGTTCTGGAGGAGTTCGGGGCGCCACTAGCCGTCCAGGACGTCGACCTCGCCGGCCCCGAGGCCGGCGAGGTCCTGGTGCGCCTGCACGCCTGCGGCGTCTGTCACACCGACATGTACAGCGCCTCGGGCGTCGACCCGTCCGGCTACGCGCCCTGCGTACTCGGCCACGAGGGCGCGGGCGTGGTCGAGGCGATCGGCGACGGGGTGACCTCGGTGGGGCCGGGCGACCACGTCGTCACGCTGTTCTCTCCGCAGTGCGGCGAGTGCGTCAACTGCCGCTCCGGCCGCACCAACATCTGCCTCGCGATCCGCGAGCAGCAGAACCTCGGATACCTGCCTGACGGGACGACGCGCCTTTCGCGCGACGGCGAGTCGCTCCGCCACTTCATGGGCTGCTCGACCTTCGCCGAGGCGACCGTCATGCCCGAGATCGCCCTCGCCAAGGTCGACCCCGAGTCGCCCCACGCGGCCAACGCGCTCTTCGCCTGCGGCCTCTCGACCGGTCTCGGCGCGGCGATGTTCCGCGCCAAGGTCTTCGAGGGCTCCACGGCGGTGGTCTTCGGCCTCGGCCTGGTCGGTCTCGGCGCGGTGGCCGGTTCCCGCCTCATGGGTGCCGAGCGGATCATCGCCGTCGACCTCTCCGAGGACCGGCTGAAACACGCCGAGCACCACGGCGCCACCGACCTTTGGCTTGGCGGCGACGGCATCGTCGACCGCGTGCTCGAGGAGACCGGCGGCTTCGGCGCCGACTTCACCTTCGAGGCGACCGGCAACGTCGCGGTCATGCGCCAGGCGGTCGAGTCGGCCCGGATCGGCTGGGGCACCGTCTGCGTGACCGGCGTCGCCGGCCGCGGCGAGACCCTCGACGTCGTCCCCCGCTACCTGATCACCGGCCGCACGGTCATGGGGGCCTCCTTCGGCGGTGTCAAAGGACGCGAGCAGGTTCCCCAGCTTGTCGACCGCTACCTGAACGGCGAGATCGACGTCGACGCGCTGATCTCCCACCGCACGACCCTGGATGAGATCAACACCGGGTTCGACCTGATGCACGAGCAGGACGGCATCCGCACGGTCGTCGAGTACGTCTGAGGCGGCGCCGGAGATGAATCTGGAGCGGACCGAGAGCGAGGGCTGGCTGTCGAATGCCTATCTGATCGACGACGGCGAAGGGACCGGCGTCCTGATCGACGGCAACGGTGTGGCGGCGCCGCTGCTCGAGGCCATCGACCGGCGCGGGTTGCGGGTCCCGGCCGTACTGCTGACCCATCACCACGTCGACCACGTCGTGCTCGACGATTACCAAGATCTCGGCGCCGAGATCTACGCCCATCCGCTTACCGCGGGTGAGCTCCCTGGCGTCGTCACCACGCCACTGGCGGATCGGGAGATCGTGGACTTCGGCGGCCTCTCGATCGAATGCCTCCACACGCCGGGGCACGCGCATGGCCACCTCTCCTTCCTGGTCGACCAGACCGATGTGTTCACCGCGGACGTCCTGTTTCGCGGCACCGTCGGCGGCACCCGCGCGCCCCAGGCGACCGGCCTCTCCGACCTCCGCGGCTCGCTCGAGCGCCTGCTGGCCCTTCCGCCGACCACCCGCGTGCACCCGGGACACCGCGAGCCGACCACGATCGGCGAAGAGGTCGAGACGAATCCGTTCGTCAGCGCCCTGCTCGGCGACGCGACGCCCGACGGCGTTCCCTGCACCGTGGGCGGCGAAGCGGCCGAGCTGTTGCTCTGGGGGCCGGACTACGACGGCACGAACAAGGCGTGGGTCAGATTCGCCGCGGACGGCGAGGAGGCGATCGTCGGCGGCTCGCAGGTCGAGCGCTAGCTGTAGGCGCACGAGACGAATCCGTCGGCCGTGCCAGGCGAGGAGCGGAGAGCCCACCACTCATCCCTGGCTCACGCGCTCTGACCACACCCGTCACGAAGCATCTTGGTCTGGTTTCGTCAGTAGACGCGCCTGAGTGGGATGGTCACCTGGGGTCTTTTAGCGCTGGACTCGCTCAGCCAGGGTCCGAGAGAGTCGGTCGTGCAGAAGCCGATGCTGAGCGTCGAGAGCCCGCCCGCGATCCGCTCAGGCTGGCGCCGTGTCGCCTCCTCGGCGGAAAGGAGCTGCGCGCCTCGGCGAGCGCCTTGACCCCGCCGCGGGTCGTCAACTCGACGGTTCGATAGGCGCGGCGCAGAGGGGGCCCCGGTTCGCGCTCGAACTTCCTGCCTGCCGAGGACCGGCTGGGATACGTGCGGTGCATCCCGGCGCGGCCACAATGGACAGGGTCCAAAAAGTGTTGCGAACCGCCGCTTCTGATTCCAGACTCGATGGTGGGCGCGCTCGATATGGCGGGTCCGGAGGGCTGTGGAGAACGTATCGATCCAACCTGCTGCGCGCAATCAGCGTCGGGTTGATGAGGAGCCGAGGAATGACGACGACGGGCGAAATTCAGCAGGCCGACGGAGAGATCGAGGTCCACGAGGCAGGCCTGTCCGTCCCTACGGAGAGGCAGTCGCCGCCGCCCCCGGCTGCCCGGTGGTCCCGGCCGTACCTTTGACCCGTTCGACCCTGATCAGGCGGACGACCCCTGCCTGGGCGGCCGCCGCCCGGCGCGAATTGCCCGTCTTTTACGTGCCCGAGCTGGACGTCTGGTGAGTGACGCGATATCAGGACGTTCTCGCCGTCATGCGCGACGATGAGACCTTCCGCTCCGAAAACGCGATCTCGCCGAAGGATCTGGACGGTCCGCTGAGCGAGGTCTTCCCCGACGGACACCCGATCAGGCACTCGCTCCTGCTCAAGGACGGACCCGCACCACCGGTTGCGCAAGCTCGCGCAGAAGTGCTTCAGCCCCAACCGCGATAGCGCAGTACGAGCCGACGGTCCGGGAACGCGCGAACCGTTTGATCGACGACTTTGTCGACGACGGAAGTTGCGATCTCGTCCGACGGTACAGCGGGCTGCTGCAAGTGCAGGTGATCTTCATCATCATCGCCATTCCCGACGGCGAAGCGATGAACCTTGGCCACTGGGCCGACGACACCATGCTTCTACTGAGGGGCGCGCCCGACCTCGATCCCGGCCAGGAACGGGAACTGGCCGATCGCGCCCGCCCCGTGATGGACTGGCTCTACGAGTTTGTCGACGAAACGCCGGCAACCGCGCGACGATGCGGGCGAAACCATCATGATGCTCGACGCCGTGGTTGGTCTGATCGACAGCCTCCTGATCGCCGGCGTAGGTACGACGAAGAACTTCATCGCGCTTGCCACCCGGGAGCTTCTTTCGCATTTCGACCGGTGGGAAGAGATCCGGGCAGACCCATCGCTACTCGCCAACGCCTTGGGGAGTGCCTACGGTTGCGTTCGCCCTGGCGTGGCTCGCGGCGCCTCGCCACTCGCCAGGTGCGGATCGGCGATGTCATCATCCCGAAAGCGCGCCCAGGTCCAGATCCTGCTGTTTCGCCGCAGCGCGACGATTCCGTCTTCGCAGATCCCGACCGGCTCGATATCCATCGATCGAACGCGGGCAGGCACTACGCCTTTGGCCGCTAGGCGCACATGTGCCTCGGTGCCCATCTCGCTCGGCCCGAGGCGTGGGTGAGCTTCGAACTTTTCTTGGAGCGCCTGCCGAACCCGCGCCTTGCACCCGTCCAGGAATACCGAGGGATACCGAATATGACGATCCGGGAGTTCAATTCGCTGATGGTGGAGTGGAGCTGACGGTGCTTCGCAGGCATATGTTCCGCATCGCGCAACCAATTCTTTAAGCTGCACCAATCCCCACCACCCCGACATCCTTTTCAGAGCCACGGAGGACATATGAGTTCAACCGACAGCCTCGCGGCCAGCACTGACCGCTACGCGGTCAACTCCTATTCGACGCCCCATAACTCATCGATCGACGACATCGAGCAGATCGCCCGCACGGGTGGACGGGGGGTCGGACTCTGGGAGGGTAAGTTCGCCGACGGGGAGGACGCGGCGATCGCCCAGGCCATGACTTCGAACGGCCTGCGAGCCTCCTTCTGCGTACCGGCTGTGCACACGATCTTGCCGGTGCCCTTTAATGCCCCCGGGATCCCCTCGGACCCGGAGGCGCGAACCGAAGCGATCCTCGACTCGATCCCGCGGCTTGCTGTCTTCGATCCGTTGGCGATCGTGATCGGCCCGGGCGTCTCAGGCGATCCCGCACACCCGATCGGTCCGGTCGAGGCGATCGCCGAGGCCCTGCCCCGGATCGCCGACGCAGCCGCCGAGCACGGCCAGGTCATCACCTTCGAGCTTCTGGCCGAGCGCCGCGGCTCGCCGCTTCACAATCTGCCGATGATTGCCGGATTCCTCGACGAGATCGGCCGTCCCGACATCGGGATCATGTTCGACGTGTACCACAGCTGGTGCGAGCCGGATCTGCACGATCACATCCGTCAGTACGCGAAGCGCATCAACAGTGTCCACGTCAACGACGTCCAGCCGGAAGAGCGTACGAACTTCGACCGAGCGATGCCGGGCGAGGGGCGCGGCGTCGCGGCCGAGATCATCGCCACGCTGATCGAAGCCGGCTACGACGGCTGGTGGGAGCTCGAGGTCTTCTCCGATGACGGTACCTACGGCACCGAGTTCCCGGACTCCCTCTGGAAGATGCCGCACGAAGAATTCTTGGCAAAGGGCAAAGCCGCCTTCGACCGCACCTATGCCGAGGCGGTGACGATCGTCGAGCGCAGGGCGAGCCGCAGCTGACCGACCTGGGCGGCCTTCAGCGAGGGGCGGTGTGCTGGGTGGGCTCCCCGGTCGAGATCCGGTGCAGCTCTGCCGGGTCTTCAAGTTTCGTGCCGCTGTCGATACGACTTACCAGTCGTTCGTCGGCGAACCGCTTCATCTCACGGGAAACCACCTCCCGAACGGACCCGATCGCGTCGGCGAGATGTTTGTGGCGTGCGGGAACGAGCAGGCCGTCCGGATGTCGCTGCGCTAGGTCTAGAAGGTGGCGGGCCAGTCGGGCGCGGACCGGGAGAAAGATGTCCGCCGCCAGTACATCGTTGGTGGAGGCGAGCTGCTGCGCGACGTAGAGCGCGGTCGGCCAGGCCAGCTCGACGTGCTTCTCCGCCAAAGCCACGAGGCGACGCGATGAGAGTCGCACAGCGCACACCTCCGTCACCGCCTCGGCCCAGATATCCATGCCCGACACGAGCAGCGGTGGTAGCCCGATCACGTCGCCGTCGGTGGCGTATCTGACGGTCGCCTGACGGCCGTCGGGGCCGACGAGGTAGATCCTCACCAGTCCCTCAACTATCAGGTAGACCGAAGCATCCGAGCCGGGCCCTTGGCGCCGAAGCATCAGGTCGGCGGGCTCTATGCGCACCTCCCTCGCCCCGTCGAGCAGCCGTTCCGAAATGGCCACCGGGAGACCAGCCAGGAAGCAGTCATTCCATGCCCGTGCGGCTTGCTGCGTCAGTCCAGTGACCCCCGTGACTCCGGCCGGCCCCATGGAGTCCATCCTAGTGGGATATCAAGCGATCGAACGCGCTTTACTGGGACTATTGTCACTGCGCATCCGGTCGATCCTGCCGATCATGCCCCTGACCGACTGCGTACTCGCGGACGGCTTACTCCGTGGCGCGATCGGGTTGAAAAGAGGGAGATGGAGGCAAAAGACAGATCCGATTCGGGTCGGCTTCGGGTCCCTGACCGGCCGTCCGCGTGCGTCGCGGCGGGACGCTTCGTCTTCGAGGCACTGCCAAGTCGCACGGTTTTCGGCTGGGGAACGAGCGCCGATCGCCTTGGCCCGGAACTCGCGGCCCGAGGGGCCGAACGAATCTTGGTCCTGTGCACGGAGGCAGAGTCGCATCTCGCGGCGGCGGTCACCGCACCTTTCGAGGACCACGTTGTGGCTTTCTTCCCGGAGAGTCGGCCGCATGTTCCGATCGAGGTGGCGGAGGCCGCTCGCCTGCTCGCCGCCGAGCACAACGCCGATTGGCTGCTGTCGATAGGGGGCGGAAGCACGACCGGATTGGCCAAGGCGATCGCGCTCAAGAGCGGGCTGCCGATCGCGGCCGTGCCGACCACCTATGCCGGGTCGGAGGTGACTCCCATCTGGGGCATCACGGCGGACGGTCGAAAGAAGACCGGTCGCGCCCCCGGCGTCCTCCCCAGCCTCGTCGTGTACGACCCGGCACTGACCACGACCTTGCCGGTGTCGATCACCGTGACCAGCGCGTTCAACGCGATCGCGCACTGCGTCGAGTCCTTCTACGCTCCCGGCCGCAACCCGGTCACGACGCTCTTTGCCGAAGAGGGGATCAGGGCGCTCGCGTCCAGCCTCCAAGATGTCGTGCGGCAGCCCGAGGGACGTGCGGGTCGCGAAGGCTTGCTGTACGGCTCGTTCCTGGCCGGCAGCGCCTTCGCCGTCGCTGGCTCCGGACTCCACCACAAGATCTGCCATGTGCTCGGCGGCAGCCTCGACCTACCGCACGCGGAGACCCACACCGTTGTCCTTCCGCAGGTCTTGGGGTTCAACGAACCGGCCATGCCCGCGGAGGTCGGGCGAATCTGCCGGGCCCTCCCCGGAGGTTTTCAGGGGGTCGACGGGAGTGCGGCGGCGGCGGTCTTCGATCTGATCGACGCGGCTGGCGGACCGGTCAGCCTCGCCGAGCTCGGAATGCGTCGAGCACACGTCGCCGGGATGGTGGAGGAGATTCTGGAGGTGGTTCCGGAGGAGAACCCGAGGCCGGTCTCCGCCGATGACGTGTTCTCGATCCTCGACGCGGCGTTCGAGGGTCGGCGGCCGAGCGACATCCTTCAGCCGGGCGGGCTCGGTGGGGTATTCGATGACATCCCCTGAATCGCGAATCGGCGCCACCAGCCCCGCCGACATCACGGCGGCGGTCGAAGGAAGTTTCGCCCACACGCCCGATCCGCGGCTGAAGCTGGTGATGCAAGCCTTCGTCCGCCACCTGCATGCCTTCATCTCCGAGGTGTCGCTGACCGAGCAGGAGTGGCGGCAAGCGATCGAGCGCCTTACCGCTACCGGGCGCATCACCGATGACAAGAGGCAGGAGTGGATCCTCTGGTCGGACACCCTCGGAGTGTCGATGCTCGTCGATGCCCTAGCCCACCCGGTCGCCGGCGGCGAGACCGAGTCGACCGTCCTCGGTCCGTTCTACGTCCCCGGATCCCCGCTGCGGGAGTCGGGCGAGCGCCTGGACGAGATGCCCTCAGGAGAGCCTGCGTGGGTGCATGGGCGCGTGTTCTCGACAGACGGACGACCGCTCGCGGGTGCCGAACTCGATGTCTGGCAGAACGGTGATAACGAACTGTACGCAGTGCAGGATCCGAAGGCGCCGGACGATCATCTGCGGGGCCGTTTCGTCACCGACGTCGATGGTGCTTACGGCTTCGTTGCGGTGCGCCCGACGCCGTACCCCATCCCTTATGACGGGCCCGTCGGCGCGATGCTTGAGGCGACGAACCGTCACCCATGGCGTCCCGCCCACATCCACATGATCGTGCGGGCTCCGGGTCATGCCTCGGTCACTACCCACATCTTCGATCGCGATAGCGAGTACCTCGATTCCGACGCCGTGTTCGCGGTCAAGCCTTCACTGCTGCGCCGCTTCGATCGCCGGGCAGCTGACGACGCTGACCGGCCGTTGGGGATCGACCCGGGGCCCTGGTGGACCCTGGAGAGCGACTTCGTTCTGGCTCCATCGGACCAGCCGGGAGAGCCCGTCGATCCGGGTCGGACAGCATGACGCTACCCACCGCGCTGAACGCAAAGGAGCCAGATTGAGGACCGCCGTCGGGATCATCGGAGGGGGCCCCGCCGGGCTCACCCTCGCGCTGTTGCTGCATGAAGCGGGGGTCGAGGCGGTAGTCCTGGAGGCGCGCAGCCGCCAGTACGTCGAGCGTCGAGTTCGTGCCGGCCTGCTGGAGCAGAACACCATCGACGTGCTCGAGAAGATCGGTGTCGACTCCCGGATGCATCGGGAGGGGGTGGAGCACTCCGGTATCTCCCTTCGGTTCGCCGAGCAGGTGCACCACCTCAACGTGATGGAACTGACCGGTCGCCGAATGATGATCTACGGTCAGCAGGAGATCGTCAAAGACGAGATCGCGGCCGTTCTCGAGCGCGACATCCCGATCTTCTTCGAGGCGTCGGAGGTGGCAATCCACGACATTGACTCCGACCACCCGAGCATCTCGTTCACGAGGGACGGCGAGGCCGAAAGGCTGGACTGCGATTTCGTCGCGGGCTGCGACGGCTATCACGGCGTGAGCAGGAAGTCCATCCCCGCTGGCGTGCGCAAGGAACTCGAGCATGCATATCCATTCAGTTGGCTCGGGCTCCTCGCCGCCGCTCCACCCCTCTCGAAAGAGAATCTCTATGCCCAGCACGAAGCGGGCTTCGCCTTGCAATCGATGCGGGGCCATGAGGTCAGCCGCCTCTACCTTCAGGTTTCCGACCGAGACTCGCTCGATGAATGGCCAGAGGAGAGGATCTGGGAACAGCTAGGCCTGCGCCTGGGGAGGGTCAACGAAGGCCCGATCATCGAACGCTCGATCACGACGATGCGGTCGTTCGTCAGTGAACCGATGCAATATCGCCGCCTCTTCCTCGCCGGTGATGCCGCGCACGTTGTTCCGCCGACCGGCGCGAAGGGCCTGAACCTCGCGATCAACGACGCGAGACTCCTCGGCGCGGCCCTGGCCTCTCATCAACGTGACGGCGACGACCGCGCCCTGGCCGACTACTCGTCCGTGGCGCTGCGCCGCGTCTGGCGAGCTCAAGAGTTCTCGAAGTACATGACGGAGATGCTGCATGACTATGGCGACGACTTCCAGCAACGGGTTCAGCGCGCGCGGCTGGAATACGCGACCAGCCATGAGGCGGGGGCGAAGACGCTGGCAGAGAACTATGTCGGCCTGCCCGCGTCAGCCGATTTCTAGTCGTCCGACGAAAGGAGAGGTAACGATGAGCAACGAGGCCGGACTCGCCGACCGACTGGCGATACGCGAGCTGGTCGAGAACTGGAGCATCCACCGTGACAACCGCGATTGGGAGCGCTTTCTGGCGCTGTGGCACGACGGTGGCGGGATGATGACGACCTGGGGCGGGAAAGCCAGCGCGGCCGAGTTCGTCGCCGCCGCGACGAAGGGTTTCGAACGAGGCGACCGGATGCTTCACTCCGTGGGGGGCGTGAGCTTCGACCTAGCCGGCGACCGAGCGGTGGCCAAATCGAAGCTGAGGATCATGCAACGCGGTCCCGTCGAGGGCGTTGTCTGCGACATCACCTGCATCGGGATCAACTTCGACTTCATCGAGCGGCGGGACGGCAGCTGGGGGCTGGTGCTCCGTCAGCCCGTCTACGAGCGGGACTACATCGTGCCCGCCAACCCATCGGAGTCGGTCGTCCTCGACCCCGCGATCCTCGCGCGGCGGCCCGACGGATATCAGCGCCTCGCCTATCTGCAGGAGGGCCTCGGATACAAGATCAAACCCGATATGCCTACCGAGGTCGGCCCCCAGCGACAGGCACTGTTTGCGGCGGGCGAACGATGGTTGCGGGGCGAGCCTCTCGACTGGCCGCAGTGACGGCAGAAGCATCCGCCTACTTTTCAATCGGTTAGGAACGAAGGAGAGCTACATGTTCACGCGAACCTGGTCCACCTCCGCGCGCGAGTACGACGTCGCGGTCGATCGGGACGTCACCGTGAAAATGGCGGACGGCGTCCAACTGTCCGGTGATATCTATCGGCCCGTCGGGCCTGGTCCCTTCCCGGTGATACTCGGGGTCAGCCCATACAACAAGCATCTGCAGTCGGGGCCGATGAAACCGATCGGCTTCACGCCGAAACGGGGCTACATGGAGTCCGGCGACCCGAACTATTTCGTGCGCCGCGGATATGTGCACGCGTATTTCAACGTGCGCGGGACCGGCTACTCGGAGGGCTTTTTCCAGTTCAACGGGCCCCGTGAGGTCGAAGACATCGTGGAGCTGATCGCGTGGCTTGCGGGGCAGGAGTGGAGCGACGGCAATGTCGGCATGTTCGGCGTCTCTTATTTCGCGAAGCTGGCGAAGGCCGTCGCCACGCTCGGCGCCCCAGAGCTGAAGGCGATCTTCGCCCCGCATTCGGCGAACGACTGGTACCGCCACGTCTGGTATCACGGCGGCATCCTCACCGCCCGATTTATCAGTCACTGGCGCTACAGCGCCCACCGCCTCCGCTATCGCAGCATTCTGCGCGACCAACTCGGGGACGATGAGTTTGAGGAGGCATTGGCGGCCGCTCGCCAGGACGACGAGTTGATGGTGGTGCCCGCGCTGCGGGAAGCGCTGATGGACCCGGGTCCGGACGCCAACGCCCTGCTCGTCGACATCCTTCTGCGACCCCTCGACGGCCCTTGGTGGACGGAAAGGTATGTAGACGGCGAGCCCGGTCAGGTCCCGGCTTACCTCGGCTCGTGCTGGGGCAACTACGCCCTCCACCTTCCCGGTGCCTTCGACGCATGGCGCGCGTGGCGGGGGCCGAAAAAGCTCATGATCGGGCCGGGGGTATACCTGGATCGACCCCTCTACCAGCTCCAGGGTGAGGCGGTCCGCTGGTTCGACCACTGGCTGAAGGGAGTCGACACCGGGGTGATGGACGAGCCGCCTATCCGTTGCTTCATCCCACCGCAAGGCGAGTGGCGTGCGCTCGAGGACTGGCCAGCCCCCGAGGCCCGATGGATGGAGTTCTATCTCCACGAAAAAGGCATCCTCAGTGAGCGTGAGCACTGGCCCAACGAGGGGTTCGACAACTTCGACGAGTCGGCCTTCGAGCACGGTGAGCTCGTCTATGAGACGCCGCCCTTGGTCGAGCCGACCGAGCTGCTAGGGCCCTCCGTGCTCACTCTCTACATCTCCTCGACGGAGCCCGAGGCGTTCATCCACGCGGCGCTCTTGGTGATTGACTCCGCGGGCAACGAGCGCGAGCTCACCCGCGGCTGGCTGCGGGCCTCGCAGCGCAAGGTCGACGAGGAGGCCTCGACCCCATGGGAACCGGTCCTCGCCCACACGGACCGCGAGCCGCTGATTCCGGGTGAGATCTACGAGGTCAAGATCCCGATCGTGCCGACCGCACGGCTGATCGGGGCGGGTGAGCGAATCGCCCTGAGGATCAAGGGAGCGGACGACGAGCCGGCCGAGGGTGCGCTGGGCGGACTCGCGCGGGACCACCTCAACGTGGCGCGTCCGGTTCGGGTGACCGTGTATCGCAACGACGAGTATCCGTCCCGCCTCGACCTGCCGATCACGCGCGGCAACATCATCGGCACCTTCTTCTCGGGGGGAGAGACCGAATTCGCAGTCCAGACCGAGAGCCAACGATAGGCAGCGCGCCGACCGGGGCCGACCTGGACCGCTCGGTCAGCCGTCGGAGGGCGGTCCCGAGTGTCGACGTAGCAGCGAAGGAACCAGCTCCTGCGTCATCATGACGTCGAGGAGGAGCGGGCGATCGAGGCTGGCGAGCCGCTCGGGAAGTGAGTCGAGCTGATCCAGCGACTCGATCCGCTCTCCGTGACACCCGAAGGCGCGAGCGACCTCGGCGAGGTCAGGCGTCTCGAATCGAGCTCCAGGGACCTCCGGCAGCCCGTCGTCACGCATGTGATGGAACTCTGAGCCGTAGGCGCGATCGTTCAGGCAGACGACGAGCAGCGGAAGTCTCTCGCGCACTGCAAGGTCCAGTTCCTGGATCGCCATGATCAGGCCGCCGTCCCCGCTCAGGAATACGGTGAGTCGATCGGGGCGGCCGACCGCCGCGCCGATCGCAGGCGCGATTCCGGTGCCGATCGCGCCAAAGTCGCCGAGCAGCCAGAGGAGCGCTTCGGGATCCGGAACCGACAGGTAGGAGGCCGGGAACTCGTTGACCGCGCCGGAGTCGGTGACGACCGTGCGCTCTCTGGGAAGAACGATGTCGAGGCGGTCGCAGACGGCACGCGGGTCGAGGGCGCCGGGGCTCGAGAGATCCTTGAACGGGGGCTTCCAGGAGTCCTTCGCAAGACCCGCCGCGAGAGCCTCTTCGCGGAAGCTTGCGTTCTCGAGTCCGGGTCCGATCGCCTTTTTGAGCTGCGACGCCACCTCGCCGGCGTCACCTCGCAGCGGTATCGAAGGAGCACCGTGGCGGATGATCGCCTCCGGGTCGACGTCGCAGTGAATAACGGTGGCGCCCGCAAACAGTTGGCGCCGTTTGGTGGTGAAGTGATTGAGGCTGGCCCCGAAGGCTACGACACAGTCGGCTCGGGCGAACAATCCTGCGGTCAGGTCTGGGGAGAAGCCCCCGGCGACCCCGAGGTTGTAAGGATGGTCGGCGAACAGGTCCTTGCTCCTGAGCGTGGTTGCGAGGAGGGCGCCGACGGCGTCGGCCAGCTGGATGATCGCGTCGCGGGCCTCGGCCCGGATCGCGCCGCCACCGGCGAGGACGATCGGCCGCTCGGCGGCACGCAAGGCTGCCGCCGCCGGCCCCAGCGCCTCCTCGTCCAAAGGGATCGGTGTCGGAGCCGGCCGCGACTCCGGTTCGGGGGCGTTGACGGCCGGAGCCAGCTCGTTCTCCATCGGCAGCAAGAGAGCGACCGGGGATCTCTCCTCTCGCGCGAGCACGAAGGCCCTGGCGACGTCCCTGCTCGCCGTCCGCGATCGGGCCCTCACGACCGGCACGCCGAGCACATCGAGAAAGGGTCTCTGGTCGAAGCCTTGGGTTCCTGCGGCGAAGAGATTGCGCTCGGTTGGCACCCCCGAGGCGTCTCCAGCCACCAAGACGAGCGAGCTTTTCGCGCGCAGGGCGACCGTGAGAGCGGTCGCCGTGTTGGTCAAGGCCGGACCCCAGGTGATCAAGCTGACGCCGGTCCGCCGGGTCACCCTCGCGTACCCGTCGGCAGCTCCGATCGCACCCGCCTCGTGACGAGCCGCGTGGTAGGTGACCCCGTGGTCGTGGGTCAAGTGGTGGGTGAGTCTGATCGTGCCGGCGCCCATCAGCCCGAAGGCGTGGCTGGACTCGGCGGCGATTGCCGAAGCGACCGCTTCGGTGAAATTTGAGGTCTGACCGGTCATTGCGAGCGCTGTATCCCTGGCTGCGCGGGGCGATCGTAGCCACGGCGGACGGGGCGCGCCGGACTTAGATCACTGACATGTCGGTGAGCCGCGTCACACAATCAGGGCAAGCGGATCGGGCCTAAGCACGAGACGCGGAGGAGGAGAGGTCATGAGCGGCCGATGCTCGGCGGCAAACCTTCGATCTCACCCACGCACCCCGACGGAACTGCCTTGGACACCACTGCCCAGATGACTCAGAGAGATGAGCCGAGAGCGGCTGTTGCCTCGGCAACCACCAGTTTCCAGGTTCAGGACGCCGGCGTCACGCTGCCGACGGCCGATGGGCCACTGGAGATCATCCGCGGCATCAGCTTCGATTGCCACGCTGGAGAGATCGTCGGCATCGTGGGGCGGTCAGGTACCGGTAAGACGACGCTCCTGAGGATCCTGGGCGGCTTGTTGACCCCCACGACCGGGACCGTCGAACTCGAAGGCCGGGTGGTCGACGGTCCGCCGGAGACGGTCGTGACGGTCTTCCAGGACTACGTGAACGCGTTGCTCCCATGGCGGACCATCGAACGCAACGTGGGTTTCCCGCTGGAGCGCAAGGTCTCCAAGGCCGAGCGTCGCGAACGGGTCCGACATGCGCTCGACGTCGTCGGCCTCGGCGATCGCGCAAATGATCATCCATGGCGCCTCTCCGGCGGGATGCAGCAGCGGGTGCAGATTGCGCGGGCGCTAGTCCTCTCCCCGCGGGTGCTGTTGATGGACGAGCCGTTCGGGGCCCTCGACGCGATCACGAAGGCGGCGTTGCAGGACGAGGTGCTGACCATGCAGGCAGAAACCGGCGCCACGATCATCTTCATCACCCACGATCTCGAGGAGGCCATCTACCTGAGCGATCGGGTCTTCCTGATCTCCGGGTCTCCGGGCGAGCTCTCCCACCAGATCTCGACCGAACTACCAAGGCCGCGCGACCAGATCACCGTCCGCGAGTCACCGCGGTTTCTCGAGGTGCGCCACCTCCTCGGCGAGGCACTGCTCAACGAGGAAACGCCGCACCGGTGACGCGGCGTCGCTTGATCCAGGCCGTCAACCCCCTCGGCTGGATGGTCGTCCTCGCGATCATCGCCCTCTGGCAGTTGCTGATCGAAGTGGGAATCATCAACTTCGACTACACCCCTCCACCGACCGAAATTGCCGACGGACTGGGCCACCTCGTCGCATCGGGCGAAATGGGAGAAGCCGTGGTGCACACCCTTACGGTCACGGTTGTTGCCTCCGCGATCGCGATAGCTGCGGGAGTGACTTTGGGTGCAGCGCTCGGATTGGTCAAGCCGGTGCGCACCTATTCGATCGGCACGGTGGATTTTCTGCGCACCGTGCCGGTCGTCGCACTTATGCCCGTGGCGCTGCTGGTGTGGGGAGCGAGCTCGAAGGCCGAGATCATCGTCGCTTCCTACGCCGCCGGTTGGCCGGTCGTGGTCAACACTATGGCCGGGGTCCAGAGCGTTCACCCCCTGAAGCGCGATGTGGCCCGGTCGTTCCGCCTCTCTCGCTCCGAAACCCTCTACAAAATCGTCCTCCCGGTAGCGACCCCGGCAATCCTCATCGGCGCTCGGCTTGCGATCGTCAGTGCGTTGGTCGTCGCGATCGTCGCCGAGATGCTCATCAACCCGGACGGAGTCGGCTGGGGGCTCGTGTTCTCGATGCAGTCTTTGAAGCCCGAGAACATGTGGGCCTACGCGGTCGTCGCCGGTTGGATGGGCTACCTCATGAACGCGATCCTGGTGTACGCGGTGCGCCGCGGCGGCGCAAACATGGGGGTGGCGAAGGCATGAGCGACGGAACCTCCACTCTGGCGCGCCCAGCTCGGCGCACGCGTGCCGGGCTGCCCGTTAGACGGCCCGTCCCGGGAATGACCACGCTCAAAGGCTTGATCCCGCTGATGATCTTGCTGGTGATCTGGCAGCTGGCGGGGTCCGATTCCTCGCTCTCCTTCCCCCCGCCGAGTAGCTGGATCGATTCGCTGCGGGAACTCGCGGACCATGGTTCACTCGGTCCCGCGTTGCGCACCACCCTTGTGACCTTCGCCCTTTCGCTGGTGATCGCGACGGTCATCGGAGCGGCGGTGGGGATGGCGATCGGTGCCTCGCGCCGGGTCGATCGCGCGCTTACTCCGACCCTTGACTTCTTCCGGTCGTTGCCACCCCCCGCAGTCGTCCCAGTGGCCGCGCTCATTCTCGGGATCAGCCTCCGAATGAGCGTCACTGTCGTGGTCATCGCGATCGTGTGGCCGATACTCCTGAATACGGCGGGGGCGATGCGCGACATTCCGGCGGTCCGAATTGAGATGTCGCGAACTCTTGGACTCGGTCGATTCGAGCGAATTATCAAGGTCGTCATACCCTCGCTTCTCCCGGCGATCATGGTCGGCGTACGGGTCGCGGTCTCGATTTCGCTGGTGGTCACGCTGCTGGTGGAGATCATCGGATCGAGCGACGGTGTGGGGCAGCTTCTCGCCGAACGTCAGCAGTCATTCGACGCCGCGGCTGTTTGGGGGCTGCTCCTTTTGATCGGGGTACTTGGTTTCGCAATCAATGCCCTGATTGCGGCGGCGGAACAGCGGCTTCTCCGCAATTGGCCGGAGGCCAACTAAGTAGCAGCGCACGCAGTTTTTTGGCGGCGCCCCGGGACGAAAGTCACTGCGCGGCGGGTGTCCCGGTGATTTTGTGTTCCGAACTCGGCGTTGCCGAGGCGGGAGTCGGGAACCCAATAACAACAGGAGGAGAGAATCATGGGTAGAGGAATGCCTCTACGGGAAGCGAGAGCCACTTGGGTGGCCGCAATCATCGTCGGCATCCTGCTGACCGTCGGCATTTCGGCCTGCGGCTCGAGCGGCAGCAGCGCGAGTGGAGGCAGCTCTTCTGCCGAAGCGGAACCGAAGTCGGAAGCTGGTGGTGGTGAAAGCGGATCGAGCACCGAAAGCGTTCGCTTGGACCTGATTCCGGCCTTTGGGTCGCTGCCTCTTCATGTCGCCGAAGTCAACGGTTTCTTCGAAAAGCAGGGACTCGATGTAAGCACCACCGAATCGACGGACGTCGCGGGCGGAGTCGCGGCTTTGGGTAAGCAGTTCGACATAGCGCTCGGGTCGCCGTCGATCATGTTCGCTGCCAACGTTCACGGCGCGGGTCTCGAGGCCGTCTCGGGACTGCAGGTCGTGGACAAAAGCCACGTCAACACCGTCCTCGTCTCCAAGGAACCTGTGAAGTCATTAAAGGAGCTAGAAGGTAAGAGCGTGGCGGAGATCTCGCTTTCCGGTGGATCAATCCAGGCGACCAAATATGTGATTCAGAGCGAAGGCGGCGATCCTTCGGCCGTTCACTTCAGTGCCGTACCCCTCCCGACGATGGCCGATCAGGTGAAGGCAGGACGTATCGACGCGGCTGTCTCGGCGGTGCCGTTCTTCACCGGCCTCGAAGGTGTTTCGGTGGACGAAAAGGACATCAGCGTAACGGCGGTCGAAGCGATCACCAAAGGTAAACAGAAAAGCACGCAGTCGGCGATAATGATTGCCACCAAGGGGTTCGTCGAAGAACACCCGGAAGCGGCGGAGAAATTCCGCGCAGCCCTAGCCGAAGCCATCGCGTGGATCGAGGAAAATCCCAAGAAAGCCACGGAACTGTTGTCGGGATGGCTCGGCTTGGAAGAAGCGATTGTGGAAGCAGCGCCGACGCCTGCCTTTTCGGCGACGATCTCGACGGAAACTCTCCAGCCTCTGATCGAAATCGCCCAGGCGGTTGGCGAACTTCCCTCCTCGGCGCCGTCGGCGAGTGAACAGCTGGCGCCCGGCGCGGACGAAGAACCGAGGTAGGCAATGCCGACCCCTGCGTCCCGGCGACGGCCCTCGATAGAAGCGAGAGCCGTCGCCGGTCGTGGCGGATCTGGTAGGACAACTCGCGAGCTATGACTAGCGATGATGGGATTGGGATACACACTGTGATCGGGGCGTCGGCGAAAAGGCTTGAAGGGAAATGCGCGATCGTGAGCGGCGCCGGCAGCGGTATCGGTCGGGCGACCGCGCTGCACTTCGCTCGCAACGGGGCAACCGTGGTCGCGGTGGACATCGACTCGGAGCGGGTCGAAGAGACGGCGCGTGAAGGCGAGGCGGAGGGGTTTCCCCTCGACGCGATGCACCCGGTCGATTTGCGAGACCCGTCCCAGGTAAACGCGGTGATCGAGGACATCGTCTCCCGGCATCGGGGACTGAACGTGCTGGTGAACGCTGCAGCTCGGTTCGTCGGCGCGCCGATAGAAGAGATGGACTACGAGAAGCACTGGCGCGAGACACTTTCTTCCGAGCTGGACGGCGTCTTCCTGATCTGCAAGGCGGCATGGCCTCACCTGCGCGAGGCCGGGGGTGCCTCGATCGTCAACTTTGCCTCGATCAACGCGCACCTGGCGGCAGCGGGGCTTCCGACGCTGGTTCACGCGGCCGGGAAGGCCGGAGTTCTCGGGATGACCCGAGAGCTGGCGAAGGAAGGAGCTCCCGACAGCATTCGCGCCAACACGATCTCGCCGGGGATGGTCGTCACCAACGCCACCCGCCGCTTCCTCGATGGCTCACCGGAGCTGAAGGAGCGCCTTACCGAAAGAACCATGCTGGGGCGATTGGGGCGCCCCGAGGACATCGCTTCCGTGGCGCTCTTCCTGGCCTCGGACGAATCAAGCTGGGTCACCGGCGCGGACATTGCCGTCGACGGTGGTTGGACCGCCTGGTGAGGGCCCCGAGGTCCTCGGAGTGAGGGAGATGACCGCAGACCCCATGGTCGCCTTGGTCACGGGCGCGAACAAGGGAATCGGCTGGGAGATCGCCCGCGCACTCGGCGAACAAGGTTTCGTCGTGTTGGCAGGCGGACGCTCGGTTGAGCGTCTTCAGCAGGCGATCAAGAGACTAGAGGCCGTCGGGGTGGGTGCGAAGCCGCTGCTCATCGACGTGACCGAGGATCGGGCGGTCGCTTCCGCGGCCGACACGGTCAGGCAGCGCTGGGGCCGAGTGGATGTGCTGGTCAACAACGCCGGCGTCCTGCTCGAGCCGGTCGGGTCCGGGATGAGGCCGAGCACGACGCCGATCGAGATAGTGACGAAGACCTATGAGACGAACCTCTTCGGAGCCATCCGCGTTACCAATGCGATGCTTCCGCTGCTGCTCAAGGCAGATGAGCCGCGGATCGTCAACGTGACCAGTTGGCTGGCTTCGCTTGCCAGCAACGGTCCGGGCACAAGGGCGGCCGAAGCGCTGAACCTGCTCGCCTACAACACGTCGAAGACCGCGCTGAACGCCGTGACCTTGGCGTATGCCAAGGAGTTCCACGGCACGGCGCTGAAGATCAACGCGGTTGATCCCGGCCACTGCGCCACCGACATAAACGGCAACGTCGGCGATCGGACTCCGGAGCAGGCAGCCGCGTTGCCTGTGTGGGCCGCCACCCTTCCGGCGGACGGTCCGAGCGGCGAGTTCGTCAGTGGTGATGCTGTGTTGCCGTGGTAGCGACGCTCTCGACCACCATCGCCAGCCCCTGGCCGACGCCGATGCAAAGGGCCGCGAGGCCGTAGCGGCCGCCGCGCGCCCGCAGCTCCTCCACCACCCGGCCGACGACCCGCGCGCCGGAGGCCCCGAGCGGGTGGCCGATCGCGATCGCGCCGCCGCTCATGTTCGCCTTCTCCGGGTCGAGGTCGGGCCAGCCCTTCAGGCAGGCGAGGCTCTGCGAGGCGAAGGCCTCGTTCAGCTCGACCGCGTCGATGTCGTCCCAGGTCAGGCCGGCCTTGGCCAGGGCCTTGTTGGCCGCCTCGACCGGGG
>DATEDJ010000197.1:0-4162 GCA_035281725.1 Solirubrobacterales bacterium
CCCTGCGCCCGCGGCCGAAGCCGACGGGCTCGCGGTGACGAGCTCCGGGCCTGCGGCGGCCTGGGTGGGCGCGGCCGCGCCCGAGGTCCCATCCGCCCCAGTGGTCGGCGTGGGCGCGCCGGTGATCGACGCCGCCTGCGAAGCGGCTACCGCTTCGGCTCCTGCCGGGGCCGCGGTCGGTTCGCTCGGCGTGCCTTCGCCGTCCCGCCTTTCACCGGTCGGCGCCTTCTGTGCGGATCCTTCGGCCGGGGCCGCGGGAGTCGCCTGCGGGCCCTTCTTCTTGTCGCCTTCCGCTGGTGCGGTCCGGGCGGTGGATTGGCCGTGCAGGAGCCCCGCGAACGGGGGCCCTGCGCCTGGCGGGCCGCCAGGCGGGCCCGCTTCGGGCGGCGGCGCCCCGGGTGGGGCGGACGGCGGGAAGGCCGCGCTGAGGGAGAGGGGGGACTGTTGGTAGCCCATCGTGTTCACGCCACTCCCCCGAAGGCGTTCGCGTAGCCCGCCGCGTAGCCGAGCACCTTCTGCACGTATTCCTGAGTTTCCGGGTAGGGCGGGATGCCGTTGTACTGCTGGACCGCGCCGGAGCCGGCGTTGTAGGCGGCCAGGGCGAGTTCGGTGTCGCCGCCGAATTCGGCGAGCTTTTCGCTCAGCAGGCGAGCGCCCGCATCGATCGACTGGGCCGGGTCGTGCGGGTCGGTGACGCCGAGGCCGGCCGCCGTTTCGGGCATCAGCTCGGTCAGCCCCTGGGCGCCTGCCGGACTCCCCACGGTCGGGTCGAAGTGGGACTCCTGTTCGATCAGGCCGGCGAGCAAGGCCGGGTCAACGCCGTATTTCGCGCACGATTCTTCGATCAGGGACTGGTATGGGACCGTGCCGTTGCCGGGGCCGGTCGACGGCGTCGCCGGGACAGTTGCGGTCGTCATGGAAGTGGGGGTGATGGGGGTCGCTTCGCCGAGCGCGGGCGTCGCCCCGGAGCCTTCGACGGCGGTGGCTTCGCCCAGTGCCGCGGCGAATGAGCCCTTGCCGCTCGGCCCGGTTTCAACCGCCTGGATCATGCTGCGCAGTTCTTCCACCCTGGCCACCGTCTGGCTCGCCTGGGCGATCCCGCCGGTGCTCGGCCCGATGCCTTCGGCGGGGTTCACGACGCCCGTCTCCGTCGATGTCCGGCGATCGCCAGCTCGTCGAGCTGGGCGCTTTCGCCGCGGGCGATCTCACGATCGTGCTCGGCCCGGCGACGATCCCGCAGCCGGTCGAGCGCCTGCCGCTCGCGCGCCGCCGCCTCCAGCTCCCGCCGGCGCCGGCCGACCTCGTCGCGGCTCTCATTCAGGTCACGGACGGCAACCGCACGCCGACCCGACAGCCGTTCGAGGTAGGCGTTGCTCGCCGACAGTTCGGTGGCCGACTGGAGATCGCCGCCACCGGCGGCGGCTCCGCGGAAGCGCTCCCGGGCATTCTCGATCGTCGCGTCGACCTGCCCGAGCGCGGCCTCCTCGCCCGCCTGGCGCCCAAGCGCCGCGGCCAGGTCCTCCTGGGCCCCGCGCTCCTTCTGCCGCCGGATGTCATGGACCCGCTCGAGCCTGAACTTGAAGCTTCGTTCCGTCACGCCCCTTTGATCGCCCGAAACCCGGTGGTCTTTAGCCGGACTTCGCCCCATCGAGGGCGGAAGGGACGGGGAGGTCGGGAAGGGACGGCAAAGGGACGCCAAAGGGACGCCAAAGGGACGCGGCCATCTCGCGGCGGCCCGGGCAGGCTGAGGCCGCCGCGAGATGGCCGGGTCTGCGGGGAGAGGCGGGGTGCGGGGCGCCTGCGGGGGCCGGGGTGCGGAAGTGCTGAGGGATCCGTGAGGGAGATGCCGGGAACGTCACGGCGACGTGAGGGAGAGGTCGTGGACCGCACGACTCCTCCACGCTCGCAGAGGCGCGGTCGTCCTAACCCACCCATAGCGCCGGTTAGGTCGACCGCGCGATCCGGAGGGTCGTAGACCCCCGGTGAGGCGCACGTCCCCGTGACGTCCCCGGCATCTCCCTCACGGATCCCGCCCGTCTCCCTCACGGGATCCCGGCGACCCCCCGCAGGGATCCCGTCCCTCCCCGAAGACGCCACGAACCCCGTGACGTTCCCTCCACGAAGATCCCGACCCGGGCGTCTCGGAGGCGGCCTCAGCCTGCCCGGGTCGCCTCCGAGACGCCCGGGCCTGCCGTCCCCAATCGACCGGCCCCCGGATCGCGCCGTCCCCGGCCGCAGCGGCCCCGAGCCACACCCGTCCCGCGCCACAGCCCCGCGCCGCCAGCTGTTCTTTCTGGTCGCCAGGCGACCATAAGGAACAGCGGAAGGGCCCCAGGCCGTGGAATCGACCGGCTAGCGGAGCTGGGGGGCGGCGGGGATCGGGGCGAGGACCTCGACGGGGGCCGCCAGGTCGGCGGGCCGGGGCTCGGGCGGGAGGTCGTCGGGGGCGGTGGAGGTGAGTGCGGCGAGGTCGGCCAGGCGCTGGTCGGCCTCGGCGAGGTCGGAGCGCTCATCCGGGCGCTGGCGCAGGAAACCGTCGAGGTCGGGGCGCAGGGCGATCGCGGTGTCGACGGTGGGGTCGCCGCCGAGCTGGTAGGCGCCGATCGCGATCAGGTCCTCCTTGTCGCGGTAGGCGGCCATCAGGCGGCGCAGCTCGGCGGCCGCGGCGGTCGACTCCGGCGGCTGGATCTCGGTCGTCAGACGGGAGACGCTTTGCAGGACGTCGATCGCCGGGTAGTGGTTCGCGTGGGCAAGGTTGCGGCTGAGGACGACGTGGCCGTCGAGGATCGAGCGGACCGCGTCGGCGACGGGCTCGTTCATGTCGTCGCCGTCGACCAGCACGGTGTAGAGGCCGGTGATCGAGCCCTCCGGGCTGGTGCCCGCGCGCTCCAGGAGGCGGGGGAGGAGGGCGAAGACGCTCGGCGTGTAGCCGCGCGTCGCGGGCGGCTCGCCGATCGCCAGACCGACCTCGCGCTGGGCCATCGCGAAGCGGGTCACCGAGTCCATCATTAGCAGCACGTCGGCACCCTGGTCGCGGAAGTGCTCGGCGATCGCGGTCGCCGCGAAGGCAGCCTTGATCCGCACCAGCGCCGGCTGGTCGGAGGTGGCGACGACGACGACCGAGCGCTCCAGCGCCGCCCCGAGGTCCCGCTCGACGAACTCGCGCACCTCGCGGCCGCGCTCGCCGACCAGGGCGATCACGTTGACGTCGGCCGAGGTCGAGCGGGCGATCATCCCGAGCAGCGAGGACTTGCCGACGCCGGAGCCGGCGAAGATGCCGAGGCGCTGGCCCTCGCCGCAGGGCACGAAAGCGTCAAGGGCCCGCACGCCGAGCGCCAGGCGCTTCTCGATCCGCGGCCGGCCCAGCGGCTCGGGCGGATCCGCCGCCACCGAGCGGGTGCCGTTGGGAGGCAGGACCGTGCCGTCGAGCGGGCGGCCGAAGGCGTCGACCACCTGGCCGAGGAGCTTCTCGCCGACCGGCACCCGGAAAGCCTCGCCCTCGGCGGCGACCGGCTTGCCGGGGCCGATCCCGCTCATCTCGCCGAGCGGCATCAGGAGGGTGCGCGAGTCGCGGAAGCCGACCACCTCGGCGGGCACCGGCGGGCGGTCGCGGCCGGTCTCGATCAGGCAGACCTCGCCGACCTCGGCCTCGAGGCCGCTCGCCTCGATGATCAGCCCGATCACGTCGCGGACGCGGCCCCGCCGCACCACCAGGTCGGCGCGCTCGATCGCGTCCTCGGCGGCGGCGAGCGCGCCGCTCATCCCTCGGCCGCCCGCATCGCGACTACCTTCGCCGCACGTTCGAGCTGGGCGCTGATCTGGGCGTCGACTTCACCGGCCGCCGTCCGCAGCAGGCAGCCGCCGCGCTCGACCCGGCGCTCCTCGCGGACGGTCAGCTCACCGCCGTGCTCGACGCTGAGCTCGTCGATCGCGTCGCGCACCAGCTCGGCGTCCTCGGGGTTCACGAGCAGCGTCGCGGGGAGAGGCTCGGTGAGCCGCCGAAGGGCGCCGCGGACCACGTCCAGCACCGCCTCCGGGCGCGCCTCGAGCTCCCCGCCCAGCACCTTCTCGGCGATCCGCAGCGCCAACTCCACGGCGAGCGGCTCCGCGTCCGCGGCCGCCGTCGCGCTCGCCTGGTCGAGGCGCCCCGCCGCCGCCGCCA
>DATEDJ010000198.1:0-13341 GCA_035281725.1 Solirubrobacterales bacterium
CTCTCGACCGAATCCCGCATCCGGGCGGGGATCGCGGGATCGTCGCCGCGCCCGACTCTTCTACCAACCTTATGCAGTCCCGGTCACGGTCGATCGACTCTCCATCGGTGCCGGTCGCCGCACCCAGGCTCGTGCCGCACGCGCCCTCGACACCCGCTCACACCTCCGCGCTGGTTCGGCAGCGCCATCCGCGGGACCGCCCGCACCCGCCGGCCTCGCCTTCGCTCTGCCGGGCCTCGCGTTCGGCCTCGCGACGCTCGGCCGCGACACGGCGGCGACGGGGTCGCCGTGGAAGGGGCCGGGACGATGACCCCGCGGCGGCAGGGCTGGCTGAGCGCACCGCTCTCCGACCTCGACCACCGCATCCTCGCGCTGCTCTCCCGTCACCGGGTGCTGACCCAGAACCAGCTCGCAACGATCGTCCCCGAGGTCCCCACCCGCACGCTCCGCTATCGGAGCGCCCGGCTCGCAAGTCATGGGCTGGTCGGGCGCAGCCGTCCCTACCGCGAACGAGGCTCTGCCCCTCACCACCTATGGCCGACCCGCAAGGGTGAGGCGCTTGCAAGCGGCGGACCCCCGCCACGCGGCGGCGAGCGGCGCGAACCCAATCCGCACTTCCTCGCCCACGCCGCCGGCCTCACCGAGGTCTACGTGGCGCTGGAGACCGCGCTGCCCGTGGGTGCCGCCCTCGCCCGTTTCGAGCGCGAGGGCGAGGCCCGCGAGCCGTTCGTCGCCGAGGGTCGGCGCGAGCGGGCGATAGCACCCGACGCCCTGATCGAGATCGCCGACGCCGATGGCCGCCCGCTGCTCGCCTTCCTCGAGCTGGACATGGGGACGATGTCGCACCGCCGCCTCAAGCAGAAGGCGGCGGGCTACGGCGACTACGCGAGGGCGGAGGCGTGGCGGGATCGCCACCGCTTCTGCCCGGCCCTCCTCTTCCTGACCACGACCGGGAAGCGCGCCCGCTCCTTCCTCGCCGCGATGGAGAGAGAGCTCGGCCGCGATTCCCTCCTGCTCACCTGTGCCTCGGACCTGGCCCGGGCACCCGAGCGCTGCGCCTCCGAGCGCCGCTGGCTGCTCTCCGTCGACGGCGGCGACCGGCCCGCTGGGTTGTCGGCGGCGCTGCGCGAGGCGCGGCGGCCGTTCAAGGAGGCGGAAGCAGAGGCCGAGGCCGAGCGCCGTCGCGAGGAGGCCGAGCGCGAGCGGCTGCGCTCGGACCCCGAGGCGCTCCGCTCGCACCTTCGCCGTTGGGGGAAGAGCCACTGGGGGACCGGGCGCCTGGACCCGGCCGTCGCAACGGCGCTTGAGATCACCCTCGGACGCGACGAGCCGATGGACGAGGCGGAGCGCCGGGCGGTGCTCGCGCTCGGTGCGACAATCGCCGACCCGCTCCGCCTCTGGGAAGGCGGACGGGTACCCGGCGAGGATGAGTGCTCGGCCTTCGAGGCGCTGGTCGAGGACTGCGGCCGTCGCCAGCTCGACCACGTCGATGATCTCGCCGGGCGCCTCGGCGACGGCCCGGCGCTGCGCGAGGCGCGCGGGCGCATCGAGGGGGGCGAGCTGCTCGGCGGCGGCGATCTGTCAGGGCTCAACCTGGGGGCCGCCGCCGACCATCGTGCAAGAGGGGAGCAGGAGCGATTGCACCGCGACTACCTCGCCTGGCGCGAGGGGGAGGCGCGACGGCGCGCGAAGGCCCAGCGGCTCCCGGCCCGCCTCCGCAACGGCCCGGAGACGTTCATCGAGGCGATCGACCGTCGCTCGCTGCGCGTCTGCCCGCGCTGCCGGGAGATCGCCTATCCCGACCCCGAGCGCGCGCGGTACGAGCGCGCGACGTACGACGTCGCCTTCGGCTGTCACTTCTGCGGCGCTTCGCAACTCGCGGAGATTGACGGGTTGGCGGGAGGCCGAGACCGGCCACGATGACCGCCGTAGGACGACCGGGAACGAAGACACGTCGCAAAGTCAATCGCGTTGCGAGAGGTCGTCCTGTCGCGAGCCAGGAGACCCGCCCGGCCACCCGGCGCCGTCAGTCGAGGGGCGGAGGGGAGTGGGGGGATCTGCCGAGAATTCATCGAAGGGAGGCCGATGAGCTTCCGCCTCACGTCGGGGCCGAGGTGCGCCGAATCCTGGACGCCGAGGCGCGCCGGCTACTCGCCGAAGGGGTGTACCGAGATGCGTCCGGCGCCCTTGCCCGTCGAACCGACGGTGGCCCGCTCGATGGTCGTTCGGACTAGGGCGCGGCGGGCGGTCACGCTCAGGTCCTCCCAATCATTGACATCGATCGTCAGGGCCGAAGTGGTGTCTTTTGAATGATCCGCCTTCGCCACGGCCTCGTCGCGGACTCGGGACAACTCGGCGAGGCGGTCCACGGCGGCAGACTCGTCCTCAAGCCCCGCGAAAGCTCGGATGGCTGCATCGAGATCCGCCTGTGCCCGCTCCGCTGCTTCTGCGTCGGCTCGCGCGTCACCCACGGCTGATGCTTCGCCCTTCACTTCCCGAGCCCGCCGTTTGGTCGCCTCCACGATCACGTCCTCCGCGATCTCCGCGCCGATCGTGACTCGGCGCTCGCAGTCGCCGACCGGCGGACAACGGTAGAAGGGATAGCTCCGCCCGTTCTGCGTCTGCGTGCCGACAACCATCCGGGATCCGCAGTTCCCGCATCGCAGGACACCGAGGCGAGCGAGCAGCCTGTCCGACTTTGCGCGTCGCCCTCGTGATGCCTTCTTCTTCTGAACGCGGTTGAACAGGTCGCGAGGGATCGCTGGTTTGTGGGCTTTCCGGTTCACGAGGTCTCCGAAATGGATCTCACCTACATATAGGCGATTGCCGAGCATCGACTGGACGCCGTGATAGCTGCGGTCGATTCCGTGTTCTTTGAGGAAGGCGCGGACCTCCTTGATCGTCGCTTCCTCGTCGCGGAGTTCGAAGGCTGACAAGGTGATGGGCAGTTCGTCGTCGTTGTGGATGACGCGGTTATCCTCATCGAGGGCGAGGCCGGGTGGAACGTCGGCGAACGGGCAGACGCCGCGAGCGACGGCGTCTTCTACGGCCCGCCGGGACTTTTCGGCGTTCTGGCGGCGCGAGAAGCGGTCGGCCGAGGTCCGCACCTCGGCGCTGAAGTCCTCGGCCGCCGAGCCATCGGAGAGGAGGCCGGCATCGACCGCCCAGACCTCGCCGCCAGCTTCTTGGACGAGGCGAAGCACCTGCGCTCGGACCTCGTGGCTCCACCACAGTCGCTCGCTGTAGGCGCCGACGATCACGTCGGCGGCGTTGGTGAGCACGGCGCTCACGGCTCGTGAGAGGCCCGGCCGATCCTCTAGCGGCGCGTCTCCCGACACCTTCAGCTCGTCGTATATGTCGTCGTCGGTGATCCGCCAACCTTTGTCGGCGCAGAACCCCACGATGGCCTGGCGCTGCTCCTTGGGAGAGACGAACTTCTCTCCTTTTCGTCCTTTGGGTTGGGACACCCTCACGATGCCCACCGCGCGAAGCATGGGCCGTGATCTTATTTCATTTGAATCCGCATGTATCCGCTCGGGGATAGAAGTAGAGGACGACAGCCTCGCCTTTGAAGTCCGAAAGCTTGACCTTGTTGCCGTCCTGATCGGGCAGCGTGAACGCCGGCGCTTTGTCCCCTGGCTCGAGCATGCGCTGGAGCCTACCTAGGTCGTCTTGATCAGGCCGCCGTCGATCAGGTAATTGGCGCCGGTGACGTTGGCACTGCGATCGGAGGCGAGGAAGGCGACGATGTTGGCGACTTCCTCGGGCTCGGTGAACCGGCCGGTGGCGAAGCCGCCGATGCCCGCCACGACCTGTTCGCGCGCCGTGGCGGCGTCGGTCCCGCTTGCTGCGGCGACGGTCTCGGCGACGCCGTGCTCGCCGAGCCAGAGGTCGGTCGCGACCGGGCCGGGGGAGACCGAGTTCACGCGGATCCCTTTTGGGCCGAACTCCTGGGAGAGGGCTTTGGCGAGGTTGACCAGCGCCGCCTTGGCGCGCCGTAGTCGATCGTCCCGGCGTCCGGCTGGAAGAAGGCGTTGACCGAGGCGACGTTGACGATCGCTCCCGAGCCCGCCTCGACCATCGCCTTCAGCGCCGCCCGGGTGGTCCGCAGGGCGATGAAGAAGTTCATCTGCATCGCCCATTCGAACTCCTCATCGCTGGTGCCGAGGCTGGCTCCCTGGTGACCGCCAACCCGATTCCCTTGCCAGCCCCAGTGACGACGGCAACCTTGCCGTCGAGGCCGAGGTCCAGGGCCTATCCCGGTAGGGAGCGTGCCACCGGGGCGGACTGGGGGCGAGCGGGGCGAGGACGCAGGGAGGCCGAATAGCAGCGCTATTTGGCCTCCCGAGGACGAAGCATCCGCGAAGTCATCCAGGCCGCATCCGGGGGTGCGGGCCCTACCGGGATAGGCCCTTAGTCCTCGCGGCCCGGGTCCTGGCCGTCCTCGTCCTCGTCGAGCTCGTCGTCGCCCTGTTCGAGCGCGGTCTCGGAGACGGAGCCGGTGGAGCCGGGGTGGTAGTGGGTCTGGAAAGCCTCGAGGACGCGGTCGCGGCCGTCTTCGTCGACCGGGACCTCGTCGGAGAGGCGGACCCACTCGGCGCCCTCGTAGGCCTCCATGTTGAAGACCTCCTGGTCGATCGAGGCGGAGTCGTCGACGATCACGACGACCTCGGTCTGCGGGTTGAAGTAGGTGCCGGGCTGGACCAGCAGCTCCTCGACCTCGTAGAGGTTCTCTTCCGGATCAAGCGCCATCGGCGCGATCTTAGAACTTCTCAGGCCGCCAGGCGCGCCCGTCTCAGCTGCTCAGGTCGGCGAGCTGGCGCTCGGTCTCCGCCTCGACGTCGAGCGGCTCCAGCCCGGCCCGCCGGCGCCGTTCGTTGCGGGCGACGACGAGCTGGCGGACCTCCGCCCGGAGCTCCTGGTCGCGGGCCGCCGGGGGCGCCTCGTCGGCCGCCGCGAGCAAGCGCGCCGACTCGGCCTCGACGTCCAGCACCGGCTCACCGCGCACCTTCTGGCGCTCCGCCTTGGCGGCCAGCATCTGCCGCACTTCGGCCGCCTGGATCGCCGGATCGACCTCCGCCCGCGGGTTTCGCCGCGGCGTCGCGTCGCGCAGGATCGCAAAGGCCCCGCCGCCGTAGGCGTCCCGGCCGCCGGTCAGTTTCCACAGCCCCAGCCCGATCAGCGGCGCGACCACGCCGGTGAAGACCAGCACCGCGGTCGCTTTGACCCCCACCGCCGTCGCCAGTACCACTCCCATACCGAAAAATCCTATCCAGCCATTGTCGAGCTCCCTTTAAGGCTTTCTTTTCGTTCTCCGGGGCCGCATCAGGTACTCTTCTATTGGTTGACTGACCAGTCAATCGGGAACGCCGAGCGGCGCTCCTGCACAGTCTTGGAAGCGACGAACAAAAGGAGCGTCAAGCGGTGGTCGACTTCACCCTGACCGACGAACAGAAAGACCTGAAAGAGCTCGCGCACTCTTTCGCCGAGAAAGAGATGCGCCCGGTCGCCTGGGAGTACGACAAGGACGGCACCTGGCCCGATGAGGTGCTGCGCAAGGCCTGGGACGTCGGCCTGATGAACACCCACGTCCCGGAGGCCTACGGCGGCCCGGGGCTCGACTACCTCTCCGGCTGCGTGATCGAGGAGGAGATCGGCTGGGGCTGCTCCGGCATCGGCACCTCGCTGATGGCGAACGGCCTGGCCGCCGCGCCGGTCGGCCTGGGCGGCTCCGAGGAGACGAAAAAGAAGTACCTCGGCGGCCTCGTCGAAGAGTTCAAACTCGCCTCCTTCTGCCTCACCGAGCCGGACGCCGGCTCCGACGTCGCCGGGATGAAAACCCGCGCCGTCAAGCAGGGTGACAAGTACATCCTCAACGGCTCCAAGTGCTTCATCACCAACGGCACCTACGCCGACTGGTTCACGGTCTACGCGAAGACCGACCCGGAGGCCGGTCACCGTGGCATGTCCGCCTTCGTCGTCGACGCCAACTCCCCCGGGGTGACCGTCGACAAGAAGGAGGACAAGATGGGTCAGCGGGCCTCGAACACCGCGACGATCTCCTTCAACGACGTCGAGGTGCCCGCCGAGAACCTGCTCGCCGAAGAAAACAAAGGCTTCAAACTGGCGATGATGACCCTCGACCGCACCCGTCCGGGCGTCGCGGCGATGGCCACCGGGATCGCCCGCGCGGCCTTCGAGTTCGCCACCGAGTACTCCAAGGAACGGGTCCAGTTCGGCGTGCCGATCGCGATGCACCAGGCGATCCAGTTCATGATCGCCGACATGGCGACCAAGGTCGACGCGGCCCGCCTCCTGACCTGGGACTCGGCCGTTCAGCTCGACCAGGGCCGGCGCAACACGCTGCGCTCCTCGGAGGCCAAGCGGTTCGCCTCCGACTCGGCGATGGAGGTCACCACCGACGCCGTCCAGGTCTACGGCGGGTACGGCTTCATCAAGGAGTACCCGGTCGAGAAACTGATGCGTGACGCGAAGATCATGCAGCTCTACGAGGGGACCAGCCAGATCCAGCGCCTGGTGATCGCCAAAGAGGTGCTGCTGCCGCGCAACATCGACGAGATCACCCCCGAGGCGCAGGCCAAGCAGGCCGACGCCGCGCGTGACTCGCAAAGCGAGCAGGCGGCGGCTACCGTCTAGCCCATGACTGACGCCACCGAGCGCGCTGCCGAGGGTCGGGCGGCGCGCTCGGTGGCCCGTCGTTCCGCCCACGCCGAGTGGGCGCCTCCCGCGAACCGGAAAGACCCGGTCGCGATCATCGAAGCCCAGGACGGCCCGCGCGTCCAGGAGCTGGTGCCGATCCGCCACGGGCGGATGGCCGCCTCGCCGTTCGCCTTCTACCGCGGCGCCGCCGCGGTGATGGCCGCCGACCTGGCGACGACGCCGGTCTCCGGCCTGCGGGTGCAGACCTGCGGCGACGCCCACCTCTCCAACTTCGGCGCCTTCGCCGCGCCCGACCGCCGGCTGGTCTTCGATCTGAACGATTTCGACGAGACCCTGCCGGGGCCGTGGGAGTGGGACGTGAAGCGGCTCGTCGCCAGCTTCGCCCTCGCCGGGCGCGACCGCGGCTTCAAGCGCTCCGAGCGGAGCGCCGCCCTGCTCGCCTCGGTCCGTTCCTACCGCGAGGCGATGCGCGAATTCGCCGGCGAGGGGAACCTGGCGGTCTGGTACGAGCGGCTCGACGTCGAGGAATCGATGGGCCGGGTCGAGGAAGCCGACCCGGGCTCGGTGAAGCGCTTTGAGCGGGGGATCGCCAAGGCCCGCGACAAGGACAGCCAGCGGGCGATGGAAAAGCTGACCGAAGTCGTCGACGGGGAAATCCGGATCGTCAGCCAGCCGCCGCTGATCGTGCCGATCGAGGCGCTGGTCCCGGCGGCGGACGCGGCCGAGATGGAGACCTCGCTACGCGACGTGCTCGCCTCCTACCGCTCGACCTTGCCCGGCGACCGCCAGCACCTGTTCGACGGCTACGACTTCCGTCGCCTCGCCCGCAAGGTGGTCGGGGTGGGGAGCGTCGGCACCCGCGCCTGGGTGGTCCTCCTGACCGGGCGCGACGACGAAGACCCGCTCTTCCTGCAGGCGAAGGAGGCCGACGCCTCGGTGCTCGAGCCCCACGCCGGGCCGAGCCGCTTCCGCAACCACGGCCGCCGCGTGGTCGAAGGCCAGCGGCTGATGCAGGCGGCAGGCGACATCTTCCTCGGCTGGTGCGTGGCGGTCGGCCTCGACGGGCGCGACCGCGACTTCTACGTGCGCCAGCTCTGGGACTGGAAGCGCTCGGTCGAGATCGAGAAGCTGACCCCGCCGGGCCTCGAGGTCTACGCCGAGCTCTGCGGCTGGACCCTGGCCCGCGCCCACGCGCGGGGCGGCGACCGGATCGCGATCGCCGCCTACCTCGGCGGCGGCGACTCCTTCGACCGGGCGATCTGCAAGTTCGCCGAGGCCTACGCCGACCAGTCCGAGCGCGACCACGCCGCCTTGGTCGCGGCGATCGACTCGGGCCGGTTGGAGGCGACCCTGGACCTCTAGGCCCGCGCGCCGACTGCGCGCGGGCCTTGCGTGAGCACGGCGCGCGGGCCTTGCGCGGACCTCTAGCCGGTGGTGCGCCGGCGGAAGGAGCGCAGGGTGATCGGGACGACGATCGTGAGGATCGCGACGCACCAGATCAGGCCGGCGACGACGGGATGCTCGAGCGGCCAGGCGGCGTTCGCGGGCAGCGCGGTCGGATTGCCGAACAGGGTCCGGGTCATCGCCGCCCAGCAGCTCACCGGGTTGTATTCGGCGACCTGACGGAGGCCTTCGGGCAGGCCGGAGACCGGCACGAACGTGTTGGCGACGAAGGTCAGCGGGAAGACGGTGACGAAGGCGATCCCCTGCACCGCGTCGGCCGAGCGGACGAGCACCCCGATCAGGGTCCCGACCCAGATCATCGTGATCGCCAGCAGCATCAGCAGGCCGAAGCCGGCCGCCGCTTCGAGCACCGAGGAGCTGATCCCCCAGCCGACGATCAGGCCGCTGAACACCATGATCGCGATCGCCAGCACGGTCGCCGCGAACTCCGCCGTGAGGTGGCCGATCAGGTAGGCGGGTCGCGACATCGGCAGCGAGGTGAAGCGGTCGATGATCCCCTCGCCGAGGTCGGTGGCGATCGACGTCCCCGGTCCCATCAGCCCGAAGACGAGCGTCTGGACGAGGATCCCGCCGATCAGATATTCGTGGTAGTCGCCGCCGCCGGGGACGGCGATCACGCCGCCGAAGACATAGGCGAACAGCAGCACGAACATGATCGGCTGCAGGGTGACGTCGAAGAGCTTCTCCGGGATCTGGCGGATATGGGAGAAGTTCCGCTTGGCGAGGACCCAGGCGTCGGAGGCCAGCCAGCGGAGGCGGGCGGGGCCGGCCGGCGTCTTCGGCAGCGCCAGGTCGGCGGTGATTGCGTTGGCGTTCATGCGGCCGCCTCCTCGCGGTCGGTGGGTTGGTTGCCGTTGGTGCTCGCGGCGCGGATGCGCGGCGAGGTGAGGGAGAAGAAGACGTCGTCGAGCGTCGCCTCGCGACGGCGCACGTCGTGGGCGTCGATGCCGCCGTCCTCGAGCGCCCGCACGACCTCGATCAGGCGGGTCGATTCGCTCGCCGGGGCGGCGACGAAGAGGCCCTCCTGGTCGATCTCGGGGGTACCGGCGGCGACCTTCTCCAGTGCCTGCGCCACCGGGCCGAGGTCATCGATCTCCTCGACCGTGACGACGACGCGTTCGCCGCCGTGGCGCGCCTTCAGCTGCACCGGCGAGCCGGTGGCGACGATCTTGCCGTGGTCGAGCAGGACCACCTCGTCGGCGAGCTGGTCGGCCTCCTCCAGGTACTGGGTGGTGAGGATCAGGGTGGTCCCACCGCCGACCAGCTGGCGCAGCAGGTCCCAGAGCTCGTTGCGGCTTTCCGGGTCGAGCCCGGTGGTCGGCTCGTCGAGGAACAGCACCGGAGGGGAGGCGACGAGGCTGGCGGCCAGGTCCAGCCGGCGCCGCATGCCGCCGCTGTAGTCCTTGACCAGGCGCTCGCCCGCTTCCTCGAGCTGCAGCTCGGCGAGCAGCTCCTTCGCCCGCGCCCGCGCGACCTTGCGCGGCAGGTGGTAGAGGCGGCCGATCATCTCGAGGTTGGCGAAGCCGCTCATCAGGCCGTCGACGGTCGCCGCCTGGCTGGTCAGCCCGATCTGGTCGCGGACCCCGTTCGGGTCGCTGACCACGTCGTGCCCCGCGACCTTGGCGCTGCCCTCGGTCGGGGCGGCGAGCGTGGTCAGGATCCGGATCGCGGTCGTCTTGCCCGCCCCGTTGTGGCCGAGCAGCCCGAGCACCGAGCCGGTCGGCACCTTGAGATCGAAGTCGCGGAGGGCCCACTGCTCGCCGTAGCGCTTGCCGAGGCCTTCGGCCACGACGGCGTGGGAAGTATGGATGTCTTGGTTCATTTCGTACCTCGTACGTTGTCGTGGTACAGCGTACGAGCAAGTTAGCAGTACGATGTACGAAATGTCGAGCGATTCGGGGAAATCCCGTGAAGAGGAGCGCGCGGACCGCGAACGGGAGCGCGAAGACCAGCGGGCCGCGCGGACCCGCGAGAAGCTGGAACGCGCCGAAGCGAAGGTCCGCGATCGCTCCGAGCACGCCCAGGAGCAGATCGCCCAGGCGCTGGAGCGCGTCGCCGACGCCGAAGACCGCGCGGGGGAGAAGGTCGCCCGCGCGATCGAGCGGGCCGAGCGCGCCGGCCGCGGTGGGTCAGGCGACCCCGGCGCGCCGGTGGACGACGCCGAGCCGCTGATCTGGTTCCGCCAGGAACCGGCCTCCCGCCGCCCCGCCCACACCCGCGCCGACATCGCCCGTGCGGCGCTCGAGATCGCCGACTCGGAAGGCTTCGAGGCGGTCTCGATGCGGCGCGTCGCCCAGCGCCTCGGTGCCGGGACGATGACCCTCTACCACTACGTCCGCAACAAGGAAGAGCTCGTGGCGCTGATGAGCGACGCGGTGATGGCCGAGGTGGTCGTCCCCGAGGGAGAGCTCTCCGACGAATGGCGCACGGCGCTGACCGAGATCGCCAACCGCAGCCATGATGCCTTCAAGGCCCACCACTGGGTCTTCCAGAAGATCAACGACGACGGCGTCCCCGGGCCCAACGGCATGCGCCACTTCGAGCAGTCGCTGCAGGCGGTCGCCGGCCTCGACCTCGATCGCGAGCAGACCTTCGAAGTGATCGGCCAGGTCGACGACTACGTCTTCGGCTACTCCCTCCGCGAGGTGCAGGAGGCCAAAGAGCAGGAACACGGCTGGTCCCCCGCGGTCATCGACTTCTTCAAACGCGAACTCGCCACCGGCGATTACCCCTTGATCGCCGAGTTCTTCGGCGACGAGGATTTCGAGACGACCTTCAACGAAGCGATGGAGCTGCTGGCAGGCGCGAGCCGGTTTAACCGGGGGCTGAAACGGCTGCTCGACGGGATCGAAGCCGACTTCGCCCCCAAATAGCGCCCGCAAAGGGACGAACGCGGGGGAGACTCCACCCCGCGGTCGACCTTAGCCGCACATGGAAACGAGACCCCAAGGCGCGGTCGACCTAACCGGCGCCCACCAGCGCGCGGTCGACTTAACCGGCGATATAGGTGGGTTAGGTCGACCGCGGGTGGTGCGGGGTTGGGAAGGACGACCGCATGGCGGTGACCGCGCCGCCCGCTGGGCGGCGCTCGCGCGGATGGCGGGTCGGCAGCACGGCGTGGTCTCGATCCGCCAACTGGCAGGACCGCTTGGTTTCTCGCAGCGGTCGGTTGCGCGGGCTGTGGCGGTGGGGCGGTTGCACCGTGTCTACCGCGGGGTCTATGCGGTCGGGCATACGGATCTCTCGCAGCGGGGGGAATGCTTGGCGGCGGTCCTCGCCGTCGGACCGGGGGCGTTGCTCAGCTACTACTCGGCTGGCTGGCTTTGGGGACTTTGGTCGGGATCGCCAAAGCCGATCCACGTCACCGCCTTCGTCCCGCGGCACCATCCGGCGCCGAAAGGGATCACCCGCCACCGGGCGAGGAATCTGATCGACGAGGATCGGGCGCTGGTCGATGGGATTCCGGTCACCTCGGTCGCCCGCACGCAGCTCGACCTTGCCTGGAAACTTCGCGGGCATCAGCTGCCTCGGTTCCTCGCCCGGGCCGAAGAGCTGGAGTTACTCGACCTGGCGGCGATCGACCAGGTGCTCGAACGCAACCGTGGCCATCACGGCGCGAAGCGGCTGCGGTCAGCGCTGGCGATCTACGAGCCGCCGACCTGGACCCGCTCCGATTTCGAGCGACAGTTCGTCGCCTGGCTCGTCGCCGCCGGCCTGCCGCCGCCGGCCACCGGTTGGAATGAGGTCGGCCATGAGATCGACATCTACTGGCCTGAGCGTCGCTTCGGCATCGAACTCGATGCCTTCGAGACGCACCGCACCCGTCAAGCCTTCGAGGACGACCACGAACGAGATTTCGACTTCGCCTTGGCCGAAGTCAAGACGCACCGCGTCAGCGAACGGCAGTTCCGTCGCGACCCGGCCAAGATCGTCGCCGACGTTGCCACGCTTCTCTTCCGCCGCGCCGTCGTGCCGGGCTAGCGGGGGGCGCCGTCGCGCCGCTTCGAAGCCTTCAACCGCGTGACTTTGTCGAGGATCAGCTTGCGCAGGCGGACCGAGTCGGGGGTCACTTCGACGCACTCGTCGTCGCGCAGGAACTCGAGCGAGGCTTCCAGGGTGAGACGGGTCGCCGGGGCCAGGCGGACCAGGACGTCGGCGCTTGCCGCCCGCATGTTGGTCTGCTGTTTGGCCTTGGTCGGGTTGACGTCGAGATCTTCGGCGCGGGCGTTCTCGCCGATGATCATCCCTTCGTAGACTTCCTCGCCCGACCCGACGAAGAGCGTGCCGCGGTCCTGGAGCGACATCAGCGAGTAGCCCGCGGTCTGGCCGCGGCGGTCCGCCACCAGGGAGCCGGTCTGACGCGTGCGCAGCTCGCCCGCCCACGGCTCCCAGCGGTCGAAGACGTGGTGGAGGATGCCGCTGCCCCGCGTCTCGGTGAGGAACTCGGTGCGGAAGCCGATCAGCCCGCGAGCCGGCACCAGATAGTCCATCCGCACCCAGCCGGTCGAGTGGTTGACCATCTGCTCGAGCCGCCCCTTGCGCCCGGCCAGCATCTGGGTGACGGCGCCGACGTGCTCCTCGGGCACGTCGATCGCCAGCCGCTCGACCGGCTCGTGCACCTTGCCGTCGATCTCCTGGGTCACCACGCGCGGCTGCCCGGCGGTCATCTCGTAGCCCTCGCGCCGCATCATCTCCAGCAGCACGACGAGCTGCAGCTCGCCGCGCCCCTGCACCTCCCAGGCGTCCGACCGCTCGGTGTCGTTGACCCGCAGGGACACGTTGCCGACCAGCTCGGCCTCGAGCCGCGAGTAGAGCTGGCGCGCGGTCAGCTTGTCGCCGCCCTGGGTGCCGGCGAGCGGCGAGGTGTTGATCCCGACCACGACCGAGAGCGCCGGCTCGTCGACGGTGATCACGGGCAACGGGCGGGGGTCGTCGGGATCGGCGAGCGTCTCGCCGATCGTCACCTCTTCCATGCCGGCGATAGCGATGATCTCGCCCGGCCCCGCCTGCTCGGCCTCGACCCGCTCCAGCGCCTCGGTGACGTAGAGGCCGGAGACGGTCACCCGCTCGACCTCGCCGTCGGCCCGGCACCAGGCGATCCGCTGGCCGGCGCGGACCGTGCCGTGGCGGATCCGGCAGATCGCCAGGCGTCCGACGTAGGGGGAGGCGTCGAGGTTGGTGACGTGGGCCTGGAAG
>DATEDJ010000199.1:0-6968 GCA_035281725.1 Solirubrobacterales bacterium
ACTCCCCGTCCCGGGCGTCTCGGAGGCGGCCACAGCCTGCCCGGGTCGCCTCCGAGACGCCCGGGCCCGCCGTCCCCGATCGACCGGCCCCGGATCGCGCCGTCCCCAATCGACCAGCCCCCGAATCCCGCCGTCCCCAAACGACCGGCCCCCGAATCTCACCGTCCCCAATCGACAGCCCCCGAATCCCGCCGTCCCCGGCCGCAGGGACCCCAAGCCACGCCCGCCCCGGCCAGACCCGTACCGACCCGCCGCGGCGACGCTCAGTTTCGACGCTTGCGCTTTTTACGCTGCGGGCCGCCCGGTGAGGTGCCGCCCGACCCTTCGTCGTCCGGTTCCGGCGCGGTCTCAGGTTCGGGCGCTTCGGTGCCCTCGGGCAGTTCGGGAGTCGATGAGTCGCCCTCGTCCGGACCCGTCCCGCCGTCCTTCGGCTGCAGTTCTTCCGCCATCCGTTCGCCCGGCGTCGGCCAGGGCACGGCTTCGCCGGCCTCCCACGCCGGTGGTTTGCCGCGCGGCAATTTGCCGACCAGGAGGAGGGCGAAGTAGATGAAGAAGATCATCGTGAACTGGGGGATGAGGAGGAGGGCCGCGACGCCGACCGCGATCCCCAGCGATCCCCAGAACCGGGTGAGCAGGCCGACGCGCATTCCCCACAGGCAGCTGTAGCCGAGGGCGAACGCCAGCCCGATCCGTCCGGCGAGTTCGAAGCCGGTAGCCGGTCCGGTGAAGGTCGCGTCACCTCGGGCGTTGTCGGCGGCGTCGATTTCGCGTTCGGTCGTTTCGCAGTCTTTGAGCGGGGTCGGCCCCGATTCGTACTTTTCGCCGAACGCCTTGGCGCCCTTGTCCTTTTCTTCGCTGACGCATTCTTCGTGCGCCTTGTCCAGCGTCATCGTCGGCTTTGCTTCGCCCTTCGCGTACTCGTTGGCGGCTTCGTTCAGGGCGATGCCGGTGCAGACGGCGGAGATCGCGAAGAAGAGCGGCGCGACCAGGATCACCCCGACGAACTGCCGCCGCATCCGGTCGCTGCGCGCGAGCGCGGCGCGGAAGAGGAAGTAGAGGGGCGCGGTCAGCAGCAGGAAGCCGATCGCCTGGACGATCGACCCGAGGATCACCGAAGAGGAGTGTTCGTGCGCCGATTCGAGGAGTTCCGCCGAGTTTTCCCCGTGGACGCTCGAAAGCAGGATCAGCGCGAGGATGACCGCGATCACCGCGCCGAAGGTGGCGAGGCCCGCGCGCACGCTCCACCGCGACTCCCAAGCCAGGACGTCTTGTTTGCGGCTGTTCAATTCAGTGTCTACGGCGGTTCAACTCGAGGGGGGGCCCATTCGCGCAGGCCCGTACGCTACAGGCCATGGATGAGTTGGCGCGCACCCCCGTCGTCCCGCTCGAGGCCGGAGCCGGCCCCGACAACCCACCTTGCCCCGCCTGCGGTGAGCCGCTCTTCGGCTGGCTGGCCGAGCAGGAGCGCCTCGGCGCCCCGGTGCGGCGCTGCGAGAGCTGCGGGCTCGGCGTCGTCGGCGTCTCGCTGGGGACCGAGGAGGCGTTGGCGGCGCTCGACCGGCTTGGCGACCAAGAGCGGGCGCGGATCGTCGACCGGGCGGGCTTCGCCTGCTCGCTCGGCGGCGCCGGCTGGGCCGGGCTGGAACCCGGGGTCCACTACCTCTTCACGGTCGAGTCGGTGCGCCGGCTGGTGGCGGAGCGCGACCAGGTCGTGCGACGCCGGCGCTGGGCGCCCGGCGCCGGCTTCAAGGTGACCTGGCAGACGCTGCTCAACTCGGTCACCTTCGGCCACAACGTGGCGCTGGCGGCGCTCGGGTCGGGACGCGCAGCGCCCGCCGAGGAGCGCTGGCAGCGGCGCATCGACGGCCTCGCCAGCATCGTGCTGGCGATCCCGGCGGCGATCATCGCGGTGCCGATCGAGCTCTCGGGCGCGCTCTTCCGCCGCGGCGCGGTCGTCGATCTGCGCTTCGAACTGCTCTAGAGCTCGCCGGCGACTAGCTGAGGCCTTCGCGGGCCTCGCGCACCAGCGTCACGGCCTCCGGGAAGAGGACGCGGATGGCGTTGCGGACCTGCATCGCCTGCTCATCGGCGGTGCCGTTGAGGTCGAGCCGGCCGATCGAGGCGACGGTCATCTCGACCGCCAGCTTGATCGCGTTGTCGGCCCAGGCGACGCGCTGCGAGGACTGCATCTGCTCCGAGAGCTCCTCCATGCGGGCACGGAACTCGTCGGGATCGCCGAAGAGGTTGAAAGGGCTTCCCTCCATGGGCAGATCTAAGCAGACCCGACACGTCGCCGATCTACATCCGGCACAGAGTGCGCACCACCTGCGCGCATTTGCCTCCTAGCGTCCGCTCCATGGCTGCGGGGCGAGCGAGGAGAGGGGTCGGAGGAGGACAGCGGCGCCGAGCCGGCCGCAACCGTGGGCAGGCGACGATCGAGAGTGCGGGCCTAACTGCCCTGCTCGCCTTCCTGCTGGTGGCCGTCGTCGCGGTGATCGCGGGCGGCGGTGAAGTGAAGGCGGGACGGGAGCTGGCGGGGGCGATCGGGCGGCGCATCGTCTGCGCGCCCCACTTGCCCGACGACTGCCGCCACCATCCGCTCGTCCCCGCCTACGGCCAGCCGCTGGCGCGGCTCGCCCGCGCGCTCGCCCCGGCGCCCGAGGCGCTCCCGGGACCGGGCGGCCTTCCGCTCGTCCCGGTCGACTTTCGTCGCTGCCGCCGCGCCAGCTGCGCGGTCGCCACCGGCCCCCACCTCACCACCGCGAACCGGCGCACGACCGACTTCACCCAACTCCTCGACCACCGCCGGTCCGACGGCACGGTCGAGCTCATCTACTGGGAGTACCGACCGTCGCTCGGGTGGCGCTCCATCCGCCGCACCGCCACCGAGACCGACGTCGAGGGCGCGGCGCGCACCGAAGTCCTCGCCTCCCAAGACCCCGCCCTCGTCCCCCTCGAGACCCTCCCCGGTCGCAACCACTACGACTTTCCCGCCACCGAATCCCCACCGTGGCAGTGGCACGTCGGACCGCGCTACCCCGGCTGGTCGGATTAGGAGGCGGCGCCAGGGGTTGCAGCCCCGCTGCGGTCGGCATCGCCGTCGCCGTCCTCACGGTCGGCGTCCTCCTGGGCCTGGCGGATCAGGCCGCGCCAATCGGTGGTGCGGAAGACGAGGAGGATGGCGCCGAAACCGAGGAACACCGACCAGGCTGCCATCGCGATCTGGGTGCCGACCGAGAAGGAGAGGACGGCGGCGCGCGAGGGGCCGCTGAGGGTCGCCACCAAGAGCGCCTGTTGGGCCCCCGCCCCACCCGGCGTGAAGGGGATGATGTTGGCAATCGCCTGCACGCTCATCACCAGCATCACGTTGCCGATCGACCCTTTCAGGCCGAAGGCCTCGAGGAAGAACCAGAAGGCGGCGAAGCGCAGGAGCCAGCCGACCCCCTGCCAGGCGAAGACCTGGCGCATGTAGTCCCCGGGCCGGGTGAGGATCACCAGCCCCTGTTTGACCCGCGCCCAGAAGCGTCGCACCCGGTGCGCCAGCAGCCAGACGCCGACGACGATCGCGAGCAGGAGCGCGGCGACGGTGATCGCCAGCGTCTTCGGGTGGTTGGCCCAGAAGGAGACCTCGAAGGCCGGCAGGTGGGGCAGCTCGGGCAGCGGCGGCAAAAGGCCCTGGCTGATCGCGTAGAGCAGCACCAGGATCCCGACCGAGGTGTCGAAGACCGTCTGCACCAGGAACGAGGAGGTGACCGCCGGATAGGAGGAGTCGGGGATCTGGCGCTTGACCAGGAAGACCTTGGTGACGTCGCCGGCGTGCGCTGGGATGATCGCGTTGATCCCCGCCCCGGCCAGGTAGGCCGCGGCGAGCCGGGTGAAGCCGATCCGCTTCCCCGGGTACGCCGCCTGGAGCACGTTGCGCCACGCCCAGGCCCGCGCCAACTGCATCCCCATCAGGCACAGCAGGGCCAGCCCGAACTGCGACCAATGCACTTCGGAGAGGTGGCGGAAGAATTCCGTCGCCGCGTTGAAGAAGTGTTCGAGGCTCGACCCGAGGTCGGCGAAAGGCGGCTGAACGAGGAAATCCGGCATCGCAGCTAGACTAGCCACGCTCGTGCCGGATACCGACACGCACACCTTGCCTTTGCAGCTGCCCCCTGATCCCGCCGACGCGGCGATGTGCGCCCGTGCCCGCGAGCGCTACGCGGCCGACCGCAAAAGCGCCCGCCGCCGGCGCCGCAAAGCCAATGCGGCGATGCCCAACCTGATCATCATCGGCGGGCTCAAGTGCGGGACGACGAGCATCCACCACTACCTCGGCCTCCATCCGGAAATCCAGATGTCGAAGCCGAAGGAGCTGAACTTCTTCGTCACCGAGCTGAACTGGGACCTCGGGCTCGACTGGTACGCGAGCCGCTTCGACGACCGCTTCAAGGTCCGCGGCGAGTCCTCCCCGCACTACACCAACCTGCCCCGCTACGAGGGCGTCGCCGAGCGCATCCGCACCCACTGCCCGGACGCGAAGCTGCTCTACATGGTTCGCGATCCGATCAAACGGATCCTCAGCCACTGGATGCACGCGACCGGCGCCGGCTACGAGACCCGCGACATGGTCGAGGTGCTCTCCGACCCCGACAACTCCTACACCAATCGCTCCCGCTACTGGATGCAGCTGCAGCCCTACCTCGAGCGCTTCGACCACTCCCAGATCGAGGTCATCACCCAGGAGGAGCTGCAGTCGGACCGCGACGGGACCATGCGCAAGGCATTCGCCTACGCCGGCGTCGACGAAAACTTCACCTCGGAGCAGTTCGACCGCGAGTGGGAGAAGTCGGCGGCCAAGTCGGGCGACAAATACCAGCTGATGGAGAAGCTGATCAAACTGCCGGGCTTCCGCTCCTTCGACCGCAATTTCGACCGCCTGCCGGAGCGCCTCCGCTGGGTGGTCGAGAAAGTCGTCCACGACCCGGACAAACCGAGCGCGCCGAAGCCGGTCCTCCCCGACGACCTCCTCGAGTCGCTGCGCGGCCGCTTCGCTGAGGAAGTCCCCGAGCTGCAGAAGTTCGCCGGTCGCGAGTTCGCCGGCTGGAACGCCTATTAGGTGGAGCGTCTCGCCCCCGACCCGGGGCCGACCTCCGTCACCGAGCAGCTCTCCGCCTACCGCCCCTGGGACGATCCGCCCGCCGAGCGGCCCCACGTCGCCCTCAACTTCGCCGGCACGCTCGACGGCCGCGCCTCGATCGACGGCCGCTCCGGGTCGATCGGCTCCGCCACCGACACGGCGATGCTGGTCGGCCTGCGCCAGCGCTTCGACGCGGTGATGATCGGCGCCGGGACGTTGCGGGTCGAGCGCTACGGCCGCATCGTCACCGACCCGGAGAAGCGCGCCCGCCGCGAGGCGAACGGCCTCCCCGGCGACCCGCTGACGGCGATCGTCGGCAGCCTCGACCTGCCCTGGGACGCGGGGCTCTTCACCGACGGCGGCGGCCCGGTCGTCCTCTTCACCGAGGACGAGGGCGACCCGCCCGCGACCGCGACCCCGGTCGAGGTCGTCCGCACGACCGAGGGCCGCGTCGACCTGGCCACCGCGCTCCGCCACCTCCGCACCGAGCACGACGTCCGCGCACTCCTCTGCGAGGGCGGCCCGCACCTCCACTCCCAACTGCAGGCCGGCGGGCTCGCCGACGAGCTCTTCCTCACGATCACCCCGAAGCTGGTCGGCGCCGGCTCGACGATCCTCGAGGGCGCCCTGCCGGAGGTCGCCGAGCTCGACCTCGTGTGGCTGCTCCAAGAAGGCTCCGAGCTCTTCGCCCGCTACCGGCGGCGATGAACTAGATTCGGCCCGACCGGGTCACCGAGCAGGAGGAAGAGATGGACTTCGAACCGACCGCGGAGGTCGCGGCGCTGCGCGAGCGCGTCCTCGACTTCATCGACGCCGAGATCTACCCGGCCGAGCGCGAGCTGATCGAGGCGGTCGACGCCGAGGTCGGCCCCGGCGTCCCCTACCCGGCCAACCTCACCAAGGTCCGCGCGAAGGCTCGCGACGCCGGCCTCTGGAACCTCTTCATGCCCGACGAACGCTTCGGCCCCGGGCTGAAAAACTGGGAGTACGGGATTCTCTGCGAGGAGATGGGCCGCAGCCCGATGGTGGCGCCGATGGCCTTCAACTGCTCCGCCCCGGACACCGGCAACATGGAGATCCTCGCCGAGCATGGCAACGAGGAGCAACGGGAGCGCTGGCTCGAGCCGGCGCTCGAGGGCCGCATCCGCACCTGCTTCTCGATGACCGAGCCGGAGGTGTCCGGCTCCGACCCGACCCTGCTGCAGGGCCGCGCCGTCCTCGACGGCGACGAGTGGGTGATCGACGCGCACAAGTGGTACACGAGCGGCGCGGTCGGGGCCGAGCTGGCGATCGCGATGGTGGTGACCGACCCCGAGGCGCCTCCCTACGCGCGCGCCTCGATGATCTGCGTCCCCACCGACACCCCCGGCTACGAGCTGGTGCGGTCGATCCCGGTGATGGGACACGACAAGGGCCCCGGCCACTGCGAGATCCGCTATACCGGCTGCCGGGTGCCGAAGGAGAACCTGCTCGGTGAGCGCGGCGCGGGCTTCGCGATCGCCCAGGACCGCCTCGGCCCGGGGCGCATCCACCACTGCATGCGGGCGATCGGCACCGCCGAGCGGGCGCACGAGATGATGTGCCGCCGCGCCAACGAACGCCACGCCTTCGGCGGCCCGCTGGCCGACAAGCAGTTCGTCCAGGAGTCGATCGCCACCAGTCGGATGGAAATCGACCAGGCCCGCCTGCTCACCCTCTACGCCGCCTGGAAGATGGACACCGAGGGCAAGCGCGCCGCCCGCCAGTCGATCTCGGCGATCAAGGTCGTCGCCGCGAACATGGTGATGAACGTGCTCGACCGGGCGATCCAGATCCACGGCAGCCTCGGCATGACCGACGACACCCC
>DATEDJ010000200.1:0-22748 GCA_035281725.1 Solirubrobacterales bacterium
TGCCGCGCCGCGGCCCCCGCGCCGGCGAGCGCAAGCCGACGCCGGCCGGCACCTGAGAGGGTTCGCCCGATGACCGCCTTCTTCGACGGCCACAACGACTCGCTGACCCGCGAGGACCACGCCCGCTTCGTCGGCGGGCGCGAGGGCGGGCACCTCGACCTGCCGCGGATGGCGGCGGCGGGGATGCGCGGCGGGATCTTCGCCGTCTTCATCCGCAACCCGGAAACGGCGGACTGGCAGCCGGCGAAGAGCAACCGGCCGGGTGGGGCGGGCCCGGCGCCGGAGCTTGAGCATGGATACGCCGCGGCCGCCTCGACCGTCGCCGCCGGGCGGTTGCTGGAGATGGAGGCCGACGGGAAAATGCGGGTGGGACGGACGATCGCCGATATCGACGCGGCGGCAGGGGGCGCGGGCGGTGACGCGACAGACGGCGCGGCCGATGCCGCGGCGGAGAGCGCGGGCGGCGACGAGGCGGAGGGTGCGGGCGGCGACGCGGAGGGTGGTGACGCGGAGGGCGTGGGCGTAGACACGGCCGACGCGACGGCCGGCGCCCCGCCGGTCGCGGTGCTCCACCTGGAGGGCGCGGAGGCGATCGACGCCGACCTCGAGGCGCTCGACTTCTGGTACGCGGCGGGACTGCGCTCGCTCGGGCCGGTGTGGAGCCGGCCGAACGCCTTCGGCCACGGGGTGAGGTTCCGCTACCCCTCGACCCCGGACATCGGCCCCGGCCTGACCGAGGCGGGCAAGGCGCTGGCGCGCCGCTGCGCCGAGCTCGGCATCGTCTTCGACCTCGCCCACATGAACGAAGCGGGCTTCTGGGACACCGCCGAGCTGGGCGCCGCGCCGCTGGTCGTCAGCCACGCCGGCGTGCACGCGATCTGCCCCAACTCGCGCTGCCTCACCGACGCCCAGATCGACGCGGTGGGGCAGACCGGCGGCCTGGTCGGGATCGTCTACGCGCCCGCCTTCCTGCGGCCCGACGGCAAGAACCAACCGTCCGGGACCCCGCTCGACCTGATCGTCCGCCATGCCGCCCACGTCGCCGAGCGGATCGGCGTCGAGCACGTCGCCCTCGGCTCCGACTTCGACGGCACCGAGGTCCCCGACACCCTCGGCGACGTCACCGGCGTTCCGACGCTCCTCGACGAATTCGCCAAGCACGGCTTCTCCGAGTCCGAAATCGAGTCAATCGCCTGGAGCAACTGGCGCCGCACCTTGGCCCGCTGCTGGAACGAAGCCTGAGCCGCCTCGGTGAACGCACTCCGGGGTGGGGCAGTGGTCAGGTCGCGGCGACGAAGGCTGCGGCCATCTCGCCGGCGGCGCGCATCGGCTCGGTCGAGCGGGAGGCGCGGCAGAGGACGAAGGCGCCCTCCAGCGCGGCGATCACGGCGAGCGCTTGGTCGCGGTTGCCGAGCCGCTCGGTGAGGGCGACGGCCCACTGCTGGAAGACGTCGGCGGTCGCCTGGCGGAGGCGGTCGTCGGTGCTCGCGACCTCGAGGGCGACGGTGGCGATCGGGCAGGCGTCCTCGTAGTCGGTCGCTTCCAGCGTTTCGCCGGCCCCGGTGAAGATCGCCCGCACCGAGTCCTCGGTCGAGCCCTCCTCGTCGTAGACGGCGGTGACCAGCGCCTGGAAGAACGCACCCGCTTTGCGGATCACCTCGTCGCCGAGTTCGGTCTTGCCGCCGGGGAAGTGGTGGTAGAGCGAGCCGAAGGGGGCGTCGGCCTCGGCCACCACCTGCTTCAGGCCGGTGCCGTTGTAGCCCTGGCGGCGGAAGAGCTCGGCGGTGGCGAAGAGGATGCGGTCGCGGGTGGGGACCTTGGCGGCGGCGATGGGGGTGGCGGTCTCGCTCATCGAAAAGAGTGTAGCCTTCCGCTCACTAGAGCGATCTACCTAGAAGGGAATCCGAGATGAAGCCGAAGCTCTCGAACCTCCTCGTCGGCGCCGCCCTCGGCCTCGCCGCCCGCGCCCTCCTTCCCCGCCTCCTCCTGCTCAAATTCAAGCCCGACGTCGCCAAGCTCAACGCGGGCGACCACACCGCCCTGCTCGGCGCCTACGCCGACGACTTCGTCCTCCACTTCAACGAGGGCCCGCACCGCTTCGCCGGCGACTGGGTCGGCAGGGGCGGGATGGACCGCTTCCTGCAGAACTTCACCGCCGCCGGGATCCAGGGCGAGATCAAGTCGATCGCCACCAGCGGCCCCCTCTGGGCCCTGACCATGTGGGTCCGCTTCGACGACCACGCCGATTCCCCCGACGGCACCTGCATCTACGAAAACCACACCGTCCTCGTCCTCCGCACCCGCTGGGGCAAGGTGGTCGAGCAGCACGACTACTACGCCGACACCGCCGCGATCCTCGCCCTGGAGAACGCCCTCGAGGAGCTCGGAGTGCGCGCCGTCCCGCGCTATTAGCGCGTTCGCACTGGGACGGCCGGCTGCAGAGCCGTGGATGCCGGTCCGACCCGGGTCTTCTGAGGTCGGCCCGGCAACCACGGCTCCTCGGGAGGCGAGGAAAGGGTCACGGGAGGCGCGAGACCTGACGCTTCCGCGAGGGTTCGGTACGGGATCCCGGCGCCCCCGCCTTTGCTCAAGATCATGTGTGTTTAGTTCCGGGTCCACAGCAACCGAAACTAAACACACAACTTCCTGAGCGGTGGGCGCCGCGCGGGAAGCCGAGGAACCCTCGCGCCTCTGTCCCGAGACCCGGTCCTCTTCGAAACCTCCCCGACCCGGCGGCTGATGGGCGGCCTCAGCCCGCCGGGGCCGCCCATCAGCCGCGAGGCGCCGGCTTCAACCGCACGGCGCCCTGACCCACCGCGCCGGCCGACCAGCATCTCTTCACCCGCCCGGCCAGGCGTCGTGGTGATCTGACATGCCGGTCCCGTCGGCGGACCGGGCTGAACACGTGTACAGTATCGGCTGAACATGCGTTCAGTCGAGGCAGAGACGGGTCGCGAGGCGATCATCCGGACCGCGTTCCGGGTCTTCGGGGAGAGCGGGATCGCGTCGACCTCGTTGCGTGAGGTGGCGCGAGCGGCGGGGGTGTCGCCGGCGCTGGTCGTCCACCACTTCGGCGGCAAGGAGGGGTTGGTGGCGGCGACCGACGAGGCCGCGCTGCGGCGGTTCGGCGACGCGTACCGAGGCGATGGTGCGGAGGGCAGCGAGTCCAAGCGCGAGGCCGACAGCGGGGTGAGGGGCGGCGACGGGGCGGAACTGCTGCGCCGCCGCGCCGCCCAGACCGCCCGGGTGATGGCGGAGATGCCGGAGGTCTGCGCCTATCTGGGTCGGGCACTGGTCGAGGGGACGGCGGGCAGCGCCGCGCTCTTTCGTCTGATGATCGACGGCGGGCGGGAGGAGGTCGACGCGCTCGCAGAGGCGGGAGCGCTCCGCCCGGATGCCGACCGGACCTGGGCGACCCTCCAGCACTTCTTCCTGATCTGGGCGCCGCTCAGCTTCATGCCGCTGCTGCAGGGCGTGCTCGGCGACGAGCTGCTCGCCCCGGCCCAGCTCGATCGCTGGGTCGAGGCCAACGTCCAGCTTCTGGAGAAGGGGCTCTACTCGTGAGCCGGTGGGAGACGACAGCCTCGCTCGACAACGAGGCGTCGCCCACCGCCATCTGGGCGCGGGCCTACGTGGACGCGGCCGCCTGGCCGCTCTGGAACCGGGAACTGAAGCGGGCGACCCTCGACGGCCCGCTCGCCATGGGCGCCGAGGCGAACATCGCCTTCCGCACCGGGCTGCGCCTGCGCTTCCGCGTGGTCGAGTTCGCGGAGGGCCGTCTCTTCACCGACGAGGCCCCGCTGCCCGCGGCCCGCATGGGCCACCGCCACCTGGTCGAGCCGCCCGCTCCCTCCCCGACGCCCAGAAGTCCATCGCCGGCCTCGCCCTCGCTCCTTAGCCGATCTGCTGCACCGCCCAGCGATTGCCGTCGGGATCGGCGAAGAAGACGAAGCGGCCCCAAGGAAAGTCCTGCACGTCGCTCGCCTCGACCCCGCGGGCGAGGAGCTCCTCGCGGGCCTTCTCGACGTCGGCGACGACCAGCTGCAGGCCCTCGAGCGAGCCGGGCTCCATCTGGTGGGCGCCGCTGGTCAGCGCGATCGAGCAGGCGGAGCCGGGCGGGGTGAGCTGGACGAAGCGCAGCTCGTCGCTGACCTGGTGGTCGTGTTCGGCGACGAAGCCCACCTGGTCGGCGTAGAAGGCCTTGGCGCGGTCGACGTCGGAGACGGGGACCTGGATCAGCTCCAGGCGCCAATCGATCTGCGAGGTGCTCTCGGTCGTCATCTGCGGTCCTTTCGGTCTCGGGTGAGGCGTAGGATTGGGACTCTGCAAATCCCTTACGATCTAAGTATCTTAGCAGCTAAGATACTTAGATCCCAGTCCCCGCCCAGCCCTCACGTCATGCCGGCCCCCAAGCAACAGCTCATCGCCCATCTGATCGCCGCCTTCCGCGATGCCGGGAACCTCGACGGCGCCTTCGAAGAGGCCGCCGCGGCCCGGCTCGGGATCGGGGCGGGGGACCTGCGCTGCCTGAACGCGATCGAGAACGCCGGCGGGCTCACCGCCGGGGAGCTGTCGCGGGAGGTGGGGGTGACCAGCGGGGCGGTGACCGGATCGGTCGACCGCCTCGAAGCGGCGGGCTTCGCCCGGCGGGTCGCCGACCCGGCCGATCGGCGCCGGGTGCGGATCGAGGTGACGCCGAAGTTCCGCGACCGGGCCGCGGGAATCTGGGGGCCGGTGGCCGCCGACTGGCACCGGCAGCTGGCGGCCCGCTTCACCGCGGCCGAGCTGGAGACCGCGATCGAGTTCCTCGAGTTGACCAACGCGATCGGCCGGCGGCATCTCGACGCCGGCTGATCGTCTTCGGCCTCAGCTCGCGAAGGTCTCGTTGCCGACCACGCCGAGCAGCTCGAGGCGGGCCGCGTCCTCGCTGCCGGGGGCGGCGGTGAAGACGACGAGGCACTCGGTCTGGTTCTGGGCGATGAGGATCTGGCAGTCGAGCTCGACCACGCCGATCGTCGGGTGGATCACGCGCTTGTGGGTGTCACGGCGGACGGCGACTTCGTGGTCGTCCCAGAGGCGGGCGACCTCCTCGCTCTCGGCGAGGAGCAGCTCGACCAGCTCGCGCGCTTCGGTGTCGTCGCGGTCGCGGCCGTAGACGGCACGCAGGTCGGCGACGGAGGAGCGGGCGTGCCTCGCGTGTTCGTCGGCGGGATAGTGGGCACGCTCCTCGGGGTCGGTGAACCAGCGGTAGTAGAGGCTGCGGCTCGGCCCCTCGAAGCGGGTCTGGTCGCCGAGCAGCGCCACCGCGAGCTCGTTCTGCACCAGCGTCACCGCCAGGTCCGAGGTGACCTGGGCGGGGGTGTCGAGACGGTGCAGGAGGCGATCGCCTCCAATACCGCGCTCGGCCGCGTCGCGGTCGCCGACGACATCGGCCCGGTGATCGCCTCGGTCCTCCGCGACGACAACTACTGGGTGACCGGCCAGCGGATCGAGGCCTCGGGCGGGGTGCACCTCTAGGGCGCGCCCCAGGGCGGGCGCTACGATCGCCAGAGTGGAGCAGCGAGTCAGCCTGATCACCCTCGGCGTCGCCGACCTGCCGGCCGCCCGCGGCTTCTACGAAGCCCTCGGCTGGCGGTGCAAGGAGGTCGAGGAGACCGTTTTCGTCCAGGCCGGCGGCTCCGCGATCGTCCTCTGGGGGCGGGAGAAGCTCGCCGCCGACGCCGGCATCGAGGACACCGGCTCAGACGGCTTCGGCGGTGTCGCCCTCGCCCACAACGTCCGCTCGCGCGAGGAGGTCGACGAGATCGTCGCCGCCGCCGAGGCGGCGGGCGCCACCATCACCAAACCCGCCGCCGAAACCTTCTACGGCGGCTACGCCGCCTACTTCGCCGACCTCGACGGCCACCTCTGGGAGATCGCCCACAATCCCGGCTTCACCCTCACCGAGGACGGCTCCCTCGTCCTCCCGGACGCCATGAAGTAGAGCTCACTCATCCCCGGCCCGGCGCGCGGCGTCGCCCGCGGCCTTGACTTCGAGCGCGCTCTAATTCCTATCCTCGTCATATGGAGCCCGAAACGGTCGCACCCGACACCGGCCTGACGATCGCCGACGCCGCCCGCGCCAGTGGGCTGAGCGTGCACACGCTGCGCTACTACGAACGCGCCGGGTTGATCGGCGGGGTCGATCGCGCCTCCTCCGGCCACCGGCGCTACAGCGAGGCGGACCTAGCATGGCTCGAGACGATCTGCTGCCTGCGGGCGACCGGGATGCCGATCGCACGCATCCGCCGCTACGCCGAGCTGGTGCGGGCGGGCGCAGGCAACGAGCGGGAGCGACTGGCGCTGCTCGAAGAGCACCGCGCCGCCGTCCGGGCCCAGCTGACGGAGGTGCAGGGCCACCTCGCCTTCGTCGAACGCAAGATCACCACCTACGAGGGGATATTGGATGAATAGAAGGACTTTGGGAAGCCAGGGCTTGGAGGTCTCGGCCGAGGGTCTCGGCTGCATGGGCATGAGCTACGCCTACGGGCCCGGCGACGAGGCGTCGGGGGTGCGGACGATCCACCGCGCGCTCGAGCTCGGCGTCACCCTCCTCGACACCGCCGAGGTCTATGGGCCCTACAAAAACGAGGAACTGGTCGGGCGCGCCGTCGCCGGGCGCCGCGACGAGTTCGAGATCGCGACCAAGTTCGGCTTCTCCTTCACCAGCCCGGACATGGCCGACCGCGGCATCGACGGCAGCCCCGAGAACGCGCGCCGCGTCTGCGAGGAGTCGCTGCGCCGCCTCGGCACCGACCACATCGACCTCTACTACCAGCACCGGGTCGACCCGGACGTGCCGATCGAGGAGACGGTCGGAGCGATGGGCGAGCTGGTCGCCGCCGGCAAGGTCCGCTACATCGGCCTCTCGGAGGCCGCGCCGGAGACGATCCGCCGTGCTCACGCCACCCATCCGTTGACCGCGGTGCAGAGTGAGTACTCGCTCTGGACCCGCGACCCCGAGGACGGGGTGCTGCCGACGCTGCGCGAGCTCGGGATCGGCTTCGTGCCCTACTCACCGCTCGGCCGCGGCTTCCTCACCGGCCAGATCCGCTCGCTCGACGATCTGCCGGAGGACGACTGGCGCCGCACCAACCCGCGCTTCCAGGAGGAGGCGTTCGCGGAGAACCTGCGGCTGGCCGACCGGGTGGCGGAGCTCGCCGAGCGGATCGGGGCGACCGCCGCACAGGTGGCGCTTGCCTGGGTGTTGGCGAAAGGCGACGACCTCGTCCCGATTCCGGGCACGAAAAGCCCCGAGCGCCTGGAGGAGAATGCCGCTGCCGCCGACCTTGCCCTGAGCGCGGCGCAGGTGGCGGAGCTCGATGACGCGATCTCCCCCGACGCCGTGCGCGGCGCCCGCTACGACGACTCCGGCATGACGATGCTGAACAACTAGGGACCGAGGGCCCGGCCCGGGTGGGGTTGGACATCGGTCCAGAGGGGACCCAAGTCCCCTGCTTTCCGCCGCAACCGCACCTAGAGTGGTCGCCGGATGGATCGGGATCCCTTCCTTTCGCGGCGACGCTTCCTCGGTGGGCTCGGGGGAGTCGCGGGCGCGGCCGCGCTCGGCGGTGGGGTCGGGGCGGCTGAGGCGCTGGCGGCGGGGTCCGGCGGCGGTAAAGCTCCCCACCCGAAGACGCCCGCCGAAGCGCTGAAGCTGCTGCAGGCCGGGAACAAGCGCTATCGCCAGGAAAAGCTGCAGCTGCGCGACTACTCGCCGGTCGGTGAGAAAGTCGCCGCCGAACAGAAACCCTTCGCCGCGATCATCACCTGCGCCGACTCGCGGATCTCGCCCGAGCTGGTCTTCGACGTCGAACGGGGCAACCTCTTCGTCTCGCGGATCGCCGGCAACAGCATCGACACCGGCACGCTCGGCAGCACCGAGTACGCGGTGGGGGTGCTGGGGGTGAAGCTGGTGATGGTCCTCGGCCACAGCGACTGCGGCGCGGTCAAGGCGGCGATCAGCACGGTCACCGAAGGCAAGACCTACCCGGCCTCCAAATACGGGGCGATCGGTAACTTCGTCGACCTCCTGACGCCGACGGTGAAATCGCTGCCGGCCGACGAAAGGACGCTGGCTCGTTGCGTCCCCGCCAACGCGATCGCGCAGGCGAAGGACCTTGCCCGCAGGGGCCCGATCATCGCCCCGGCCGTCGCCGCGGGCAAGATCGAAATTGTGGCCGGCGTCTACAACATCGCCAACGGCGCGGTCTCGATCGTCAGGTAGGGGCGCGGGGGCGCCGGGCGCTGGGGTAGCTGTCGGCCGGGACGGTAGAGGTCCGGGTCGCAAAGGTCCAAGCCTGTCCGGCCGGGGACCGGGTGATTCGGGGCCGATGGGGCCGGGGACGGCGCGATTCGAGGGCAAGTCGATTGGGACGGGTTGATTCGGGCCTGGTCGGCCGGGGACGGCGGGTCCGGGCGTCTCGGAGGCGACCCGGGCAGGCTGAGGCCGCCTCCGAGACGCCCGGGACGGGAGGTTTCGGGGGAGGACACGGTCCGGTGCGCGTCCCGGCGGGATCGGGCGGCGCGGCGCTCAGATTTACCTGACCGACTTTGACCCCGCTATAGGAGGGTGAAAGTCGAAAGCGCGTCCACGGACGGGCCGATTCGACGGGGCGCCACACTTCGGTGCGCGTCCCGGGAGGGTCGATCCCCGCGCTGCAAGCCCTGATGTTGTTATGGCCACATCAGGGCTTGCAGCGCGTATCCGGGGCCTATGTAGGAGCCCGAAGGCGTACCTGCGCCAGAAGGGCCCCGCTTCCTCACGGGCGCCCCTCGAAAGTCCTCCACCCCCACGGACCCGGCCCTCTCGGCGGCGGCCTCAGCCTGCCCGGGTCGCCGCCGAGAGGGCCGCGTCCCTTGGTCGTCCCTTTCCGTCCCGTCCCGCATCAACCTTTCCTTAAAATTCCTTGTTTCAACTACCTAATTTATGGTAGTAATCCCTCCACGATGGGGGGAGCGGGAACTCTCATAGCCCAGGGTTCGGGGCGGCGCACGGTGGGACTGTCTGCGCTTTCCCTTGCCCTGCTCCTCCTGATCCTCATGCCAGTCGGGGCGGGCGCTGCGGGAGCGGCGTCCGCCTACGACGCCCACGGCAGCGTCGAACAGGTCTACGCGACGGGCGTCCCGGCGGGCGCCCAGATCACGCTCTACAACGCGAGCGGGAACGTCGTTGATCAGAAGAGCGCCGACGACCTCGGCGCCGTTCTCTTCCGCGAAGTGACGCCGGGCAACGGCTACCGGCTCGAAGTCGGGTCCGGCGGTCAGCGGTCGGAACCGCTGACCGTGCTGACCCAGCGCGCGGCGCCGCCGAACACCTCGATCTACGACCAGAAGATCGAACCGCACGGCTACCAATACCTGACCACCCGCGACGGGACGAAGCTGGCGATCGACGTCCACCCGCCCCAGGACGTGCTGAAGATCCTCACCGGCCTGGTCCCGAATCCGAGCGAAGGGGGCTCCGGGACGCCGGAACTGCCGAAGCTGCCGCTCGGCGAACTGGAAGAAAAGCTGAAGGAAATCCCCGGGGTCGGGGAAGTCCTGGAACGCCTCACCAGCATCGCGCAGAAGCGCACGCTGAAGTCGCTCGCGCTCTCCAACGCGACCGAAACCACCAACGCCTCTTCCGAACCGAAGTCCTCCGCGGTCGAACTGCCCTATATCCCGACCGGCCCCACCCCGACCCTGATCGAGTACGGCGGCTACGGCTTCGCCAACCCCGCGGGCCCCGAAAACGGGATCTCGCTGATCGCCAACCTGCTCGGCTTCACCGTCGTCGACGTCAACATGCGCGGCACCGGCTGCAGCGGTGGCGCCTTCGACTTCTTCGAGCCGCTGCAGAACCTCGACGGCTACGACGTGGTCGAGACGATCGCCCACCAGCCCTGGGCCCTCCACCACAAGGTGGGGATGATGGGGATCTCCTACGGCGGCATCAGCCAGCTCTTCACCGCCGCCACCCGGCCGCCGAGCCTCGCCGCGATCACGCCGCTCTCGGTGATCGACAACACCCAGACGACGCTCTACCCGGGCGGCATCCTCAACACCGGCTTCGCCCTGGAATGGGCAAAGGAGCGCGTCCACGACGCCAAAGCGGCGGGCCCCGACAGCGGCCAGGCCTGGGCCTACAAGCAGGTCCAGGGAGGCGATCAAACCTGCAAGGAAAACCAGGCGCTCCACCCGGAAGCGGTCAACCTGCTGAAGAAGGTCGAAGAAAACAGCCACTACCGGCCGGCGGTCGCCGACCCGCTCTCGCCGATCACCTTCGTCAAGAAGATCGACGTGCCGACCTTCATGGCCTGCCAGTTCACCGACGAGCAGACCGGCGGCCACTGCCCCGACCTCGCCGAGCACTTCTCCGGCACGCGGAAGAAGTGGTTCACCTTCACCAACGGCGCCCACATCGACTCGCTCGACCCGGCCACCTTCAACCGCTGGGTCGACTTCCTCGAGCTCTACGTGGCGAAGCAGTCCCCGCTGGCGGCGGGCCTGGTCGCCCACGCGGCGGCGCCGCTGATCTTCGAGGAAGCGTTCGGGATCAAAGGCCTGACCCTGCCGCCCGACCCGGTGCAACTGCTGCCGACCTACGAAGCGGCGCTCGCCGCCTTCGAAGAGGAGCAGCAGATCCGCATCCTCTTCGACAACGGCGCCGGCGGCACCGCGCCCGGCCAACCGGTCCCGGCCTTCGAAGAATCCTTCAACGAATTCCCGATCCCGGGGACGCAGGCGAAAGCCTGGTACCTGGCGCCGGGAGGCAACCTGGCCGCGAAGCCGCCGGCGGGCTCGCATGCCGACGAATTCACCTGGGACGCGGGCGCGCTGCCGCTGCAGGACTTCACCGGTGACACCGGCTCGGCCGCAAACGGCCTCTGGACCGAGACCCCGGCCTACCACTGGGAACAGAGCCCGCCCGGCTCGGCGGTCTCCTACCTGACTCAGCCGCTGGCGGCGAACACGACCGTGATCGGCGCCGGGGCGGTGAACCTCTGGGTGCGATCGTCGACCCCGAACGTCGACCTCCAGGCGACCGTGAGCGAGGTGCGTCCGGACGGCAAAGAGACCTTCGTGCAGAACGGCTGGGTGCGGGCGAACGAGCGCAAGCTCGACGCGGCGAAGTCGACCAGGCTCGAGCCGGTCCTCAGCCTGCGCGAAGCAGACGTCGAACCGATGCCCGCGGACGAATTCGTCAAGGTGACGATCCCGCTCTACTACGAGGGCCACGCATACCGCGCGGGCTCCCGCATCCGGGTCACGATCGCCGCCCCCAACGGCACCCAGCCGATCTGGGACTTCGAAGAGACCGAACCGGCGGGCAAGGCCGACGTCGCGATCGCCTACTCGCCAGAAGACCCCTCGAACCTGCTCCTCCCGGTCGTCCCCGGGGTCAACGTGCCGACCGGGCTGCCCCCGTGCCCGGGCCTGCGCGGCGAGCCCTGCCGCGACTACGTGCCGTTCACGAACCGCGCGGCGACGCCCTGAAGGTCTCGTCGGGAGCGGCCTCGGGATGAGGCTTGATCGTGTACTTGGCGAGGATCAGGGTCATCACCAGGCCGAAGGTCACGCCATTCGCGAGGGCCACGGCGATATCCGAGCGCATGATCCCGTAGGTCAGCCAGAGCGCCGTCCCCAGGCCGAAGATGAGGAGCCAGGCCGCCGAGAGGTCGCGCGCATGGCGGGTCTTCAGCGTGCGGACGACCTGGGGCAGGAAGCTGAGCGTGGTGCAGGCGCCGGCGATGAGTCCGAGGATCGTCATGGTCGGCGACCGACTCTACGCGGGCGTTCGCACTTCCCCGTAACCAGGACGGGAAAGTGCGAACGCCGGGTGGGGGCTAGGCGACGTCGAAGCGGTCCAGGTCCATGACCTTGGCCCAGGCGGCGACGAAGTCGGCGGCGAACTTCTCCTTGGCGTCGTCGGAGGCGTAGACCTCGGCGAGCGCCCGCAGCTCGGAGTTCGAGCCGAAGACGAGGTCCGCCCGGCTGCCGGTCCACTTCACCTCACCGGAGGAGGTGCGGCCCTCGAACGTGGTCGAGTCCTGCGAGGTCGGTTTCCACACCGTGTCCATGGCGAGCAGGTTGACGAAGAAGTCGTTCGTCAACGTCTCGGGACGGTCGGTGAGGACGCCGACCTGGGAGCCGCCGCTGTTGGCGCCGAGCACCCGCAGGCCGCCGACCAGCGCGGTCATCTCCGGCGCGGTCAGGGTCAGCAGGTTGGCCCGGTCGACGAGCAGGTACTCGCCCGGCAGGCGCGCGCCGTCGCCCAGGTAGTTGCGGAAGCCGTCGGCGCTCGGCTCGAGGTGGGCGAACGAGTCGACCTCGGTCTGCTCCTGGGAGGCGTCGGTACGGCCCGGGGTGAACGGGACCTCGACCGCGAGGCCCGCCGCCTTCGCCGCCTGCTCGACCGCGGCGTTGCCGGCGAGGACGATCAGGTCGGCGAGCGAGACGTCGCCGTCGAAGTCGGCCTGGATCTGCTCCAGCACGGTCAGCACCTGGGCGAGCTCGGCCGGGTCGTTGACCTCCCAGTCCTTCTGCGGCTCCAGCCGCACCCGCGCCCCGTTGGCGCCGCCGCGTTTGTCACCGCCGCGGAAGGTCGAGGCCGAGGCCCACGCCGCCGAGACCAGCTGCGAGATCGAGAGGCCCGAGCCGAGGATCCGCTCCTTCAGCGCCGCGATCTCGGTCGCCCCGAGCGGCGCGCCGCTCGGCTCCGGCACCGGGTCCTGCCAGATCAGCACCTCGTCCGGGACCTCCGGGCCGAGATAACGGGCCCGCGGGCCCATGTCGCGGTGGGTGAGCTTGAACCAGGCGCGCGCGAAGGCGTCCTGGAGGGCGGCCGGATCGTCCTTCCAGCGGCGCGCGATCGGCTCGAACTCCGGATCGAAGCGCATCGACAAGTCGGTGGTCAGCATCCGCGGCTTGTGCCTCTTCGCCGCGTCGATCGCGTCGGGGACGGTCTCCTCGGCGTCCTTGGCGACCCACTGGTTGGCGCCCGCCGGGCTCTGCTCCAGCTCCCACTCGTTCTCGAAGAGGATCTCCAGGAACCGGTTGTCCCACTTGGTCGGGGTATCGGTCCAGGTCACCTCGATGCCGCTGGTGATCGTCGCCGTGCCGTTGCCGGTCTCATAGCTGTTGATCCAGCCGAGGCCCTGCGCCTCCAGCGGCGCCGCCTCCGGCTCCGGGCCGACGTACTTTTCGGGATCGGCGGCACCGTGCGTCTTGCCGAAGGCGTGGCCGCCGATGATCAGCGCCGCGGTCTCTTCGACGTTCATCGCCATCCGACCGAACGTCTCCTTGATGTCCACCGCCGCGGCGAGCGGGTCCGGGTTCTTGTTCGGGCCCTCCGGGTTGACGTAGATCAGGCCCATCTCGGTGGCACCGAGGGGCTTCTCCAGCACCCGGTCACCGGTGTGGCGCTCGTCGGTGAGCCAGACCTGCTCGGGGCCCCAGTAGACGTCCTCGTCGGGCTCCCACACGTCGACCCGGCCGCCGGCGAAGCCGAAGGTCTCGAAGCCCATCGACTCCAGCGCGACGTTGCCGGAGAGGATCATCAGGTCGGCCCAGGAGAGCGCCTTGCCGTACTTCTGCTTGACCGGCCAGAGCAGGCGGCGGGCCTTGTCGAGGTTGCCGTTGTCAGGCCAGGAGTTGAGCGGCGCGAAGCGCTGCTGGCCCGACCCGGCGCCGCCGCGGCCGTCGGAGACCCGGTAGGTGCCGGCGCTGTGCCAGGCCATGCGGATGATCAGCGGGCCGTAGTGGCCGAAGTCGGCGGGCCACCAGTCCTGGGAGGTGGTGAGGACCTCCTCGATGTCCTTCTTCACCGCGTCCAGGTCGAGCGATTCGAACGCCGCCGCGTAGTCGAAGTCGGCGCCCATCGGGTCGGCCTCGGCCGGATTCTTGGCGAGGACCTTCAGGTTCAGCTTGTGCGGCCACCAACCCTGGTTGCCGCCGCCCTCGACCGGCTCCGGGGCGCGGTGGTCGACGGGGCAGCCGTTCTGCTGCGGCTCGTCCATTTTGCCGACTACGGAGTCGGGGGTCTCATGCTTGTCAGACACGGGGTTCCTTTCGGCAGGTGGGGCAGGTGCCCCAGTAGATGACCTCGGCCTCGTCGATCGTGAAGCCGTGGGTTTCGGTAGCGGTCAGGCAGGGGGTCTCGCCGACGGCACAGTCGACGTCGGCGATCGCCCCGCAACCGCGGCAGATGATGTGGTGATGGTTGTCGCCGACCCGCGACTCGTAGCGGGCGACCGAGCCGGCCGGCTCGATCCGTCGCACCAGCCCGGCGTCGGTCAGCGCCCGCAGCACGTCGTAGACGGCCTGCGGGGAGACCTCGCCGAGTTCCTCGCGGACCGTCTCGATCAGCGAGGTCGTGTCGGCGTGCGGGTGGTCGTAGACCGCGGTCAGGACCGCGAGGCGAGGCTTGGTGACGCGGAGGTCCGCGCCGCGCAGCATCTGCTCGTAGTCGACGGTCGTCGGCACCGGGAGCAGTATGCCGGTTTTCTGGAATCGATCAAGTTAAGGAGTTGAAAACCGCCTGGGACCCGCGGACCTCAGGCTGGCGGGTTCTCGTCGAACTGCGGGGCGCTGTCGCCGATCTCTTCCCAGGGGGCTTTGTAGGCGACCTGCAGGTGGAAGCTCGGGGTCATGTCGAGGTCCCGCATCAGGCCCGCCGCGACGAAGTATTTGCCGCCGAGATCGTCGTAGATGCTCGAGCCGCAGTTGCGGCAGAAATTCCGCGGCGCGAACTCGCTTTCATACGTTTCGATCAGGTCCTCACCGCCGGTGACGGTGAAGTTCTCCTCGGCGACCACGACGCCGGCGAGGTGGGACCCCGTCCACCGTTGGCAGCGCGTGCAATGGCAGTAGCCCATCGCCTCCGGATCGGTGACCTCGTAGGTCACCCCGCCACACAGGCATGCCCCCTTGAGCGTTTCGGCCATCGCGAACCCTCCTCCTAATCGGTTTCAAGCGGCGAGTCCAAGCTACCACCGCTCCGGTGGCGGAAGGTGCGCGTCAGGCGTCGACACCATTCGGCGCGCCGCCGGGCGGCGCCGCGTCTTATTGTTCGGTCCATGCCGATTCGCGACGATCGGCGCCGCAAGGTGCCGACGGCGATCGCGGTCCGAAGCCTTCAGGCGCTGCTCGTCCTAGCGGCCGTCTTCATCGCCAAGCCAAGCCAGACCGCGCCCGCGGAGGCCGACCGATGAAGCAGGCGCTCGACGTCTTCTGGTCGATCATGGAGTTCGCCGTGCCGCTGGCGCTGGCGCTCGCCTACGAGGCGCGGTCGCGGAAGCTGGCGACCGAAGGGCGGCCGGTGGCGGTCTGGCGGCAGGTGATGTTCGGCGCCGGACTGGTGGTCGTGTGCGCGTCGCTGCTGGGGCCGATCGACGACCAGGCCGACAAGCTCCTCTGGGTCCACATGATCCAGCACCTGCTGCTCGCCGACGTCGCCGCGCTCTTCATCGTGCTCGGCTTCACCGGCCCGCTGCTGCAGCCGCTGCTCAGCTTCCGCGCGGGCCGGCCGCTGCGCCGCCTCACCCACCCGGTTGTGGCGATCTCCCTCTTCACCGCCAACCTCTACCTCTGGCACCTGCCGTTCCTCTACCAGGCGGTGCTCACCGACACCACCCTGCACGTGCTCGAGCACCTGCTCTTCCTCACCACCGGGATCCTGCTCTGGATGCCGCTCTTCGGGCCGCTGCCGAAGCCGCAGTGGTTCGGCAAGGCCGCCCACGTGATCTACACGGTGGGGATCTGGCTGCCGGGGATGGTGCTCGCCAACGTCTTCATGTGGTCGGACGCGGTCTTCTACCCGGACTACTCGGCGACCGCGGAAGCGGCGGGGATCACCCCGATCGCCGACCAGTCGACCGCAGGGGCGATCCTGATGGGCGAGTGCACGATCTTCGCCCTCGCGATCTTCGCCTGGGTCTTCCTCCGCTGGGCGAAGGAGGACATCGAACGGCAGGACCTGCTCGACCTGGCGATCGACAACCACTTCGAACTGACCTCGGCGCGGGCCGCCCGCGCCGTCGCCGCCGGGCGCGGGGCGGAGCTGAGAGCGCGTATCGAAGCCGGCGCGAAGCCGCCCCAACCGCCGCCGCAGACCTAGCGCGGTTCGAAATCCCCCGTATACGGGGATAAGGAACCACGGAAAGGCGCCGGCTCTCAGTGAAGCCCCAGGGTTTCGTTAGGGAGCGCTGAGCGTCCGCCGGAAGCATCGGCGAGGTGAAGAAACCCGCACGCCTTCCGCGTCCCAGTCGCCCCAAGGTCCGTCGTCCCAGCCGCCTGCCGCTACCGCGGCGGCCGCTCGAGTGGGCGTTGGCGACCGTCGCCGTCGCCCTCGTCGTGATTGCGATCACCTCGCTCGGCACCGGCTCCTCGAGCAGCTCCGCGGCGACGAAGCGGACCGCGACGGTCGGCAAGGGGGTCGTCCAGTCGACCGTCTCCGGCAACGGCACGCTGGAACCGGCGCAGAAGGTCGAACTGAGCTTCGGCGCCTCCGGCGAAGTCACCGCGATCAAGGTGAAGGCGGGGGAGAAGGTGACCAAGGGACAGGTCCTCGCCGAAGTCGACTCCAGCTCCGCCCGCGCCTCGCTCGCCTCCGCCGAAGCGCAGCTGATCGAAGCCGAAGAAGCGGTCGAAACGGCGGAAGAAGCCGAAGAAGAAGAAGGCGAAGAAGTCGCCTACGAGGGCGGTGCGCGGACGGTCTTCGTCGGGCTGATGTCGCCCGCGGCGAAGCCGGACGAAGCCGAAAAGGAAGCCGCGGCCGAAAAGGAAGCGGCCGAAAAGGCGGCGGCGGAAGCCGAAGAAGCAAAGAAGCCGGATAAGAAGGAAGAAGGCGCGGCGGCGAAGGGGAACGAATCGAAGGGGGGCGCCGAAGAAGTCGAAAAGCCGGGCGCTTCGGAAGGCGCGGAACAGGAAGCGGAAGGCGCCGCGCCGAATTCCTCCGGTGGCACGAACGAAGACGCGGCGGCGGAAGCGGAAGGCGCGGCGCCGAGCGCCTCCGGTGGGGGCGGTTCGGAAACCGGCGGCTCCGAAACGGGCGGCGGCAACGAATCCGGCGCGGGCGGCGGCGTCAGCCTGCCGACCGCCGAAGCGAACCTGCGCGAGGCCAAACTGAGCGTCAAGTCGGCCCGCCAGGAAGTTCGCGAAACGACCTTGCGCGCGCCGATCTCCGGCACGATCGCGTCCGTCTCGGGCGCGGTCGGCGAAACCGTCTCCGGTGGGGGCGACTCCGAAGGCTCCGCGCCCGGGGGCACCGGGGAAGAATCAGGCGGGGGCGGTAGCGAAGCGTTCATGGTCCTCGCCCAGCTGCACCGGCTGAAGATGGAAGTCAGCTTCAGCGAGGCCGACATCGGCAAGGTGCGCGAGGGGCAGACCGCCACGGTCGCGATCGACTCGATGGAAGGCACCGAACTGGCGGGCCGGGTGACCAAGGTCAGCTTGCTGCCCGGCGAAGGGTCGAGCGGCGTCGTCGAATACCCCGCGACGATCCTCCTGACCCAGAGCGCCAAGGGGCTGCGGGCGGGGATGTCGGCGAGCGCCGAAGTCGTCGTCGAACAGGTGAAGAACGCGCTCACGGTGCCGAGCGAAGCGATCTCCCAGGCGGCGGGCGGCAAGACGGTGACCGTCGAAGAAGACGGCAAGGAAGTGACCAAGACCGTGACCACCGGGCTGGTCGGCGACGAAACGACCGAGGTGGTGAGCGGGGTGAAGGCGGGGCAGACGCTGGTCCTGCCGGAAATGACCGTGGCGAGCGGGGGAGAAGGCTCGAGCGGCGGAAGCGAAAAGGGCGCCTTCCCCGGCGGCGGGACCTTCATCCTCCCGGCCGGCGGCGCCAGCGGCGGGCCTCCCGGCGGGGCGACGATCTTCGGGGGCCGCTGATGACGACTCGCGTCGACCGGGCGGCCTCCGACACGCGCGCCGTGCGCCCGGACCCGGTCATCCGGATCGAGGACGTGGTCCGCACCTACGTGATGGGTCAGGCGAGGGTGCGGGCCCTGCGCGGGGTCTCGCTGCGGATCAAGCGGGGCGAGTACGTCGCGATCATGGGCCCCTCTGGCAGCGGCAAGTCGACGCTGATGAACACGCTCGGCTGCCTCGACGCGCCGACCTCCGGCCGCTATCTCCTCGACGGCGTCGACGTCCGCCTGCTCGATGAAGACGCGCTCTCCGACCTGCGCAACCGCAAGATCGGCTTCGTCTTCCAGGGCTTCAACCTGGTGCCGAGGATCTCGGCGCTCGCCAACGTCGAATTGCCGCTGATCTACGCCGGGCTGCCACGCGCGGCGCGGCGTCGGCGTGCGACCCGGGCGCTGGATGCGGTGGGGATGGGGGAGCGGCTCGACCACGGCTCGAACGAGCTCTCCGGTGGCCAGCAGCAGCGCGTCGCGATCGCCCGCGCGATCGTCACCAACCCCGCGCTGATCCTCGCCGACGAGCCCACGGGCAATCTCGACTCGCACTCGACCGGGGACGTGCTCTCGATCTTCGAAGATCTGAACGGCAGCGGCCGGACCGTGGTGATCATCACCCACGAGGACGAAGTCGCCGCCCAGGCCGAACGGCTGGTGCGGCTGGCCGACGGGCGCGTCGTCGCCGACGAATCGCTGGAGGTGGAGGCGGCGACGGTGGAGGTCGGCGCCGGTCGTCCCGGCGCGCCCTTGGTGGAGAGCGCCTGATGGCGGTCGAGACCCTGCGCACGGCCTGGATCGGCCTGATGTCCCACCGGCTGCGCACGGCGCTGACCGTGCTCGGGATCACGATCGGGATCGCCTCGGTGATCATCCTGATCGCGGTCGGCAAGGGCTCCTCCGACGCGGTGCAGGAATCGATCGACGCGCTCGGCTCCGACACCCTCACCGTCACCGCCACGCCCGGCGCCTCGATCCTCGGCGGCGCGACCACCAACGTCACCCTCGAAGAGGAGGACGTCGAAGCTCTCGAAGACGCCGAACGGGCGCCGGCGATCAAGAGCGTCTCGCCGGTCGTGAACGCCAGCAGCACCGAACTCGTCTACGGCTCGGCCAGCTACGAACCGGGCGAATTCATCGGCACCACCCCCTCTTACGCGGAAGCCCGCAACTACACCGTCGAAACCGGCTCCTTCTTCACCAAGGCGCAGGTGAAGGAACGCGCGCGAGTCGCCGTGATCGGTCCCGAAGTGGCGAGCGAACTGTTCGCCGGCACCAGCGCGGTCGGCAAGACGATGAAGGTGAACGGGGTCAACTTCGAGGTGATCGGGGTGACCAAGTCGAAGGGCTCGAGCGGCACCGGGAGCCAGGACAACGGCGTGCTGGCACCGATCACGGCGGTCCAAGACACCCTCGCCGGCTACGGCGAACTGAGTCAGATCGCGGTCCAGGCGACGAGTAAGGGCGCGGTCGCCGCAGCGGAAGCGCAGATCACCCAGATCCTCGACGAACGCCACGAAGTGAGCGAAGGGATTTCGGTCATCAACCAGGGCTCGATCATCGAAGCTTCCAGCTCGAGCGAATCGGTCTTCACCACGCTGCTCACCTGGGTCGCCGCGATCTCCCTCCTCGTCGGCGGCATCGGGGTGATGAACATCATGCTGGTCAGCGTCACCGAGCGGACCCGGGAGATCGGCATCCGCAAGGCGATCGGGGCGCGCCGCGGCGACATTTTGGCCCAGTTCCTCACCGAGGCGCTGCTGGTGTCGGCGCTCGGCGGGACGCTCGGGATCGCCGCCGGGATCGTCGGCAGCCAGTTCCAGATCGCCGGCGTGCAGCCGGCGGTGGCGGGCTACTCGGTGCTGCTGGCGGCGGGTGCCTCGCTCGGCTCGGGGCTCTTCTTCGGCACCTACCCGGCGATGCGGGCGGCGCGCCTGCGACCGATCGAGGCACTGCGCTTTGAGTGACCACACCGACAACCCAGTGGAGGACGAAGAGATGACCCGCGCGATCGACACCGATGCCCGCGACGAGGAGCGCGCGCACGTGCGCCCGGAGGAGGCGGAAGAGGAGCGCTGGATAGAGGACGAGTCCCGTGCTGAGGACGACGATCCCGGCGGCAACGAACGTCGCGATCGCGACCGTGACTGGGACGACCCAGAGGCGGCCGGCGGCGGCCGCGGTGGCTGGGACGACGAGAACCCGATCGCCCCGCGGCCGCGCGGCCGGCTCTTGCGGCCGTTGCCCCTGGCGCTGATCGCGGTGGCGATCGCGGCGGGCGGGTTCCTCGGCGGGGTCGAGGCGCAGAAGGGGAGCGAAGGCGGCTCCGGGTCGGGGAGCCTGCCCGGCGGCGGCGAAGTGCCCGCCTTCATCTCGCGGGGCGGGCCGAGCGGCAGCGAATCGTCGGGCTCGGAAGACAGTGGGCCGACGTCCGGCGGTACCGAAGCGGCGGGCGAAGGCGGCTCCGGGTCGAGTGGCGAAGGAGCGACCGCCGAAGGCGGCGCGACCCGCATGCCTTCGTTCGGCGGCGCCGAACCGGCGGCGACCGGGACCGTGACCAGCGTCGAAGGCCACACGATCTACGTGAAGGAATCCGACGGCACCGTGGTTGCGGTGAAGGCCGGTGACGGCTCGACCGTGACCCGCGAGTCGAACGTCGCGGCGAAAAAGGTCCATCCCGGCGACACCGTCGTCGTGCAGGGCTCGAAGCACGGCTCGACTGTGAAGGCGAGCTCGATCGCGGCGACCGAAAGCGGCGTCGAATCGACCCTCGCCTTCGGCGGCCCGGCCGCCGCGAGCGGTAGCGGCAACGAAGGCAGCGGCTCGGAAGCCGAAGCCTCGGTCGAATCCCTCTTCGAAGAATGAGCAAGGAAAGGAACAAGATGAAACGGCTATCGCTGACTGCTGCGATCGGGACGATCCTCGGCGCCGTGGTGCTTGCCGGATGTGGCGGCTCGAGTGGAGGCAGCACGGAAACGAGCACGACCACCGCGAGTGCGAGCGGGGGTGGGGAACAGGCGAAATTCGAGATCTCCAAAGAAGACCGCCAGTGCCTGAAGGAAAAGGGCGTCGAACTGCCCGAATTCAAAGCCGGCGAAGGCCCGCAGACCTTCCAGAAAGGCGAAATGCCGGAACCGCCGGAAGGCGGGGCAATGCCCGGGGTCGGCGAGGCTCCCGAAGGCGCAATTACGCAAGGCGGGCCTCCCGGTGCAGCGATGAGCGAAGAAGACAAAGAAGCATTCGAAGAATGCGGGGTCGAGATGCCGGAATTCAAAGTCGGGCCGGGCGGCGTCGGCGGTCCGAACGTGAACTCGGCCGCCTTCAAGAAGCAGGTGAGGGAATACGTCGCCTGCGTGCGTGAAAACGGCTACGAACTCGCCGAACCGAACTTCTCCGGCGAAGGTCCGATCTTCGAAAAATCGGAATCGGAAAGTTCCGCCTTCAAGAAGGCGAGCGCCCAGTGTCAGAGCCTCCTCGGCGGTCCACAGGGCGCCAGCGCCGAAGGAGCCACCGAAGAAAGCTAGATGAGTAGTTCCACGACTCAGGCGACGTAGTCGACCAGCGCCCTGCTCGGTCGCCCCATTTCGTGGTTCAGGGAGACCGCCGCGGCGAGTGCGAGGAAGCGGGCGGCGATGCGGACCCGCAGCCCGCGCAGGGTGCGGGCGCCGTGGCGCTCGAGGGCGAGGATGTCCTTGGCGGTCCAGTAGATCGACTCGATGCGCTGGCGCAGGGGCGCGAGGTGAGGCCCGACCTCGGGCTCGTCCTTGCGACGGGGCCGCACCACCGTCGCGCCGAGAGAGGCGGCGTCGGCCTCGAAGCCGGCCCCGGCGTAGCCCTTGTCGCCGAGGACGGTGAGCGGGCCTTCACGGTTCACCCGTGTCAGGAGCCGTAGGCAGACCTCGCGCTCGCCCTCCTTCGGCGAGGTGAGCGCCATCTGCCGCGGCGTCCCGTCGGGCGCCATCAGGGTGTGGAGCCGAAAGCCCCAGAACCAGCGGGAGTGCGAGGCGCACCAGCCGTAGTCGGCGGCGTCGGAGAGGGCGTCGGCCAGGCAGCTCTCCCCGCCCCGTCTCACCGTCTCCCGCGAGCGGCCGCACTCCACCGGGGTGGAGTCGACCAGGAGGAGGTCGTCATGGTAGCCGGGGCTGCGAGAGGCGAAGACGTCGATCAGCGCCTCGATCGTCGCGGCGAGGCGGTCGCGGCGGCGGTGGAAACCAGAGCGCCTGGTCAGGCCGGGAAACAGGTGGCGGAGGCGCCTGGCCGCGATCCGTACGAAACGCTCGTCGGAGGTCACGCCCATGATCGACTGCGCCGCGCAGAGGGTGACGACCTCCGCGTCGGTCAACCTCCGACGGGCGTTCTTCTTCCTCTCGGGCAGGAGATCGTCGGCGGTGCAGAAGACCGCAGTGAGCAGCAGGTCGAGGTCGGCGAGCATCGTGGCCCTCCTGGGTAGGCGGTGGTTTTGAGCACCGCCGACTTCGACCCGGCTGCTTGCTACCCCTGCCGACCCTGCTCAGCCACGGGATTCGTGGAACTACTCATCTAGTGACCTGAGTCGTTAATCCTTTGGCAGTACGCCGCGAGCCCGTCGAGGATCTCGTCGGCGCTCCTGTGCCAGACGTAGGGCCTCGGTTCGTCGTTCCAGTTCTCGATCCAGGTGCGGATCGAAGCGACGAGGTCGCGCACGGAACGGTGAGAGCCGCGCTTGATCCACTTGGTGGTGAGCTCGGCGAACCAGCGCTCGACCAGGTTGAGCCAGGAACTGTAGGTCGGGGTGAAGTGCAGGGTGAAGCGCGGGTGTCTCTG
>DATEDJ010000201.1:0-19319 GCA_035281725.1 Solirubrobacterales bacterium
CTCGACCAGATCGACTTCGACGACATCCACTACTTCGTCCGCGCCTCGGAGACGAACTCGCGCGACTGGAGCGAGGTGCCGGAGGACATCAAATACACCTTCGACCGGCTCGGGATCCCGGAGGCGGAGCGCAAATTCCTCGCCGGGGTCGGCGCTCAGTACGAGTCCGAGGTCGTCTACCACCAGGTGAACGAGAAGCTCGAGGAACAGGGCGTGATCTTCACCGACATGGACACCGCCCTGCGCGAGCACGAGGATCTCGTGCGCGAGTACTGGGCGACGGTGATCCCGCCCAACGACAACAAACTGGCGGCGCTGAACTCGGCGGTCTGGTCGGGCGGCTCGTTCGTCTACGTGCCCGCCGGGGTCAAGGTCGAGATGCCGCTGCAGGCCTACTTCCGGATCAACACCGAGAACATGGGCCAGTTCGAGCGCACGCTGATCATCGCCGAGGACGGCGCCGACGTGCACTACATCGAGGGCTGCACGGCGCCGGTCTACTCGAGCGACTCGCTGCACTCGGCGGTGGTCGAGATCGTCGCCAAACCGAGCTCGCGCGTCCGTTACACGACGGTCCAGAACTGGTCGCAGAACGTCTTCAACCTCGTCACCAAGCGGGCGGTCGCCTACGAGAAGGCGACGATGGAGTGGGTCGACTGCAACCTCGGCTCGAAACTGACGATGAAGTACCCGTCGATCTACCTGATGGGCGAAGAAGCCCACGGGGAGATCCTCTCGATCGCCTTCGCCGGCGCCGGTCAGCATCAGGACGCGGGCGGCAAGATCATCCACGCGGCGCCGAAGACGTCCTCGTCGATCTTCTCCAAGTCGATCTCCAAGGACGGCGGCCGGGCGACCTACCGCGGCCTGATGGAAATCGCCGACGGGGCGAAGGAAAGCCGCTCCAAGGTCGTCTGCGACGCGCTGCTCCTCGACGAGGACTCGCGCTCCGACACGTACCCGACGATCCGCATCGACGAGAACGACGCCGACGTCGGCCACGAGGCCACGGTCTCGAAAATCGGCGACGAGCAGCTCTTCTACCTCCAGAGCCGCGGGCTCGACGAGGAGGAGGCTTCGAAGATGATCGTCAACGGGTTCATCGAGCCGGTCACCAAGGAGCTGCCGATGGAGTACGCGGTCGAGCTCAACCGACTGATCGAGCTGCAGATGGAGGGCTCCATTGGCTGAGCTCGCGACCGAGCCGGCCTGGCTGGAGGAGCGTCGCCAGCGGGGCGCCGCCCTGGTCGGGTCCCTCCCCCTCCCCGACCACAAGTCGAAGGGCTGGGAATTCACCGACCTGGCGACCCTCGACCTCGACTCCTACACGGCCGCAGACGCGGCGGTCGAGGTCAGCGGCGGCGAGGGCGCGACGGTGATCTCGCTGGCCGAGGCCGTGGAGACGCACGGCGAGCTGCTCGAAGGCGCACTCGGGTCCCTGGTCTCGATCGAGGATCCGTTCGTCGCCCGCAACGAGGTCGACTGGCGCGACGGCGTGCTGGTGCATGTCCCGCGCGGGGTGAGGCTGACCGAGCCGGTGCGGATCGAGGTCCCGGTCGGGGAGAGCGGCACCGCGGTCAGCTGGCGCACGCTGATCGTGCTCGAGGAGGGCGCCGAGGCGGAGGTCTGGGAGCACTGGTCCTCGCCCGACGACGAGGTCGACGCGCTGCTCAACTCGGTGGTCGAGCTCTCCGTCGGCCAGGCCGCGACGCTGCGCTACATCAACACCCAGGACCTCTCCGAGAAGGCTTGGATCTTCGCCACCCAGCGCGGCCAGGTGGAGCGCGACGGGCGACTCGACTGGTCGGCGCTCGGCTTCGGCTCCGGCCGCGGCAAGGTGCGGATGGAGACCAAGCTGGCGGGCCCGGGCTCCGAGGCGCGGGTGACCGGCGGCTACGCGGGCGGCCCCGGCCAGCACCTCGACTACGACACCACCCAGGAGCACGCGGCGCCGAACACCAACTCCGACCTCGCCTTCCGCGGCGTCCTCGCGGCTGGCGCGACCGCGGTCTGGCGCGGGATGATCAAAGTCGATCCGGGGGCGCAGCAGACCGACGCGTTCCAGGAGAGCCGCAACCTCCTGCTCTCCCCGGAGGCCCACGCCGACGCGATCCCCGGCCTCGAGATCCTCGCCGACGACGTCCGCTGCACCCACGCCGCGGCGATCGCCCAGGTCGACAAGAACCAGCTCTTCTACCTCACCTCCCGCGGCCTCGACGAGGGGGCGGCGAAGTCCCTGGTGATCGAAGGCTTCCTCGAGGCGCTGGTCGAACGGCTCGCCGAGGGCCCGGTCCGCGACGAGATCTCCGCGGCCCTCGAGTCCCGCCTCGCCGAGATCCTCTAGCGCGGTTCGAAATCCCCCGCATAAGGGGATTTCGAACCGCGGAAGCTCAGTGCTTGCCGCCTTTCTTGTGGGCGACTTTCGCGGGCTTGAGAGTTACTGCGACCTTCGTCCCGACCACAACTTTCGCCCCTGCCTTGGCGCCCTGTTTGGCGACCTTGCCAGATTTCGCCGTCGCGCCGCCAAGCTTGGTCACCGTGCCGAGCTTGCATTTCGCCTTTTCCAGCGCGGTCTTGGCGACTTTGAGCGTCTTCCCTTTCAGGTTCGGGACGACGCACTGGACAACTGGCGCCGGCAGGACTGGCGGCGCTTCGTAGGTGAACGTTTGCGGCGCGGTGGCGCTGCCCGCAACCGTGGCGACTTTGACCGACACGGCTCCAGCGGCTGCGGAGGCCGGGGCGACAGCGGTCAGCGCGCCTTCGGACGTGACGCTGAAGCTTGCCGGGGTGCTGCCGAAGGCGACTCCGGTCACGTTGGCGAAGTCGGTGCCCGAGATCGGCACAGCGGTCCCGCCCGCGGTCGGGCCGGACGCGGCACCGAGTCCGGTGACAGTGGGCGCCGGCTGCACTTCGACGTTGAAGCCGGCGATTTCCGCGAACGGGATCCCGGAAGCCGAGCTGTTTTCCGCCGGTTCGGTTCCCCATTCGATGGCCCCGGCGCCGGGGCGTTCCGCCCAACCAAGGGAAGCGGTTTCGCTCAACACGAGACCGACCCCTTCGCCGGCTGCGATCGACAGGAGGGTGGGATAGCTCTGGATGCCCGCACTGGGCACGACGGCAACAGGAGCGCTCGCCTTCCGGAAGAGGGCCGCCACCGGGACCGCTTCTTTGGCCGGGATCAGACTGCGCAGCTTGTAGGTGCCCGCGGTCGACCCGCCGACGACGCTGAAGCGAACTACCGCGCCGCTGATCGGCGAGGTGACGTAGGTCCCGGTGCCTCCCAATGCGGTGTCGTAGGCGATGCAGGCGGGAAGCCCGCAACCTAACGATTCCCAGGCGCCCGACAGACTCGGGCCGACGACGACGTTCGCGGCGCCGGCGGTCGCACAGAAGCTGAGGAGTGCCGTTACGACGGCGGCAACGGGCAGAGAGCGGTGCAGTTTCACTGGTCCTCCTAGGGTGGCGGCTACGAATCGGCCGCCCAACTTGTCAAAAGGCGGAACAGGTGTCAATACTCAAAACTCCGTCCGGCAAACTTCATGGTCGTTTTTCCTCCTCTTCACGTTCGCGGCGGTTTGCCGCCCGGGTCGACCAGAAGATCCCGGCGATCACGATGATCACCGGGAGGACGTAGAAGACCCAGAGCCAGTGGCCGATGTGGGCCACTGGCACCAGGGCGGCTGCAACGAGGGCGGTCATCCGTTCCCCGCCGAGAGGAGGTAGAGGCCGAAGCAGGTGAAGGCGACCATCACCGCCAGCATCCAGTACTGGCTGCGGGTGGCGCGGCGCGGATCCGGCCAGATCGTGAGGGCCCGATCGTGGGCGAGCGTCAGCCCGAGCACGTGGCCGCAGACCAGCGCCGCCACCTGCACGTACCAGATGGTCTGCGAGCTGAGGAGGGAGAAGTCGATGCCCACTTCGGCGGTGCCGAAGAGGTCGGTGTGGCCGGTGCCCAGCGGGTCCGAGAGGAGGTAGGTGAACTGGGCCTGCTCCTGGAAGACGAAGAGGCTGAAGTAGTGGGCGATCAGGTAGGCGAGGGCGATCGGGATCAGGGTGTGGGCGAAGGCGGTCCGCAGGCGCGCCAGGGACGGCGCCCCGGGGATGCTCCGCATGCCGCGCACGCCGAGCTCGTAGACCAGCGCCACCCCGGCGAAGCAGAGGAGCATGAAGATCGTGTTCGAGAGGCGCAGGCTCGTGGTCGGGCCGAGGCCGGCTTCGCCCAGCCATTCGAAGACCTTTTCGATCGCCCCCTTGAAGGCGCCCTCCTGGGAGCCGTCGAAGCTGGTCGAGGCGATCGAGGCGATGACCACCGCGGCCGAGCCGGGGATCGCGGCCCAGGAGGTCGCCGCGGCCAGCGGCCGGCGCCGCCCCAGCTTGCCGTCGCGGACGCCGAGGAAGCCGAGCTGGGAGAACATCCCGAAGTAGACCGAGAAGATCTCGCCGGTCGCGCACCACTCCTCGACCCCGAAGAGGGCCATCATCGCCAGCGTGTAGGCGCTGTAGACGCAGGCGGCGACGGCGCAGGAGTGCGGGTCGAGGCCGACCGCGATGCCGCCGCTGGCCCCGTAGACGACCTCCAGCCAGACCACGGCGAGGAGCCCGATCGCGGCGGGCCAACGTCCCAGCCGCTGCGGGTAGGCGAGCTTGCTCGGCCGCTCCACCCCGGCCGCCGCCAGCGCGGCGCCGCAGGCGCGCCCGGCCGCCCGCCACGGGTTGAAGGGCCGGAAGACGTCGCCGAAGATCGCCGCGAGGAACGGGAACCCGAGCCAGCAGGTGACGAAGAGGAAGGTGAGGGCGAAGTTCCGGTCGGGGGCTTCGGTGCCGTGCAGGCCGGCGTAGATCGCGAAGCCGAGCAGGAGGACGCCGATCGCCCCGCAAAGCGCCTGGGCCGGCGGGCCGAGGAGGGCGCGGGAGAATCCCGCGCCGCCCAGCGGCCGCCAGTGCTGGTCCTCGAAGATCGGCCGTCGCCACGCCGCCGAGAGGGCGAAGAAGGAGACGATCAGGACGATCGAGGCCGCCCAGGCGAAGAGCCAGGCAGGGATCGGAAGATCCTGCCTGGCCACCAGGGCGTGCCCGAACGGGAGCGCCAGTACGACGTTCACGGTTCGACCGTCAGCTCGATGATCTGTTCCTTGCGTTCCTCCAGCTCGGCCTCGAAGACGCCTTCGATCGTCGCCGGCAGGTCATAGGTGACGGTGCCGCCGCCGTTCGGGACCTCCTTCGGGATGTCGTAGCCGTGCAGGTGCACCTCTTCTTCGAAGGGGACTTCGACCTTGAAATGGATCTGGTCGCCCTTGTGGTAGGTGAGGTCGGCGATGCCGCCCACCGGGTGGCCTTCCTTGTCCACGACGATCGTCGGCACCTTGCCGGCGTCGGTGGTGCTGCTGGAGTCGCTGCCGCCGCTGCTGAGGATGATCAGCAGCACGACCGCGACGACGATCGCGAGTCCGCCCGCGACCAGGGTGTTCCTGTTCATGTTGAGCTCCTTCGCGCTCGGGCGCGCCGCGCCATCACGGGCGCGCGCGTGCGACCGTCGCCGGGTCCCCGGCCACGGCCTTCGATCAGCGGGTCAGAGCAGCGCCGGCGGCGGCCGGCGGGCGAGGCCGAAGGCGATCAGGAGGCCTCCCCCGGGAGCCCACGCGGCCGGGCGTGTAGCCGGGCTCCCGCCCGGCTCGCGGCGGACCGGCCGCTGCCGCCGTGCGGCGATGCGGCGCGAGAGGCGCTCGATCGCCTCCTCACCCGGGAAGCGTCCGAGCAGCAGGAGGGCCACCAGTACCAGCAGCGGTACTGCGGGCAGGACGAAGGCACCGAACACGTTGAGCATGCGCGAGCCAGGATAACGTCAGGAAAATGCGACCCGACGACGCGACGATCGCCGCCCCCGACCTCCCCACCGACCTCACCTGGATCGGGGCCGAACCGGAGTCGATGCCCGCGCTCACCGCGGCCGGCCCGGCGATCGTCCATTTCTTCGACTTCGCCCAGCTGAACAGCGTCAGGACGCTCCCCTACCTGCGCGAGTGGAACCGCCGCTACCGCGAGGCGGGGCTGCGGGTGATCGGCGTGCAGTCGCCGCGCTTCCGCTTCGGCGCCGACCCCGAGGCGGTCGTCGCCGGGCTGACCCGGCTGGGAGTCGACTTCCCGGTCGCGATCGACGCCGAGCGCGAGCTCTGGCTTACCTACGGCCTGGAAGGCTGGCCGAGCCTCTTCCTCTGGTCGATGGGCGGTGCGCTCGCCTGGTTTCACTTCGGCGAGGGCGAGTACCTCGGCACCGAGCTGGCGATCCAGGAGGAGCTGCGCGAGGGCGACGCGCTGCGCTCGCTGCCCGAGCTGATGCCGCCGCTGCGTCCCGAGGACGCGCCCGGGGCGCGGGTGATGGCGCCCAGCGCCGAGGTCTTCCCCGGCGGCGGCTGGGAACGTCCCTGGGTCGCGGGCGAGGAGGCCGACGAGCTGGCGGTCGAATACGAGGCGGGCGGCGCCTGGGCCACGGTCGAGGGCGCCGGGACCCTCTGGGTCGGCGTCGACGACGGCGAGCTGCGGCCGTTCGAGATCGCCGCGCCCGGCATCTACCAGGTGGCCGAGCACGATCGCCACGGCGCCCACACGGTGTCCCTGCGGCCCGACCCCGAGATGCGGATATGGTCGGTGAGCTTCGACCCCGGCCTGCGCTGACCGCCCGACCAGGAGGACCAATGATCACCAAGCTCGACTTCATCGGCGTCCCGTCCACCGACAGCGAGCGCAGCCGCGCTTTCTACGTCGACACGCTCGGCCTGCGCCCCGACCCGAACGCGCGCTTCGAGTTCTGGGTCGGCGAGACCTGCTTCGGGATCTGGGAACCGGAGCGGATCTTCGGCGAATTCGCGCCGCAGCGGAACGGCCACCTGGCCCTCCACGTCGACGACGTCGCCACCGCCCGCACCGAGCTCGAAGCGAAAGGCGTCGAGTTCAAAGGCGACATCTTCGACACCGGTGTCTGCCACATGGCGCTGTTCAGCGACCCGGACGGCAATGACCTGATGCTGCACCACCGCTACGCCTGAGGCGTTTGGACCTTCGCATCTCGGCGTCCTCGGTCGCTCGCCGTCGGGTCACGCACTGGAGTGCGCTCCCCTCGGCTCCCTCCCTGCGTCCTTGACCTGCTTGGTTCAGACGCCTCAGGAACTCGCCGCGGGCGCCGGCGGGCGGATCTCCTTCGGCAGCATGAAGCGGACGTCCTCGTGGACGGTCCGCAGCTCACCGACGTCGTCGGCGCCGCGCTCGCGGAAGAAGTCGACGAGGCGTTCGACCAGCTCCTCCGGGGCGCTGGCGCCGGAGGTGATGCCGACCGTGTCGACCCCCTCCAGCCAGGCCTCGTCGACCTGGGTGTGGTTGTCGATCAGGTGGGAGGCGGCGCCGTGTTCGCGGGCCACCTCGACCAGGCGGTTGGAGTTCGAGGAGTTGGTCGAGCCGATCACCAGGACCAGGTCGCACTCGCGCGCCAGCTGCTTCACCGCGATCTGGCGGTTGGTGGTCGCGTAACAGATGTCGTCGGACTTGCTGGAGACGATCGAGGGGAACTTGGCGCGCAGGGCGTCGATCACCTCGGCGGTCTCGTCGACCGAGAGGGTCGTCTGGGTGATGAAGGCGACCTTCTCCGGGTCGGGGACGTCGAGCGACTCGACCTCGGCGGCGGTTTCGATCAGGACGATCGAGTCGGGCGCCTCGCCCATCGTCCCTTCGACCTCCTCGTGGCCGGCGTGGCCGATCATCACCATCGTGTAGCCCTGGGCGGCGAAGCGGCGGGCCGAGACGTGGACCTTGGTGACCAGCGGGCAGGTCGCGTCGATCGTGCGCAGGTTGCGGCTGGCGGCGTTGTCGTGCACGGCGGGGGCGACGCCGTGGGCGGAGAAGACGACGATCGCCCCCTCCGGCACCTCGGTCTCCTGCTCGACGAAGATCGCCCCTCGCTTCGAGAGCTCTTCGACCACGTGTTTGTTGTGGACGATCTCCTTGCGCACGTAGACGGGGGCGCCGTGGACCTCGAGCGCGCGCTCGACCGTCTGCACGGCGCGATCGACGCCGGCGCAGTAGCCGCGCGGGGCGGCGAGCAGAACCTTGCGCGGGCCTGAGATTGCGGTGCTTGGCATGACCTCAGGGTACCGATAGCCTGATCGGCGATGAGCACCCAGGGACGTCATCTCGACCGCCTGACGGCTGTCGACGCCTCGTTCCTGACCAACGAGAGCACCTCCAGCCACATGCACGTCGGCGCGATCTTGATCTTCGAGGGGCCGCCGCCCCGCTACGTCGACCTGGTCGAGCACGTCCGCGGCCGCCTCCACCAGGTGCCGCGCTTCCGCCAGAAACTGGTGGTGCCGCCGCTGGAGGCCGGGCGCCCCCTGTGGGCCGACGACGTCAACTTCAACCTCAGCTACCACATCCGCCACACCGCGCTGCCCGAGCCGGGCGGCGAGGCGCAGCTGAAACGGCTGGCCGGGCGGGTCTTCTCGCAACAGCTCGATCGCTCCAAGCCGCTCTGGGAGCTGTGGCTGGTGCAGGGGCTGGAGCGCGACCGCTTCGCGATCCTGACCAAGACCCACCACGCGATGGTCGACGGGATCTCCGGCGTCGACATCGGCACCGTGCTGTTCGACCTCGAGCCGGTGCCGGAGCCGGCGGCGGTCGAAGACGAGTGGGTGCCGCAGAAGTCGCCGAGCACGGCGGAGCTGGTCGGGCGCGGGATCGGCGACGCGGTCGGACTGCCGATCAAGGCGGCGGAGAAGGCGATCGGCGCGATCCGGCACCCGGAGACCGCCGCGCGCCGGGCGGTCGAGGGGCTGGAGGCACTGAGCGCGGTGCTCGGCCAGTTCGCCGACCCCGCTCCCGACGTGCCGCTGAACCAGCCGATCGGGCCACACCGGCGCTACGTCTGGGCGCGCTCGGAGCTGGCGACCTTCAAACGGATCAAGGACGCCCTCGGCGGCACCGTCAACGACGTCGTCCTGGCGGTCGTCACCGGCTCGATCCGCAACTGGCTGCACGCCCGCGGGGTGCGCACCGAGGGGCTCGAGCTGCGGGCGCTGGTGCCGGTCTCGATCCGCGCCGAGGACGAACACGGCAACCTCGGCAACCGGATCACGCTGATGCGTGGCCCGCTCCCGGTCTACATCGAGGACCCGGTCCGCCGCCTGCACACGATCAGCGAGGAGATGGCCGGCCTGAAGGATTCGAAACAGGCGCTGGGGGCGGAAATGATCTCCCGCTTCAACGACTTCGCGCCGCCGACCCTGCTCGCCCAGGCCTCGCGGATCAACTTCTCGACCCGCCTCTTCAACCTCCTGGTCACCAACGTGCCGGGCCCGCAGATTCCCCTCTACGTGCTGGGACGAGAACTGGAAGAGGTCTTCCCGGTGGCCTTCCTGCCGCAGAACCACGCGCTCGCGGTGGCGATCATGAGCTACCACGGCAAGGTCGGCTTCGGCCTCCTCGCCGACTACGACTCGATGGAGGACATCGAACTCCTCGGCGACGGGATCAACGACTCGCTGGAGGAGCTCGAGGCGGCCGCCGGCGAGTCCGCCGCCGCGGCCTAGCTGCTTGGTGCACGGCGACCTGGCGGCGCCACGCGACTGAGTTCGCAGCTTGCCGCGCTATCTGCGGCCAAGGCGAACTCATGGGCTTGCCGGCGGGGATGGAAGGGACGGGCAAGGGACGCGGCCATCTCGCGGCGGCCCTGGCAGGCTGTGGCCGCCGCGAGATGGCCGGGCCTGTGGGGACGGGGGGTGCGGGGCGCGTCCCGGGGTGCGGGGCGCGTCCCGGGGGGCGGGGCGTGGACGGGCCAAGGGGGTCCGTGGCGGAGACCGCGGGAACGTCACACGGACGTGAGGGAGGCGCCGGGAACGTCATCTTGACGTGCGGGAGGGGTCACTGACGGCCCGAGGCCCCTCGGTGCGTTCGTCGCTTGTAGCCGTATATGGGTACAAGCGACGAACGCACCCCGCGGGCCGGCGCAGGGGCCCCGCGGAGGGCGCACGTCTTGGTGAAGTCCCCGGCATCTCCCTCACGCATCCGCCCGTCTCCCTCACGGGACCCCGGCATCTCCCCGCGGGATCCCGTCCCTCCCCACGGGCCCCCGGGTGCGTTCGCACTTTGCCGTGCCATGTACGGCAAAGTGCGAACTCACCGTCCCTGCGCACTCCTCCCCCGCAGAGCTCCCGACCCGGGCGTCTCGGAGGCGGCCACAGCCTGCCCGGGTCGCCTCCGAGACGCCCGGGCCTACCGTCCCCGGCCGCACCGGCCCGAACCACGCCGTCCCGGCCCCAGGGCTCCCGAACCCTCCCCAACCGCTCCGGGCCCGAGCCGGAGGCCCCTCCCGGCTACCCTCTGTAGATGGGCCTACTGCTCGTCCTGCTCTTCATCGTCGTCCCGATCGCTGAGCTCTACGTGATCATCCAGGTAGGTGAATGGATCGGCGTCTGGCCGACGCTGCTGCTCCTTCTCCTCGATGCGGTCGTCGGTTCATGGCTGCTGAAACACGAGGGCCGGGCGGCCTGGCGCCGCTTCAACGAAGCGCTGGCCGAACGCCGCATCCCGGCCAAGGAGGTCGCCGACGGGTTCCTGGTGATCCTCGGCGGCGCGCTCCTGATCGCCCCCGGCTTCATCACCGACATCTTCGGGATCCTCTTCCTGATCCCGCCGACCCGGGCGCTGGCGCGCAAGGTCCTGTACCGCTTCACGGTCGGCCGGGTCGCCATCGTCGGCTTCCCCGGCGGGCCGGTCGGCGGCGGTTGGGGCGCCGGCAGACGCGGCGGCCCCGAGGGCGGCAACGGCGCAACCCGCTCCTACGACTACGACGTCGAGGCCGAAGAGGTCGGCGAGGACGCCGACTTCGACCACCGCCTGCCCCCCGCCTCGGACTGACGACTGCCGACTTGACCACGCCAGAGGGCGGGGTCAAGTCGCCACTCAGGCGGCGACCCAGGTCCTCGCCTCGGCCTCGTCCTTGGGGTCGAAGAGCTTCACCTCGACCGGGATCAGCTTGGCGATGCCCGGGAACAGCTGACGGATGAAGAAGTTCGCCTCGGCGACGACGGCGACCCGGCGCCAGTCCTTGCCGTGGCCGAGGTCGAGCTCAGGGTCGTTGCGCGCCGCTTCGAAGCGGGCTTTGAGCGAGCCGAGATCGAACCCGTTCGCCCCGACCAGCAGCAGCCGCACCTGGCCGTCGGCCGCTGCCGCCTTCATTGCCGGCGCCAGCACCTCCTGATAGTCGGCCTCGGTCATCTCACCGGTGACCCGGAAGCCGATCACCCGCGCGGGCGTGTCCTCGATCGCCTCGATCACGCGGCGGACGCTAGCGATCGGCGGGGTCGGGCAACGCCGCCCTTCGGCCAGGCCGAAGGGGCGGCGCGCCCGCGTCACCGAGAACCGGCCGCCACTACTTGGTTGAGACCTTCACCTTCGTGGCGGCGCCGGCGGGGCTGACCAGCCGCACCGGGACGCCGCCCTTCGCATGGGCGAGCTGCTTGCGCAGCGCCTTGGTCGGCTTCACCGTCACCGTCTTCTGCTCGCCGACGGCCACGGTGACCGGGATCTGCATCGCGGGCTTCTTCGCGGTCCCACCCACCTGCAGGATCACGTGGCAACTGCCCGTGGTCCCGGTGCAGGCGATCGTCGCCTCGAGCTTGCCCTTGCGGAACGTCAGCCCACCGACCAGACGTGCCGCCGGAGTGACCTTTTCGGTGTGCAGGGGCGGCGCGGTCGGTTTCGGCACCTCCGTGGTCACCGGCGGAGCCGGCGTCACGATGGTCTGCGGCGGGGTAACGCTGTCCGGCACGTACTTCAGCGACGGCGCGAATTTCGTTTCCCGATGACCGTTGGCCACCAGCTCAAACGCGTACGCCATACCGAGCAGTTCTGGGTCCGAGAACGGCGGGCCCTCGAGCTGCAGGTTGTCGGGCGCCCCGACCGGATTCGTCCCGGCCGGGAAGATCGCCGTCGGGACGCCGGCGTTCGAGGCCTGCGGGTCGAGCCGTTTGCCGGTGCTCGTTTCACGAGCGAAGCTCGATTCGTTGCCGTCGTTCAGGTGGATGGTCGACAACTCGCCGGCGAACACCACCGCGTCGACCCCTTCGTTCGCCATCCATTCGGCCAGTTCCATCTGGTAGGCCTGGCGGTAGTTGACGAAATGCTGGATCGATTCATCGCTCATCGCACCGGCTCCGGTGTACGTCGTGGAGGCGGAACGCAGCTGCGGGATGCGCAGCTGGCTGAGCGTGATTTCCGGCGGCGATTTGTAGGGGCTGTTGGGGTGGTTCTGGATCCATTTGAGCCAGCCCTCGTACCCGGTGTCGCCGGTGATGTTGAACGATGCTTTGTTCGGTTCCGGCGGTTCGGTGGCCATCAATTTCACCGTGGCTCCCGCCTGTTCGAAGAATTTGAACTCTTCTTTCATCGCGTTGGCGGTGCCTTCGTCGCCCCACGGGCTGGTGAACTCGGAGGCGTACCAGCCGATCGTCTTGCCCTGCAAGGCGTCGGCTTTCAGGTAGGAGGACCAGTCGGTCGGCCGCCGGCCTTCCCAACCGGCACCCTCGATGCCCTGGGTGGCGTCTTCGGGGTCGCGGGCGGCGATCGCGTCGAGGATCAGCGCCTGGTCTTCCGTGGTGCGGGTGATCGCCCCGCAGTAGTCCTGGATATAGGTGAGCGGCATGACCCCCTGGCAGGTGGTCAGGCCGTCGGTCCCCCGCAGGGCCACCAGGCTGGCCGCGCTGGACGGGCCCCAGAGCGAGTCACCGGTCTGGGTGCCGAGGGCGGCGGCGGCCATGCTGGTCGCCACCGCGACGGCGGAGCCGCCGCTGGAGCCGATCGATGCCTTCGAGGGATCGAACGCGTTCCAGACCTGCCCGTAGGCGCCGGCGCTGTAGAAGCCGGAGTTGGCGAATTCGGAAAGGTTGGCCTTGCCGATGATGATCGCGCCAGCTTCCTTCAACCGCCGGACCATGAACGAGTCCTTTTCCGGAACGTAATTTTCGAACACGAGGCTGGCGCCCGTGGTCGGCATTTCGGTCGTGTCGTAGATGTCCTTGACCGCGATCGGGATCCCGAGCAGCGGCGCCGTGTCGCCCGCGGCCCGGAGTTCGTCGGCCCGGCGGGCCAAGGCCATCGCGTTCGGGTTGAGCGAGATGAAGGCGTGGAACCCGAGCGGGCCTTTGTCGTAGGCCGCGATCCGGTCGAGGTAGGCCTTCATGATCTGCGCCGCGGTCGCTTCGCCGCTCTTCATTGCGGCGAGCTCCTGGGTGATCGACTTGCCGGTCACGTCGTAGGGCGAGTTGGTCGTCGGTTCCGGCTGTTCGACGACCGGAGCCGGCGCGTTGACGGCGACTTTGCCCGTGCATTCGGCCGCGTTGAAGGTCGGTTTGAACGCTTTGATCGACGCTTCCGTCCAGTTCTGGATCGAGCAGAGCTGCCCGGTCGAAAGGCCGCTCAGATCCGGCGTGGCGGCTAGTTCGGCGGCCTCGGTCTTGACCGCCGTCGTCTGCGAGCCGACGGTCGGGACGGTTTCGGTGCCGGGCGCTTTGGCAGTTTCGGAGAGCCCGGTCACGACGAAGTGCACCAGCGAACGGGTCTGCCCGGGTTTCAGTTCGAAGTGGTTGATGAAGCCGTAGAAGTTGGCTTCGTCACTGCCGTTCGTCTGCAGCGATTTGTTGAACGGATCGGTGAGGAAGTCGCTGGTCCGTTCGAACGACGACCCGGCGGTGCCGAGCACGGTCGCCGACGATCCGTGGACCGAAGCCGAGGCGAGTTCGCCGGGGACCAAGGGAGTTCCTACCGCGACCCAGGAATCGGCCGGGCTGATCGTCAGGTCACCGCTCGAGGTCGCCAGAAGGGCGCTCTGATGATTGTCCGACGGGGTGGTCATGTGGTGGCCCAACTGGCCGCCGAAATCGACCTCGACGCCGACCGGCGTCCGCCCTTCGTTGGTGAAGGTGTCGACGAAGCGGGCGTAGTCTTTTTCCTGGTTGATGGTCAGGGAGCGGGTCACGGCGACGCCGCCCAGCGCCACCGCCCGATGGGAGACGAAGGCGTTGCTGCCGTCGAAGGTGAGCCCGAAGCCGCGCATCAACACGCCGTTCAGGAGCGGCGTCTTGGGGGCGCCGTTCACCTGCATCCGGATGCCGCCATAGCCCTGCAGGGCGTTGGGGGAGGTCCTCATGATGCTGCCGGTGTCGAGGCCGGGGATCGCGGCGTCGTTCACGGCCCAGAAGTCCTGGTTCGTGTTGTAGACGTAGTTGAGCGCCTGCGCCCTGCCGGCGAGGAGGAGCAGCGCGGAGGCGAACAGCGTGAGGCAGGCGAGCGCGATCAGGCGACGCCGCGCGGGAGGCGACGCCGCGCCGACGAGCGGCGCAGAGGGTCCGGGTTGAATCAACTGTGCTCCTTGGGGGGAGGGACGTCGGGGAAAGCGGAACGCTTTCTCATCGCGGGCGACGCCACCTTGGCCCGTTGTACAGAGATTCATACCCGAGTCAGGGACGGCGGGCCAAACGTTTGCCGTCGCCCAGCCCGAAGCCGAAACCGGGAACGGGCTGTGCCGCAATTGCCGCGGCACAGCCCGCCTTGTCTCCCGGACTACAACTATTCGGTCAGCGTCACCGACCAGCGGAGCGAGCCCCAATTGGACGGGCTGGCGCTGCTCGGGTTGACTTCGAGGTCAATCAGATCGCCGGCCGCGAAGCTGACCGACGCATTGCTCGTGCACGTCTTGCCGCTCGACCCTTCGATCTTGCAGCTCACCGAGGTGGTGCTGCTGTTCTTGCGGATCGAGAGGGTCCAGTTGCGGCCGGACCCAGGCGACGTACCGATGTTGACCGCCAGGTTGGAGATCGTCCCGGCAACGGGCATCACCATCTGGACGTTGCTCTCGGTGAACGTCGAGGCACTGGTCAGGTACGGACCCAGGTAGGTCGTGTTCGAGGTGCTCCCCGGGTTGCTGGTGGTCAGGCCCGAAAGGATCATGCCCTTTGCTCCTGCCGGACCGGCCGGACCGGTTTCACCTTTCTGACCCTGCGCGCCGGCTTCGCCTTTCGGACCCTGGGCACCGGTTTCACCTTTGGGACCCGCGGGACCCTGGGCGCCCGTGTCGCCTTTTTCGCCCTTGGGGCCAGCCGGGCCTACTTCGCCCGTCGCGCCTTTCGGACCTTGCGGGCCGGCGGGGCCGACTTCACCCTGCTCGCCCTTGTCGCCCTTCGCGCCCGCAGGGCCGACTTCGCCCATCGGACCCTGCGGACCGATCAGGCCGGGTTCGCCCTGGGGTCCCTTGGGGCCGACGAGCGCGGTGCCGGTCTGGGGCCATTCGCCTTCGTGTCTGGGGCCGTAGATGACGTTGTTTTCGGTGTCGAGGTAGAAGTCGCCGTCCGCGCCGGCGATCGGCGAGGGGGCGCCTTTGCCGCTGAGGACGGTGTTGCCGTCCTTGCCGGCGGGGCCCTGCGGACCCTGGGCACCGGTGTCGCCCTTGGGACCGACTGGGCCGACTTCGCCCTGCTCGCCCTTCGGGCCAGCGTCGCCCGTCGCACCCTTCGGACCGGCCGGGCCGACTTCGCCCTGCTCGCCCTTCGGGCCGGTGTCGCCCTTTTCACCCTGCGGGCCGGCGGGGCCGACTTCCCCCTGCGCGCCGTTGTCACCCTTCGGACCGGCCGGGCCGACTTCGCCCTGCTCGCCCTTGGGGCCTGCGGGACCTACTTCGCCCTGCTCGCCTTTGTCACCCTTCGGGCCCTGCGGGCCGACCAGCGAGGTACCGGCCTGCGGCCATTCGCCTTCGTGCTTGGGGCCGTAGAGCAGATCATTTTCGGTGTCGAGGTAGAAGTCGCCGTCCGCGCCGATGGTCGACGAAGGGGCGCCTTTGCCGCTGAGGACGGTGTTGCCGTCCTTGCCGGCGGGGCCCTGCGGACCCTGGGCACCGGTGTCGCCCTTGGGACCGACTGGGCCGACTTCGCCCTGCTCGCCCTTCGGGCCGTTGTCGCCCTTTTCGCCCTGCGGGCCGACGGGACCCTGCGGACCCGCGTCGCCCTTTTCACCCTGCGGACCGGCCGGGCCGACTTCGCCCTGCTCGCCCTTGGGGCCGGCAGGGCCGATTTCGCCCATCGGGCCCTGCGGACCGATCAGGCCGGGTTCGCCCTGGGGTCCCTTCGGCCCGATCAGCGAGGTGCCGGTCTGGGGCCATTCGCCTTCTTTTTTGGGGCCGTAGAGCAGGTCGTTTTCGGTGTCGAGGTAGAAGTCACCGTCCGCGCCGGCGATCGGCGAGGGGGCGCCTTTGCCATTGAGGACGGCGTTGCCGTCCTTGCCGGTGGGACCCTGCGGACCCTGGGCACCGGTGTCGCCCTTGGGGCCGGCCGGGCCTACTTCACCCTGCTCGCCCTTGGGGCCGATCGGGCCTTCCGGACCGATCTGGCCGGGGTCACCCTTTTCACCCTTGGGTCCGACGGGGCCTATTTCGCCCTGCTCGCCCTTGTCACCCTTCGGACCGGCCGGGCCGATTTCGCCCTGCTCGCCCTTGGGGCCGGCGGCACCCTGAGCGCCGGTATCGCCCTTTTCGCCCTGCTCACCCTTCGGGCCGGCGGGACCCTGGGGACCCGTGTCGCCCTTGGCGCCGGCCGGGCCGGTGTCGCCCGTCGCGCCCTTCGGACCGGTGTCGCCCTTGGGGCCAGCCGCACCGGTGTCGCCGGTCGCGCCCTTGGGGCCCGCGGGGCCGGTGTCGCCCTTTTCGCCCTTCGGGCCGGCGGGGCCGGCTTCGCCCGTGGCGCCTTTCGCGCCCTGCGGACCGCTTTCACCCTTCGCACCAGCTTCGCCTTTTTCTGCGCTGGCTTCACTGGCGCCAAGCACATCCTGCGGAGTTTTCGGCATCACCTGGATGAGCTGCTCACCCGGTTTGCATTTGGCTGCGGTGGAAAAGCGGACGGCGCCTTTTTCGGGCCCGCTCTTGGTGACGCAGAGGTTGATCGTGGTCGTTTGCTTTGCGCCGGCGGGTGACGCGATCGCGGCGAGCGCGACCAAAGCCAGCACGACTGCAAGCGCAACGCCTGCCAATCGCGGTCGACCATAGGACAGTCCGGACATCGGTTTCTCCCTTGCTGGGTTGTAGAGCTGAAGAAGCGAACGCCGCTTCCTCACGGCCTCCGGGCCGACGAATCCGTTCGCCCGCCTTCGAGAGCGGTCTTCAGGAACCCACTCTCAGTCGAATCAACGAAGGGCCGGACTCAGCCTTTTGAGAACGCCACTAAGACGTTTGTCCAATCTCGCCTGATCCACGCAGATGAGCGGCATCGCCCGGCGATACAGGGCACGTGGCACGCCGACTCACGTTCCTCTGTCTCCTTCTCCTCGGACTCACCTTGGGGACGGTCACCAATGCCGCCGCTGCCGGAACCCAGACCTCGCTCTTCTCGGCCTGCCCGCAACCTGGTGCCGACGCACCGGCCGCCGCCCAGGTGACGGCGATGCTGTGCCTGACCAACGCCGCGCGCGCCCAATATGGCGAGGCACCGCTTGAAGCCAATGCCCAGCTGGCGGAATCGGCCGTCGACAAGACCGCCGACATCCTCGACTGCGACAGCTTCAGTCACACCGCCTGCGGACGGAGCTTCAGCTACTGGGTCTGGCAGACCGGATACGTGACGAACTCCTGCTGGAGGATCGGTGAGAACCTTGCCTGGGGCGCCGGCTCCTTCGGCACCACCGATTCGATCTTCCGCGCCTGGCTACGGTCGCCAACCCACCGAGCGAACGTCCTCGGCGACTACACGCAGGTGGGCATCAGCACCGCGGTCGGGCCGCTCGAAGGAGAAAAGAGCGCCCGCGTCTGGACCGTCCACTTCGGCAATCTCTGCTGAGCCAGCGAGCGCGACCGCCTCGCCCTACGCGGCGCTTGCGAGGGCACCCGACCCCACCGCGCTCAGCTGCCAGGAGACGCCGAAGCGGTCGGCGACCCAGGCGAAGCGGGAGCTGAACGGATAGGCATCGAGTGGCATCAGCACTTTGCCGCCCGCGGAGAGCTTCTCGAAGGCGGCATCGACCTCCGCGGGCGAGTCGAGGTCGACGAAGAGTGAGACAGCGGGGGTAAAGCCGAAGGCATGCTCGACCGGACTGTCGAAGAGGCGCACTTCGCGGTCGCCGACCCGCAGCACCGCGCGCTCGACGGTCCCGACGGCACCGGGCCCCTCCTCTCCGAAACGGCGGACCTCCGCGACCTCGGCCTCCTCGAACGCTTCCGCGTACAGCTCCAGCGCCTCGGCGGCCTGGCCTTCGAACATCAGGAAGGGCGCCAGGGTCACCCCCATGGCGTCAGAAACCGAGGGCGAACTTGGCGTCCTCGGACATCATTTCCGGGGACCAAGAGGGCTCGAAGACCATCTTCGGGTGGACCGCGGAGACGCCGGGGAGGTCGCCGACGAACTCCTTCATCTGCTCCGAGACCTGGGGGCCGATCGGGCAGGCGGGGGTGGTCAGGGTGAAGGTGACGTAGACGTCCTCCTGCTCGATCGCCACGTCGTAGACGAGGCCGAGCGAGACGAAGTCGAGGCCGAGCTCAGGGTCGATGACCTCCTCGAGCGCCTCGTAGACGTCTTCCTCGGTGACCGTTTCAGGATGGGCGACCGGGGCGTCCGGCTGCTGCTCGTTATCTGCCATGCCCAGATGGTAGCCGGCTCAGCCGACCGGCCCGACTGGCCCGGGCGTCCCGGGCGGAAGCGGCGGCTCCGGGGCGCCCTCGCCCAGCGGCGCCAGCGGGCGCTGCCAGTAACCGATGTCGCGCCAGGCGCCTTCCTTCCAGCCGATGTCGCGCAGGGAGCCGATCGGCTCGAAGCCCATACTCTCGTGGAGGGCGATCGAGGCCGGGTTCGGCAGGGTGACCCCGGCCACGGCGATGCGGAAGCCCTGGGCGGTGAGGCGCTCGAAGAGCTCGGTGTAGAGGGCGCGGCCGACCCCCTTGCCTTGGTGAGCGGCATCGACGTAGACCGAGGTCTCCACCGACCAGTCGTAGGCGGCCCGGTCCGCCCAGCGGCAGGCATAGGCGTAGCCGATCACCTCTCTCCCCTCCTCGGCGACGAGGAACTGGTGCGTCGACGCGTGCTTGGCGATCCGGCGAGCGAACTCGTCCGCGTCGGGAGGGACGAGCTCGAAGGAGATCGGGGTCGCTTCGACGCTGGGCGCGTAGATCGCCGCGCAGGCGGCGGCGTCGCGCGCGGGATCGGCGTCGCGGATCGTCAGGTCACCATGCTCGTCGGGGCCGCTCAACTCGGGCCGGGACACTAGATCACTAGGCTGCGCGGGCGATGGGCAAGGACGCAGAG
>DATEDJ010000202.1:0-9522 GCA_035281725.1 Solirubrobacterales bacterium
GGTCGCCGCTGGCGCGGTGGTGATCTCGAGTGCCGGGGCGAAGCGGGAACGGGACGGCTACCACTTCACCGCGCTCTGGGCGCAACCGGTGCCGGCCGCGGTGGGAACCGGCCAGGCGGTCGCGATCGGCGTCGACAACCATCAGGGGGCGACCGCCCACTACCGGCTCGTGGTCAAGCAGGGCGCGGCGACCCTGGCCTCGCGCAAGCTGGTGCTTGCCGACGGCGCTCGGTTCCGCCTGCGGCTGCGCTCCGGTCCGATCTCCGGATCGAGCCCGGTGACCGTCGATCTGCATCGCAACGGCGCCGTCTTCCGCCAGGTCTACCTGGAGAACGCGGCCGGATGATCCGCGGCCGCGCGCAAGCCGTGCAGGCCTGGGAACCCGCCGTGGCCACGGTGGACCGATCCCATGCGCCCACGGCGTCCACCCGGCTCGGGGTGCGGCGGATCGCGCTCGGGGCGATGCCGCTGCTGGCGCTGGCCGCGGCCGCCGGCCTGATCGCCGTTGCGCTCGGCAACAACCTCGCCCGCGAAGGAAGGCCCGGCGGCCAGCCCCTGTTCTGGGCCGGGCTTGTCCTGATCTACGCCCCGATCGCCTACCGCCTCCTCGGCGGCACGGCGAGCCGCGGCGAGCGGCTCGGCCTGGTGCTGACGCTGGCGCTCTCCCTCTACATGGTCAAGGTGCTGCGCAGCCCGGCCGAATTCGTCCGCTTCGACGAGCTCGGCTGGTGGCGGGCGACGCACGAAGCGGTCCTCACCGGCCGGCTCTTCGAAGCGAATCCGTTGAACCCGGCGACCGCCGGCTTTCCCTCGCTGGCGGCGGTCACCGCATCGCTCTCGCAGCTCACCGGGATCAGCATCTTCCACTCCGGCCTGATCGTGATCGGCCTCGCCCGCTTCGTCCTCGTGCTGGCCCTGTTCCTCTTCCTCGAGCGGATCACCGGGTCCGCCCGCGGCGCCGGCGTCGGCATCGTCGTCTACGCCTGCAATCCGAGCTTCCTCTACTTCGACGTCCAGTTCGGCTACGAGTCGCTCGCCCTCGCGGTCGCTGCCGCCTTCCTGCTGGCGACGCTGCGCTGGTCGCGGATCGAGCGGGCCGCGGTCGGCGGTGAGGTGACCGACGTCGCCCTGCTGGTCCTGCTGCTTGCCTGCACCCTCGCCGTCACCCACCACATGACCAGCCTCGCGATCGTCGGCTTCCTCTGCCTCTGGCTGCTCCTGCGGTGGCTGCGGATCCGTGGCGGCGACCTGGTCGAGACGCGGTTCAGGGGTCCCTTGCTGGCGGCGGTGGCGATCGCCGCCGCCTTCGCCCTCTGGTTCGCGTTCGTCGCCGGCGGCGAGACGATCTCAGAGCTCGGCGGCCTCTTCTCGCGCGCCTTCAACTCGATCGTCGACCTCGTCACCGGCAACCAGGGGTCGAAGAAACTGTTCTCCGGGGCGGGCGAAAGCCAGCCATTGTGGGCGCGGGCGCTGGCCTTCGCGTCGGTGGTCCCGGTCATCGCCCTGCTGGCGGTGGGGCTGCGGGCGATCTGGCGCGACCGGGTCCGGGATTCCCTCTGGCTGGCGCTCACCGTCGTCGCCGTCCTCTACCCGGTGACCCTCGGGCTCCGCCTCACCGAGGCGGGATCGGAAACCTCCCAGCGGGCCTCCGAGTTCGTCTTCCTCGGCGTCGCCTTCCTCGCCGCCGTGCTCGTCGCCCGGCTGCCGACCCGCGAGCCGGGGACGATCTTGAGCCGCCTGCGCGGGGTGCTGATCCGGGTCGCCCTGACCGTGGTCGCGGTGCTCGCTTTCGCCGGTGCCTTCCTGCTCGGCGAACTGCAGGCGACGCGCCAGCCCGGCTCCTACCTGGTCGGCGCCGAGGACCGCTCGGTGACCCCGCAGGGAGTCGCCGCCGCCGACTTCGCCGCCGCCCACCTCGAGCCTCGCAGCCGCGTGCTCACCGACCGTACCACGGCGACCCTGCTCGGCTCCTACGGCGGCATGGATCCGATCTTCGGCCGCTACGACGGCATCTCGCTGCCCCGCGTCCTCTTCGCGCCGCACTTCGGACACGCCGACGAACGCGTCATCCACGGGCAGTCGCTCTCCTTCGTCGTCGTCGATCGCCGGCTCAGCCGTGAAGTGCCGCTGATCGGCTACTACGTCGAGTCCGACGAACCGGGCGCCTTCGTGCGCAGGCGCGCGGTCGGGCCGCGGGTGCTGGAAAAACTGCAGACGGTCCCCGGCGTCAGCAAGATCTACTCGAACGGGCCGATCGTCATCTACGACACCTCGGAGCTGACCAAGTGAGCAGGCTGCGGGCGCTCGCCGTCGGCAACCGGGCGCTGCTCGCCAACGCGGGCTCGATGGTCGGGTCGACCCTGGCGACCTCGCTGCTCGGGGTCGCCTTCTGGTTCATCGCCGCCCGCCACTTCAGCGAAACCGCGGTCGGGGTCGCCGGGGCCGCGGTCTCGGCGATGCTGCTGATCGGCTTCGTCGCCAGCTTCGGCCTCGGCACGCTGCTGATGGGGGAGCTGCCGCGGCGCGAGGGCGCCCAGCGCTCGCTGCTGAACGCGGCGCTGCTGGCGGCGGCGGCCGCGGGCCTGGTGCTCGGGCTCGCCTTCGCCGTGGTGGCGCCGCTGATCGCCTCGAACCTCTCGCCGCTGAACGAAACCGTGGTCGCCACCGCGGCCTTCGCCCTGGCGGTGGCGCTGACCGCGCTGGCCTACGTCCTCGACCAGGCGCTGATCGGGATGTTCCGCGGCGGCCTGCAGCTGACCCGCAACATCGTCTTCGCCGCGGTCAAGCTCGGCGGCCTGCTGGTGATCGCCGGGCTCGTCACCGACCCCGGCGCGGCCTGGATCTACGGCTCCTGGGGGGCGGGGATCGCGATCTCCCTGGTGGTCCTCTTCCGCTTCTACGGCGGGCGCCCGGCGGGCGAAGCCCTGCGCCCCGATTTCACCACGCTGCGCGCGCTGCGCCGCGCCGCCGCCTCGCACGCCGCGGTCAACCTGGCGCTCGAGACCGCCGACCTGGCGATGCCGATCCTGGTCGTTTCCCTCCTCACCCCGACCGAGAACGCGGGCTTCTACATCGCCTGGCTGATCGTCGGCTTCCTCGTCATGGTGCCGGTCTCACTCTCCAGCGTCGCCTATGCGATCGACTCCGGTGAAACGGTCGCCGAGGTCACCGACCCGGTCGAGGGCGTCGTCCACGCGGTCGAGCCGGACCGGGGAAGCGGCGGCGAAGGCAGTCGGTTCCGCTTCACCCTCGCTGCCTCGTTCGCCTTCGGGGTCGCGGCCACGATCGTGCTCGAGCCGGGCGCCGAACTGATCCTCAAGGTCTTCGGCAGCGGCTACGCCGAAACCGCGACCACGGCGCTGCGGATCATGACCCTCGGCGTCTTCCCGCTGGTGATCAAGACCCACTACATCGCCATCCACCGCGCCCGCCGCACGCTACGCCGCGCCTTGCCATTGGCCTGGGCGGGAACCGTGCTCGAGCTCGGCGGCGGCGCCCTCGGCGCCGCCCTCGGCGGCATCGACGGCGTCGCCTGGGGCTGGGTCGCCGGCCTGATGATCGAGGCGCTGGTGATGGCGCCGGACGTGCTCGGTGGGGAGGCGCGGATACGGCGCCCCAGGGCTGTCAGTTGACGGCGGGATTCGGGACCTGGTCGATTGGGGACCATGCGACCCGGGCGTTTCGGAGGCGACCCTGGCAGGCTGTGGCCGCCTCCGAAACGCCCGGGTCGCGAGGTTTGCGGGGGGAGCTGGCACAGGGATGGTGTCCCTGCCGGGAGACGTCAGGGGGACGGCACGTTCTGGGGAAGGCGGCACAGAGACTCCGCGAATGTCACGGAGTCGTCACGCTTGAGGTGGCGCATCCGGGTCCAAGGTCGCCCTGTGGCGCTTTACTCTCGCATAGAGCAACCTTCTCTCCACAGCAAAACGCTGACCAATGGGGCGGATGTGACGTCTCATGAAGAAACATGGAGTTCCACACGACTCGCGCCCGTCTCCCGCGCACTCCCCGGCGAGACCCGCACAGGATCCGCACCCCCTCTCCCCCGCAGACCCGGCCGCGTCCCTTGCCGTCCCTGCCGTCTACCCGAGCCGCACCCTGAAGCTGAGCTGCCGCGGCTTCGACCGCGAGCCCGAATCGGCGACCGCGACCGCCGTCACCTTGTAGGTCCCGGCCCGCAACGCCTGTCCGTGGACCAGCCGCGAGAGGCTGACGTCGCCCTGCTGGGCCCGGCTGATCAGCGTCCGGAAGGCCTTGCCCTTGTTCGGCGGGGTCACCGTGACCATCAGCTGGGCCTGCTTCGAGAGCTTGTAGGAGAACTTGTGGCGGCGCGCCACCTTGGCCGCCTTGCGCTTGGTCTGCCGGGGCGAGGCGGAGCTCGTCGGGGCCGGGGCTGAGATCGTCGTGACCGGCGCAGCGGTCGAGGTTTCCGCCTGTGGGGTCACCGCCACCGATTCGATCGCCACCGTGGCGGTGGCGGCAACCGGGGCCGGATTCGGCCCACCGTAGATCGAGCTGGCGACGACTTCCCGATAGGCGGCAAGCGAGCTCGCCGAGGAGTCGATCCGCCAGTTCTCCTCCTGGTTGCGGTCGTACCAGACGACGGCGTTCACGCGGGGGAACTGCTGGGGGATCGTCTGCAGGAAGCCTTCGCGGATCCAGGCGGCCTTGTCGCCGCCCGCTTCGCTCGCCGAGACCTCGGTGATGATCACCGGCTTGGAGCTCAGCTGGGTCAGTTCCGCGTAGGAGGAGGAGAAGACCTGGGCGAAGCTTTCCCAGCGGTTGACGCCGATGCCGGCGGTGCCCCAGTTGTAGCCGTCGAGCCCGGTGTAGTCGACGTATTCGTCGCCGGGGAAGTAGGCCTTGAACGGGTAGCTGCCGTTGTTGACGTTGGCCGACCAGACCCACTTGACGTTGGTCACGCCGTCGGCGCGAAAGACGGAGACGATGTGGCGCCAGGCGCTGACGAAGGCGGCCGGGTCGCCGCTCCAGCCGTACCAGTTGCCGTTCATCTCATGGCCGACGCGGATCAGGATTTCCTCGAACGGCATCGCCTTCGCTTCCGCGGCGGCCCGATGGAGGTCGGTGTCATAGGCGCCGGCGGCGATCTGCGTGAGCGGGATGGTCGGACCGCTGTAGCCGGACTGGAAGAGCTGCCAGCTCACCAGCGGGGTCTCACCACGGCTGCTCAGGTTGGCGACCTCGGTCTTCGTCAGCAGCGGTTCGTTGATGTTGCTGTAGTCCATGACGATGTCGGGCTTGCGGCCGACCATCGCCGCGTACTGGTCGAGGGTCTGGGCGCTTTCCGGCGCTCCCACTTCGCCCTGCTGGGCGTCGTAGACGCCGAGCCGGATCGCCGCCGAGGCGCTTCCGCCGAAAGCCAGGGAGGCGGTCACGGCCAGCAGCAAGGCCAGACCGATGGCCGTGGAGGTGAGCGAGGGGGCGCGGTGCACACATACTTAGTCGTCTTTGCGCAACCGGCGCCGGAGGGATCGGACGAGGCCTGGACAGATGTCTTAGCGACGGCGGCGTCTCCGCGCCCAGAAGCCAATTCCGAGGGCGATCAGGAGGATTGCCAGGACCCCGACCGCGATCGCCGCGACCAGGTACTTGCCGTGCAGCTTGTGGACCAGGCGGTAGGCGAGCGAGGGCTGGCCGTAGCCGCCGCTCGGCGGGTCGGGGGCGGCCGCCGGGCCGATCGCGTAGTCGCTCGGCGTCGCCAGCAGTTCGGCCCGGTCGACCCCGTAGTACGGCGCCGAGATCGCCTGCCGGAACGCCTGCAGCGTCTGCGGCGAGCTGTCGACCCGGGGGTCGAGGCCGGCGCCTTCGCCCGCGCCTTCGAATTGAGCGTCGAACCAGACGACGGCGCGGATCCGCGGCAGCTTCGGGATCTCCCGGCTCAGTGCGCTGGTGATCCATTCGGCCTCGTCGCCGCCGGTCGAGGAGGAGCCGGTCTCGCCGACGATCATCGGCCGATCGCTGATCTTGGCGATTTCTTCGTAGGTGTTGCCGACGATGTGGGTGAACGAGTTCCATTCGCCCGCCTGGGCCCAGTTGAACCCGTCGAAGCCGACCCAGTCGACCCAACGGTTCCCGGGGTAGAGGTCGCGAAAGGGGAATTCGCCGCCGGTGTTCACGTTCGGGGTCCACACCCACTGGACGTTGGTCGCCCCCTGTTCACGGAAGAGGCGGACGACGCGGCGCCAGACGGCGCGGATCCGGAAGGAATTGTTTTCTTCGACGCCGCGCGCCCAGGGGTACCAGGTGCCGTTCATCTCGTGCGCGAAGCGGACCAGGATCGGGTGCCCCCAGGCCCGCGCCGCCCGCGCCGATTCGCGGATGTAGCTGTCGAACTTGCCGCGCTGGATCTCCCGCAGCGGGTAGGTCTTCCCTTCGTAGCTGAGCGGCTCCCAGGTGATCATCGGCACCGCGCCACGGCTCCAGATCGCGTTCAGCTCCGTCGCTTCGAAGGGGACCCGGTCCCACTGCTTGTAGTCGCTGACGATCACCGGGTCGCGCCCGACCACTTTTCCGAAGGCGTCGATCCGACTCGGGTGGGTGCCGACTTCGGGCAGATAGGCGCCGAGCGCGACCCCGGGCTCGGGTTCCGCCGCGGCCGCCGGCGACGCCGTGCCGAGGGCCAGGGCCAGGGCCAGGGCCGCGAGGGCGGCCGCCGCCCGCCTCATCGCGGCCAGTCCGTGGTCGCCGGCGGTGTCTGCCCGCGGGCTTTCGGCACGGGCAGCAGGCAGCCCACCCCCACCGCCACCAAGGCCCCCGCGTAGAGGACGTAGGGGAGGCGGACCGAGGTATCGGAGAGCGGCAGGGCCAGGGGGATCCCCGGGCCGGTGACGAGGTCACGGACCAGGTGGGCGGCGAACCCGAAGGCGACCCCGAGGAGCAGCGGCCGCAAGCGGGGGAGCACCAGCGCCAAGGCGAGAGGCACCAGCACCGCGAGCCCGCAATGAAGGTACGGCCGCGAGGTCCCGGCGGTGAGGAAGTCGAACCCGAGGTGCTGGGGTGCGTGGTCGAGATCGATCGCGACGCTCGCCACCAGGGCCGCCGCGATGAACGTCCGGGTCGGCGTGCGGCCCGCGAGCGCCAGGACGATCAGGGCGACCGCGCAGGTCGCGAGGTGGGCGGGCTCATCGATCAGGCCGTAGGCCAGGCTGCCGGTGTCGGCGCCGGAGAGCGCCCATCCCGAGTCCAGGGCCAACACGAGTGCGACCAACAGGGGCGCCGCCCGTCGCGGCTCTCGGACGACGTTTCGGATCGGCGTCAAGGGCTTCCAAGATAGCCCCGTATCTGCAGGGCCGAACGGACTACCTACAACTGGTGGAACCGGATACCCCAAATTTTGATTGGAACAGATGTCCAGTGTTTTGGGGACCGCCTCTATGGTGATTCGCCCTGCTCCTCCTCGGTAGGGAAAGCAGCAAATACCCGGTAAATGGCCGCCGATCGGCCCCTCCACCTGGAGTCTCGGAAACAGGTGCGATCTACGGTTCCCCATTCCCAGAAGCAGACGCGCCGTTTCCGGACTCGCGGCCGCTCCCTTTTGCTCGGGGCGGAGAAGTTCCACGCCTGCGGCGTCACCTACGGCAGCTTCCAGCCGATCGACGGCGTCGCCTTCCCCTCGCCCGCCCGGGTCGAGGAGGACTTCGCCGCGATGGAGGCGGCGGGGGTCAACTCGCTCCGCACCTACGAGCGCCCGCCCGCCTGGCTGCTCGACTCGGCGCTCGAGCACGGCCTCCGGGTGATGGTCGGGCTCGCCTGGGAGCAGCACCTCGCCTTCCTCGAAGACCCCGACCGCTCGCGCGACATCACCGATCGGGTCCGGGCGGAGGTCGAACGCTGCGAGGCCCATCCGGCGATCCTCTGCTACTCGGTGGGCAACGAGATCCCCGCCTCGATCGTCCGCTGGCACGGCAAGCGGGCGGTCGAGCGGTTCATCGAGCGGCTCTTCCGCGCGGCCAAGGAAGCCGACCCGGATGGCCTGGTCACCTACGTCAACTACCCCTCGACCGAGTACCTCGAGCTGCCCTTCCTCGACCTCGCCGCGTTCAACATCTACCTCGAGGACGAGGCCACCTACGCCGGCTACCTCAACCGCCTGCAGAACATCTCCGGCGACCGGCCGCTGCTGCTCACCGAGGTCGGGATCGACAGCCGCCGGGGCGGCGCGGACGCTCAGGCGCAGGTGCTCGACTGGCAGCTGCGGCGTGGCTTCGCCGCCGGCGCCGCGGGCGCCTTCGTGTTCGCCTGGACCGACGAGTGGCACCGGGGTGGGCACGAGGTGCTCGACTGGGACTTCGGCATCGTCGACCGCGAGCGCGAGCCGAAGCCGGCGCTCGAGGCGGTGAGCCGCGCCTACGCCACCGCGCCGTTCGGCGACGACGACGGCTGGCCCGCGGTGAGCGTCGTCGTCTGCACCTACAACGGCGGGGAGACCCTGGGCGAGTGCCTGGCCGAGGCGGGAGCGCTGAACTACCCCGACTTCGAGCTGATCGTCGTCATCGACGGGGGCGGCGACGCCTGCGCGGAGATCGCCCGCGCCCACGGCGCCACCGTGATCGAGACCGAGCACCGCGGCCTCGGGCATGCGCGCAACGTCGGCATCGACGCGGCGCGGGGGGAGCTCGTCGCCTTCCTCGACGACGACGCCTTTCCCGATCGCGACTGGCTCCTGTTCGTCGCCGACCTGTTCCGCCGCGGCGACTACGGCGGCGTCGGTGGCCCCAACGTCCCCCCCGACGACGACGGCTTCGTCGCCGAATGCGTCGCCGCCGCCCCCGGCGGGCCGGTCCACGTCCTCGTCTCCGACAGCGAGGCCGAGCACGTGCCCGGCTGCAACATGGCCTTCCGCAAGGACGTCCTGCGCTCGATCGACGGCTTCGACGAGCGCTTCCGGGTGGCGGGCGACGACGTCGACCTCTGCTGGCGGCTGCAGAAGGCCGGCCACCGGCTCGGCTTCAGCGCCGGCGCCGTGGTCATGCACCGCCGCCGCGACTCGGTGCGGCGTTATCTCCGCCAGCAGTACGGCTACGGCAAGGCCGAGGCGCTGCTCGAGCGCAAGTGGCCGAGTCGCTACAACCGGGTCGGCGCCTCGCGCTGGTCCGGTCGCATCTACGAGGCGCCGGCCTCCGCCGGGGCTCGGCGACGACCGGCCGTGCGTTACGGGACCTGGGGGAGCGGCCTCTTCCAGTCGGTCTACGACGCGCCCTCGGCGCTGCCGGGCTTCCTCGGCGGCCCCGAGGGGCTGCTCCTGGTGGCGGCGCTCGGCGTCGTTTCGATCCTCGGCTTCGTCTGGCCGCCGCTGTTCCTGGCGGCGCCGCCGGTCCTCTTCGTCTGCGGCTGGATCGTCGCCGGCGCCGTGGCCAACAGCTGGCGCGCCCACCCGGCGCGGCCCGGACGCTCGCGCCTGGAGACCTTGCGACGGCGCGATCTCACCGCGCTCCTCTTCCTGCTGCAGCCCGCCGCCCGGCTGGCGGGGCGGCTGCGGGGCGGCCTCTCGCCCTGGCGCCG
>DATEDJ010000203.1:0-28657 GCA_035281725.1 Solirubrobacterales bacterium
TGGGGTGCGGCGGCGGCGGGGGGGCGCCCGCGGTGGCGGGGACGGCGTCGGTGGCGCTCATCGCGGTGGGGCGCGGCGGGGCGCCCATCGCGGTGGGGCGCGGACGGCTCATCGCCGCGCACCCCCCATCGCCTGCATCACGGCCCGGTTGCGGTTTTTCGCGCTCGACTCCTCGGCGTCGCGGATCGTCGAGCCGGTGTGGGACATGAAGACGTCGTCGAGCGTCGGCCGCGAGAGGCTGACCGCCTTGATCGGCACGTCGAGCTCGGCGAAGAGGCGCGGCACGAACTCCTCCCCCTCGGCGACGGCGAAGCTGACCGCGCCCTCCGACACCGTGGCGGCGAGGCCGAAGCGCTCGTCCAACGCCGCGATCGCCCGCGCGTCATCGGCGGTCTCGATCCGGATCCGGTCCGCGCCGACGCCTTCTTTGAGCGCGTTCGGCGTGTCGAGGGCGACGATCTCGCCGTTGTCCATGATCGCGATGCGCCCGCAGAACTCGGCCTCGTCCATGTAGTGGGTGGTCATGAAGATGGTGATCTCCTCCTGCTGCTGGAGCTGGCGGATGTAGCTCCAGATCGAGGCGCGGGTCTGCGGGTCGAGGCCGATCGTCGGCTCGTCGAGGAAGAGGACGCGGGGCGAGTGCATGAGGCCGCGGGCGATCTCGAGGCGGCGGCGCATGCCGCCGGAGAAGGTCATCACCTGCGAGTCCTTGCGGTCCCAGAGGCCGACCATCTCCAGCACCTGGCGCATGCGCGGCTCGACGACCGCCTTTTCGACCCCGTAGAGCTCGGCGTGGCGGCGCAGGTTCTGCTCGGCGCTGAGGTAGCCGTCGAGGGTCTGGTCCTGGAAGACGAGGCCGATGTGGCGGCGCACTTCGTCGCGGGCGGCGACGACGTCGAAGCCGGCGACCTCGGCGCGGCCGCCGCTCGGCTTGGTCAGCGTGCAGAGCATGTTGATCGTGGTCGTCTTGCCTGCCCCGTTGGGGCCGAGGAAGCCTAAGACCTCGCCGGTCCCGACCTCGAAGTTCACGCCTTTGACGGCTTCGAAGTCGCCGAACGATTTGCGGAGGTCTTTGACGGAGATCGCGGGATTTGGCATCAGCGGTGGGGAGAGAAGTCGGCGCCAGGGCCCTGAAGCCCCGGGGGGCCACCCTGCCTGTACGCCGTACGGACGGGTGGCTGTACAGTGTACGGACGATGAGTGTCACGCCACGCGCCGAGATCGTCGCCGCGGCAGTGCGGATCGCCGACGCCGAGGGGATCGAGGCGGTCTCGATGCGCCGGCTCGCCACCGAGCTCGGCGTCGCCACGATGACCCCCTACACCCACGTCGAGTCGAAGGACGAGCTGCTCGACCTGATGCGCGACGCGATCGCGGCCGAGACGCTCCTCCCCGAGCCACTCCCCGAGGACTGGCGCACCGCCCTCCGCGCGATCGCCCACAGGACCAAGGATGCCTTCGAAGCCCACCCCTGGAGCCTCGACGTAACCCCGCGCCGGCCGCGCGCCCGGATCAATCGCCTCCGCCACGTCGAGCAGTCGGTCAGCATCATGGTCCGCCTCCACGTCGACCCGCCGACCGGCCGCGCGATCCTGATGTCGATCGACGACTACGTCACCGGCTACTGCATGCGGGCGCGCTCCCGGCAGCGCATGCTGGGACGCATCTCGGAGGAGGCGAAAGAGACCCTCCGCACCTTCAAGGATCCCGACCCGGAGGTCGCCGCCGCGCTCGAGGCCGGCGAACTTCCACTGATCAAGAAGATCACCGGACGGCGCCATCGCAGCCACCCCTTCGGCGTGCCGCCCGACTCGGGATTCGAGCCCGGGCTCGAGTGGCTCCTCGACGGGATCGAAGCAACCGCCGCCGCGAATGCCGAGCCGGCGGTCGAGTGGCTGCTCGACGGCAGCGACGCCCCCGCCGGCCGCTAGAGGTTGATTCCAGGGCGCAGCTCGGACGGGCGGGTCTGGCGGACGGGAAAGCTGTCGCCTCGCGGCTGTTGGGCGGCCCTGGCAGGCTGAGGCCGCCCATCAGCCGCCGGGCGGAGAGGTTCCGAAGAGGTGCTGGTCTCGGGACGGAGGCGTGAAGGTCCCGGCACACCCACCCGGTGCGTTCGCAGTAATCCTCGCTATCCGAGGATTACTGCGAACTCATCGTGGGGACCTCCCGCGGAAGCGTCACATCAGCGCCTTCAGTGACCCTTCCTCCGCGGTGCGCCTCACGACGTCCGGCAGGGCGCTTGCTGAGTTGTCCCCGCCATGGCCGGGTCAACTCAGCAGACGGGGAGATCCCGTTGTGGATGTGTGTCCTCTCCCCGCGCCTGAGGAGCCGTGGATGCCGGGCCGACCTCAGAAGCCCCGGGTCGGACCGGCATCCACGGCCTCTGCGGCGACCCGGCTTTTTCGTCTTCTCGGCGCGGTGCCATGGAATCGATCGTCTAGACCCGACGAGCGGTACGGTTCGCGCATGCCGCGCAAGGCATCCTCGTCCGCGCCGTCGGTCTCCCGCCCCGCCGAAGCGATCGGCGCCCTGGCCCGCGCGGCTGTCGCCCGCGCCGCCTCGGCGACTGCGATCGAGGCGCGCGGCGCCGAGTCGATCGGCGCCCTGGCGATCGGGGCCACCGCGATCGGCGCGGCGGCGATCGGCGGCTTCGCGATCGGCCGCCTCTCGGTCCGCCGGCTCAAGGTCGGCCAGGCGACCTTCGAACGGATGGAAATCGAGGAACTCGAGATCGACGACCTGACGATCGGCAAGCTGACCGTCCGCGAAGGCCTCCCGGACCTCCCCCAGTCGCCTCCCCAGTGAGTTCGCAGTTCTCCGTACATAGGACGGCAAAGTGCGAACGCACTCGTGGGGGGCGCCCGTGAGGCGAGTGCGTTCGCAGTTATCACCGGTATCCGGGGAAAAGTGCGAACTCACCCGAGTGGCGGTCGGCGCGCTTGTTGCCCTGGTGGCGCTCGTCGCGGTGGTGGCGGCGCGGCCCGCCGGCGCCGTCGGGCCTTATCCCGACCTTGGCTCGTGCCCGGTCTTCCCGGCACCGCCCACCTCGACCTCGCCGCGCTCGCCCTCGCTCGCCACCGAGGCCGCCTGGAACCAGAACATCTCGAAGGCTCCCCGCGCCGCCAACTCGGCCAGGCTCATCGCCTACATCGACTCCCACGGCGGCGACGCGATCCACCCCGACTTCGGCTCGCCGCGCGCCTACGGCTTCCCCTACACGGTGGTCGGCGCGGGGGCCAAGAAGCTGCCGATCCACTACACCGCGTACGGCTCGGAAAGCTCCCCCGGCCCGTTCCCGATCCCGGCCGATGCGCCAGTCGAGGGCGGCGCCCACGCCGAAGGCGACCGCCACGTCCTGGTCGTCGACAAGTCGACCTGCAAGCTCTTCGAGCTCTATGACGCCTTCCCCCAGGGAAAGCCGAAGCCGCACTGGAACGCCGACGCCGGCGTCGAATGGGACCTCAACTCGGCCGCCCTGCGTCCCGACGGCTGGACCTCGGCCGACGCCGCCGGCCTGCCGATCTTCCCCGGCCTGGTCCGCTACGACGAAGCCAAAGCGGGCCACGTCGACCACGCGATCCGGGTCACCTTCGACAGCACCCGCAACGCCTGGATCCACCCCGCCTCCCACTGCGCCGGCGACACCGACTCCGGCGCCGCGCCGCCGATGGGACTGCGCCTGCGGCTGAAGGCGGGCTACGGCGTCGGCGGGATGCCGCCGGCCGCCCGGGCGATCGCGGTGGGGATGAAGGAATACGGCCTGATCGTCGCCGACAACGGATCGAACTGGTACATCTCAGGCACCAGCGACCGTCGTTGGGACGACGAAGAACTCGATGCGCTGAAGGCGATCCCCGGGAGCGCCTTCGAAGTCATCAGGTCTGCTGCCGCCGTCCACGCCTGCTGACCCGCCGCCCAGCCCTCCCCACCCCGCGCCCGGCGCCGCCGATCAGACGCCAGATCTTGCCCAGCGTGGCGAGGATGATGAAGGCGATGCCGAGCCCGATCGCCCCGAGGACGATCAGGAAGATGATGAACGCGATGATCGCGATCGGGATCAGTAAAAGTTTCGCCAAGGGGGAAGAACCTAACGGGCGCTTCACATCCGCGACGGTCGCGCCGGCTAAGGTTTCCATGGTCTGGGACGACCAAATGGGTTTCCCTCGCGAGAACCAGATCCGCGGCAGAGGCGGTTGGCGACTCCGGCAGCGCTCCGGTGCGCTGATCTGCGCCCTCCTGGCGGCGATGCTGCTGTCGGCGGCAGCGCTCTTCGGTCCGGCCGCAGGCAGCGCTGCGGCGATGGGCTCGTCTGGCGATCGCGCGGCGGCGAACGGCTCGGCTTCCCAGCCCAGCGCCCTGGAATCGCTGCTGGCTGCGCTCGCCGCAGTCCGCGCCCAGAAGGCCGTCGATGCGATCGGCCACGGCTTCATCCTGATGGAGGCGCAGAAGCGAATCGACGCGACCGAGCGCAAGCTCGCCCGCGAAGCGGCCGAAGAGCCGGAACCGACCCTCACCGCGACCGAAGAAGTGAAGGACCCCTCGGAAATGCCGCCCGCCTCGGCCGGCTCCAACGGCACCACCGTCCCCCACCAGGGCGGCGGCCAACTCTTCGCCCACACCCGCGGCGACTCCGGCTCGACCGCGATCCTCCTCTCCGGCATCGCCCTCGCCCCGCCCGACGCGCCGGAAGCGGTGCAGAAAGTCATCAACGCCGCCAACACGATCGTCGGCCGGCCCTATGTCTGGGGCGGCGGCCACGCCTCCTTCTACTCCTACGGCTACGACTGCTCGGGTTCGGTCAGCTTCGCCCTCTTCGGCGGCGGGTTGATCCCGGAACCGCTGACCTCCGGCGCGCTCGAGGGCTGGGGCGAAGCCGGCCCCGGCAAGTGGATCACCGTCTACGCCAACGCCGGCCACACCTTCATGGAGATCGCCGGCCTTCGCTGGGACACGGTCGGCGACGCCCGCGGCACCGGCCCGCGCTGGCACCTGATGCCGACCTCCACGGCTGGCTTCGTCGCCCGCCACCCGCCGGGCCTTTAGTTGGTCGATTCCTGGCCGGACGGATACGGGACGCGGCCATCTCGGCGGCGGCCCGGGCTGGCTGTGGCCGCCGCCGAGATGGCCGGGCTCGGAGGGGACGGCGAGGGTGCGGGCGCCGGGCTTGCGGTGCGAGAAACCCGTCCCATGGCCGGATTTCTCGCACCGCAACGCCTTCGTGGCGAAGCTGCGGGATCTAGTGAGGGAGATGCCGGGAATGTCACGCTCGGCTAGGACAGGCGTCACGTCTGTCACGGGTCCGTTGAGCGCGTTCGCACTTATCCCCGCATAGCGAGGATTACTGCGAACGCACCGGGGTCGGCGTCGTGGACCTGTGACGTCTCCCCCCGGATGCGCACGGACCTTGCGCACTTCTCGCCTGAAGCCTCCCGTCCCGGGCGTCTCGGAGGCGGCCACAGCCTGCCCGGGTCGCCTCCGAGACACCCGGGGCTGACCGTCCCTGGCCGCACTGGCCCCGACCCTCGCCCCGGACCTTCGCTCGGGCGCCGTCCCTGCCCGGCCGCCTGTTGGTCACCGTCCCGCCAGCTGTTCCTTTTGGTCGGCAAGCGACCATAAGGAACAGCGGAACGCACCCGGCCGCGGAATCAATTCTCTAGCGGTGCTATCCGTGACAGCGCACCCGCGCCCGTGCACTTACGCCGGTCAGAGGCGGCTCAATCGCACGCTCGGGGTCAGCCGTCCGGGAACGGCTGGATCGGGATGCCGTGGTCGGTCTCCCCCATCCCCAGCTCGTAGGCCCCGCCGCCCGGGAGGGTCAGCTTGCGGTCCGGGACGCCAGGGCGCTCGACCGTCAGCTCGAGGTCGGCGACCGAGCAGTTGATCGTGTGATGCTCGTCGCCGGTCGGGTCGGCGTAGACCCAGCCGACGAAGTCCTTCCGCGGCGCCTGCACCCTCCCCCGCACGACGATGTTCTTCCCCGGCAGGACGAACGAGCAGCCGTCCGGGGACTCCTCGATCGAGGCGGAGCGGATCGCCCCGAGGCCGCCCAGCCGGTGGCGGACCCCGTCGAGCGCGAGCATCCCGGACGGCACCCAGGGGCTGGCGCGACGGCCGAGCCGGACCTTGGCGGCGCCGGCGTCGAACCAGGTGCCGGGCGAGTCGGCGAAGCCAGTCCCCTCGAGCCAGACCCAGCGCTCGGCGTGCTCGGTGCCCCAGTTGTGGCCGATCATCCCCGGCCAGCCGGCGATCTCGATCGACCGACCCGCGACCTCGAGCGTGCCCTCGAATACCGCGTCGGGGACCGGGGCGACGAACTTGGTCCGCGGCAGCGGCGCCTCGTAGAGCCAATCGACGGGCAGGTAGTGGCACGGGTCGAAATCGCCGGAGAGGCGCAGGGACCAGCTGGCCGCGAGCGCCTCGGTGTCGACCGAGCCCCGAGCCTCCCCCGGTCCGCCCGCCTGCCCCGGCCCGATCTCGGCCTCGGCGACGCGGATCCAGGAACCCGGCGGCACCGAAACCTCGCTCGCCGGCACCGTCACCTTGGTCGCCCGCGGGCCGGGCGCGTCGCGGTCGAAGAGCGTGAACCAGATCGAGCCCGTCGGCTCCTCCCCCGGCCGCTTGTGGACGGTGTGGCGGATCCAGATCCCCAGCCCGCCGTCGGGCCGACAGGCCTTGACGTAGAAGCTCTCGTAGTGGCCCGCCTTCGCGGCGACCTCCCGGAAACGCGCCCGTTCCTCCACGCCGAGAGCCTAACCGGCGCTGGCGCTTGGCCGGCCGGCCAGTTAGGCTGGCCCTGTGCAAGGGGAAGCCGCGGAGAGGTTCGTCGTATTCGGCCTGCGCGTGCTCGCGGTCTGCTTCGCGGTCGTCGGCCTGCTCTACCTCGTCCTGCCGAGCCCCTCGCTCGACTTCATGTCGAACGTCGGCGAACTGTTCGGCAACCACACCCGCGCCCCACACACGCAGGAGTACCTGTGGCTCTCGCTCGGCTTCGCCTACATGGTGGTGATCACCGGCCTCTGCGTCATCGCCCAGTCCGACGTCGTCCGCTACCGACCCCTGCTGCTGCTCCTTGCCGGCGGCAAGGCGGCCTCCTCGCTCACCTCGCTCGCCTTCTTCCTGACCCAGGAACACGCCTTCGCCTACCTGCTCGGCTTCCTGGTTGACGGCTCGCTGATCGGGGTGGCGCTGTGGCTCTACGTCCTCGCCGGTAGGATCGACCGCCCTCTCGCCGTGGGCGGCGGACGCCGCCCGGGCCTCGGAGCCGCCGAACGCCGAACGCTGAGCGCGATCTGCTCGGCGATGGCACCGGGGATCGACGGCCTGCCAGCGGCGGAGCTCGAGGTCGACGCCTCCGGCCCGGTCGCCGACTTCCTCGGCGCCGTTCCGCCCCACCTCCTGCTGCAGCTGCGGCTCGGCCTTCGCGCCTTCGAGTGGCTGCCGTTCCCGCGGCGCTTCAGCCGCCTCGACCAGCCCGCACGCGAACGCTTCCTCGCCAAGCTCGAACGGTCACGCTCCTCGCTGAAACACGATCTGCTGCTGATGGGGAAGCTCTTCTCGACGCTCGGCTACGCGGTGACGCCGGAGGTCCAGGCGCGGGTCGGCTACGACCTTCGCTGTGAGCTCGCCGACGGGACCCGGCCCGAGCCGGCCGGCTCGCTCGGCGACACCGCGCCGCGCCGTGAGGGCGAGGAATGCGACGTCGTCGTGATCGGCTCCGGCGCAGGCGGCGCGGTGTCGGCGACGACCCTGGCCGAGGCCGGGCTCGACGTCCTCGTCCTTGAGGCGGGCCGCCACTACGACCGCGACAGCTACCCGAGCGATCAGCTCGACGCCGTCCGCAGCCTCTACCGCGACGCCGGCCTGACGATCGCCGCGGGCAAACCGAAAATCCCGGTGCCGGTGGCGAAGGCGGTCGGCGGCACCACGGTGGTCAACTCGGGCACCTGCTTCCGCGCCCCCGACGAGGTGCTCGGCGACTGGGCGGCGCGCTTCGGCATCGACTGGGCGCGCGATCTGGACGACGACTTCGCCGAGGCCGAGGAGATGCTGCGGGTGCAGCGGCTCGATCCGGCGCGGATGGGCCGCAACGGCCAGCTGGCGATGGAGGGCGCGGCGGCGCTCGGGGTCGGCGGCGGGCCGATCACCCGTAACGCGGGGGGCTGCGTGCAGTGCAGCTCCTGCCCGCTCGGCTGCCCGATCGACGCCAAGCGCGGGATGCACGTCAGCTACCTGCCCCGGGCCGTCGCGGCCGGCGCGCGCCTGCGGGCCGGGGTCGAGGTCCGGCGGGTGCTGGTCGAGGAAGGTCGCGCGGTCGGGGTCGAGTGCCGGGTCGCCGCCGACGCCGACCGCCCGGCATCCACCTTGACCGTGCGCGCACGCCGCGCGGTGGTGCTCGCTGGCGGCGCCTTCGGCACGCCGGAGCTGCTGATGCGCTCCGGCCTCGGCGGCGGCGCGGTCGGCGCCAACCTCCACATCCACCCCGCCTGCTGGGTCGGCGCCCGCTACCCGGAGGAGGTCCGCGGCTGGGAGGGCGTGATGCAGAGCTACTACCTCGACGAGTGGGAGGAGCAGGGGGTCCTGCTCGAGGCCACCTTCACGCCGCTGGCCTTCGGCGGCGCCTGGCTGGTCGGCTCCGGCGTCGAGCACCAACGGGCGATGCTCGACTACCCCCACATGGGCTCGATCGGTGTCCAGCTCACCGATCGCTCGGCCGGACGCGTCGCCACCGGCAGGGACGGCGGCATCCGGATCTCCTACGACCTCGACCGCGCCGACACCGCCCGCGTCGCCTTCGGCATCGCCCGCGCCGCCGAAGTCCACTTCGCCGCCGGAGCGACCGAGGTCTACCCGAACGTCGCCGGGATCAAGGTCCTGCGCCCGGGCGACCTGCCGACCTTCGAGGCCACCCGCCTGAAGCCCGCCGACCTCCGTCTCGAGGGCTTCCACCCGATGGGCACCGCGCGGATCGCCGCCGACCCCCGCCGAGGCGCCTGCGCCCCCGACGGCTCCCTGCACGGCACCCCCGGCCTCTACGTCGCCGACGCCTCGCTCTTCCCCACCGCCCTCGGCGTCAACCCGATGATGACCATCATCGCCTTCGCCAAGCAGATCGGCCGCCAGGTCGCGAGCGCCTCCGAGCGCCCGCTCAGCACGCCCGGCCGGCGCTGACGCCCGATCTCTCGGCCAACACGACCGCCCACCTGATCGGTGACATCGAGTTGCTGCGCGAGTCCCTCGAGATCGAGCGCTGGCTCATTCTGGGAGGCTCTTGGGGCTCGACCCTGGTCCGGAGCCGGACCCTGGGCCGCCATGGAGAGCGAGGGCCGGCTTCCCGGCGGGATTCCCGGCAACCTCCCAATAGATCTGGCTCCCATCACCTACGGCCAGCATTCCGTGTGCGCTGGGTTCGATCTCGGCATACATCAGGGCAGGGCATCAGGCAATGGCGGCTACTGCTAATCCTGACGGCTGTGTAGTGAGCCGATCGGTGCACTATCCCCCACGCTCGACGTTACGTTCTTTGCGCTCTCGGACCCCACGCGGCGCGGCATTCTCGAGCGCCTGAGCCGCGGCCCTGCAACGCTGAGCCAGCTCGCGGCGCGGGCGGGTCTGACCCTCAACGGGATCAAGAAGCACGTCGGGATCCTGGAGCACGCCGGCTTGGTCGAGACCGAGAAGGTGGGCCGGGTGCGCGAGTGCCGGCTCGGCTCGGCCACGACGCTCGGCCAGGCGGGCGAGTGGATCGAGGACCGCCGCCGCGCCTGGGAGGGCCGGATTGACCGCTTCGAGCGCTTCGTGGAGGGCGCGGAGTGAGCCGTGAGCTTCGCTACGAGCGCCTGATCCAGGCGTCGCCCGCGCGCGTGTTCGACCTCTTCACGAGCTCGGCGGGCCAACGTGAGTTCTACGGCCAAGACGCCCCGGGCTGGCTCGTCGACTCACGCTGCGAGCTGCGCGTCGGCGGCGCGTGGGAGATCGATTTCGGCCGCTCGCCGGGCGAGCTCTACCGACACCGGCACCTGTTCGAGGCGATCGAGCGCCCTCGCTGGCTGCTGTTCGCGACGACGAGGACCCGCCCTGATGGATCGAGGCTGACCTTCAACACCGAGCCCGCGACGCCTTCTCCGAAGCCGAGGCGCTCGCACTCGTGTTTGGTCCGGACGGGCGTACGCGGGTGCGGCGCGAGGACACCGCGGAGGATGCGTGGTCGGCGCTATGGAACGGTGACGAGGCACACGATCCCGAGGCGACCGGAATGCTGGGCGCCGCTGGCGGCTGGCGAGCTGCCGGTGTGGGTCGCCTCCAGCTTCGATGGTGACCTCATCCTCGTCCCCGCCGGCCGGCTGGACGAGGCTATTGACGTGCTGCACCATGCCAGCCACCAGTTTTTAAGGCTGAGACGCGTTATACGCATGCGCGGAGATTAACGCGGGTGCCCGCCGACAACTCCGGGACCAATTCGGGATCTGGTCCCATCGAGGCATTGTTGGATCGGGTTGTAGAGCGGGTTCTAACGCCCCCGGCTGGATTCGAACCAGCGACCGTCGGATTAGAAGTCCGATGCTCTATCCAGCTGAGCTACGGGGGCCCGGGCGCATTGTCGCGCCCCGGGCGGCGAGTTGCCGAGACGGCCCGACACCGGTTCGATCGGTGCCGGGGCGCCTCAGGCGGACGTCAGTGGCAATTCCAGTCGCTGGTGCCGGTGACGACGATCCGATAGGTGATCGGGTCGAGGGCGACGCGGACCAGTTTCTGGCAGGCGTAGCGACCCTGGACCGGCGTGGATCGTTCGACGTACATCCGGCAGAGCACCACGTGGAGGCTCTGGCGGTTGCAGTTGGTGATCCCGTATTTGACGCAGTGGACGTCGTGCGCGCAGGTGTGCTTGGCGAAGACGAACGCCTTTTCGCCCGCGAGCTGGGCCGGCAGCTTGACCGCCGCGGCGACGGGCAATGCGACCGTGCCGAGCAGCATGAACGAGGCGAGGAGTGCGCAGAACCAGCGTTTCACTCTCACGTGTGGGGCTCCTTCCTGACCGGACGCCGGATCGCAAGTCATCCGGCGAGGATTGGACACTGGGGATCACCCTAGCCGCTGGTACGGGCGATTTTTCCTTTTTTCGATACCGGGCTGTCTGTAAGACTGGCCAGGCAGCCGGCGATGCCGTAGGATCGCCGCGTGCCGACGGCAGGGGACGGAGGGGTTGAGCTTTACTGGGAGCGCTCCGGGCGCGGCGAGCCGCTGCTCCTGATCCAAGGCCTGAGCGGCACCCACTTCACCTGGGGGGAGCCGTTCCTCTCCCTGCTGGAGCCGGAATTCGACTGCGTGGTCTTCGACAACCGTGGGATCGGCAGCTCGGCCGAGGTGAGCGGGCCGTTCACGATCGAGGAGATGGCCGACGACGCGCTCGCGGTGATGGACGCGGCGGGGCTCGAGACCGCCCACGTGCTGGGCATCTCGATGGGCGGCATGATCGCCCAACAGCTGGCGCTGAAGGCACCGGAGCGCCTCCGCACCCTGACCCTCGGCTGCACCTATCCGGGCGGGCCGGGCTCGGCGCTGATCGCGCCCGAGGACGCCGGGCCGCTGCTCGAGGCGATGGGCTCGGGCAACCTCGACCGGGTCATCAAGGCGATGTACAAGGTCAACCTCTCCCCCGACTTCCGCGCCGACCCGGCCAACTTCGACGCCTTTACCGCGATGGCGACCGCCGCCCCGGCCCGCCAGCAGACGGTCCAGCTCCAGATCCAGGCGGTCGGCGGCCACGACGTCCAGGCGCGCCTCGCCGAGATCACCGCCCCGACCCTGGTCATCCACGGCACCGAGGACCGGATGATCCCGGTCGCCAACGGCAAGCTGATCGCCTCGCTGATCCCCGGCGCCAAGCTGGAGATCTTCGAGGGCGTCGGGCACCTCTTCTGGTGGGAGCAGCCCGAGCGCTCCGCCGAGCTGGTCCGCGCCCACGCGCTCGGCGCGTAGGTGGTTGATTCCACGGGCGGGCGTGGTTCGGGGCCTGTGCGGCCGGGGACGGCGGGATTCGGAGGCCGGTCGATTGGGGACGGCTAGCCTGGGCGTCTCGGAGGCGACCCGGGCAGGCTGTGGCCGCCTCCGAGACGCCCAGGTCGGGAGGTTTGCGGGGAGGGGCCGTCACAGGGATGTGGCGCCTTCGGGGAGGAACGGGATCCCTGCGGGGAGGGACGGGATCCCTGCGGGGAGGTGCCGGGGTGCCGTGGGGAAGACGGGCGGAATGCGTGAGGGAGATGCCGGGAACGTCACGGGGACGCGCGCCTCACCGGGGGTCTGCGGCCCTCCGGATCGCGCGGTCGACCTAACCGGCGCTATGGGTGGGTTAGGACGACCGCGCCTCTGCGACCGTGGAGGAGTCGTGCGGTCCACGACCTCTCCCTCACGTCGCCGTGACGTCCCCGGCGTCTCCGTCACGGATCCCTCAGCACTTCCGCGCCCCGGTCCCCGCAGGCGCCCCGCACCCTCGCCTCTCCCCACGGACCCGGCCATCTCGCGGCGGCCTCAGCCTGCCAGGGCCGCCGCGAGATGGCCGCGTCCCTTTGCCGTCCCGTGCGCGCTCCCCTTCCCCCAGGAACCGAGTAAGCCCCTGTAATCATCCTCCAGCTCACCCCGCCGCCTATTCGACGTTTTCTTCGCCTTCGCCCGCCGCTTCGGCTTCCTGTTCTTCTTCCTGCGCTTCGAGCTCTGCCTTTTCCTCTTCGACTTCGACTTCTTCTTCGTACTTCTTTTCCTCCGCCGGCGTCGGGCAATACTTGGGCGACAGCTCGCCCTTCACCCTGAAGACGTAGTCGGGCTGGGGCACGATCGTCGGCTCGGCGATCTTCAGTTCGAGCGCCGGGTCCCGCTGCACCCAGTTGTAGATCGGGTACCAGTATTCGCCCTGTTCGCTTTCCTTCGAGTCGACGGTTTCGCGCGACATGATCACGTAGTCGTAGTTGCCGGCATTGATCCGTTCCATGAACTGTGAACAGGAGGTCGCCAGGCGGTAGGCGCCGTGCGGGCCGGGCACCCCGATGTACTCGACTTCGTTGGTCGGCGGGTTGCCGAAGAAGCCGTACTGGCCGAAGATGATCTCGCTCGAGCCGACGATCCCGATCCGCTTGTGCTGCAGCTTCTGAGCAAACGCGTACGCTTCCTGCGGCCCGCCTTCGCCGAGGAAGAGGGTCGTCTTTTTGTAGTGCTGCTGGGCGTACTGGATCTGCTGATCGCGCCCCAACACGACCGCGAGGAAGACGATGAACGCCCCCGCCGCGGCGACGATCCGCCGCGACATGAACCCGCGCGAGCGCCCCAGCACCAGCGCCGTCGGCACCCAGACCAGCGCCAGGGTGATGAAGATCGTGCCGACGATGTAGGTCGAGTACCACTTCGGGGTCGTCAGCACGGTGATCCAGTAGACGGCCGCGAGGAAGATCAGGGTGATCTCGGCGCGCCGGTCGGGCGCCCGCAGCGGCCGCGCGATCGGCAGCATCACCATCGCCAGGATCAGCCCCGGGATCAGGTACCTAGTGTTGGTGAAGAAGCCCGTCGGCGAGCCTTCCTGGCCCGCCGCGGTGAGCGGCGTGAAGACGTAGACGACCGCGGTGAGGAGCGCCGCGGCGGCGATCACCCGCAGGATCTTGTTGTTCGAGCGCCAGATGATGAAGACCGCGGCCGCCACCGCCATGATCAGGATCAGCGGCCAGAGCGGGCCCAGCGCGTTATCCAGCTGGGGAAAGAACCATCGTCGGTAGACGGTCGGGTCGGTGAGGTAGTGGGCGACGGCGAAGCGCGGCCGCGGGTCGAGTGGCATCTGGTCCGGCGTCGGCAGCTGGAGCGGCCCGAACTTGGTGATCGGGATCGGGTTGCCGCCGCTCTTGATCGCCGCCCGCAGGTACCAGTAGCCGCCGGTGATCAGCATCGGCACGGCGAGGATCCAGGCGGTCGTCCAGCGCCGTCCCTTGCCGCTGAAGAGGAAGACGCCGATCCCGATCGCCACCACCGGTACCAGGAAGGTGGTCTTCACCGAGATCGCCAGGCCGCCCGCGATCCCGGCCAGCACCAGCGGACCCTTGTCGAGCAGGGCGGCACCGAGCTCGGGCGCGTCCTGGACCGCCGTCCCTTCCTGCGGCGCCCTGCGTTGGTGCCCGTTGATCAGGAAGGCGGCGAAGGCGATCAGGAACGCCAGCCCCATGATGTCGTTACGCGCTTCCCCCGGCTGGGTTTCGATCATCACCCCCGAGTCGAGGATGATCGCCCCGGCGATCAGCGTCGCCGGCCCGACCTTGTACGGCCGGCCGACGCACCAGCACCCGAGCAGCGCGATCGCCAGCCAGAAGAGGTTGATCAGCGGCGAGAGCCAATCGCTCTTGAAGAGGACGATCGCGGCGCCGTGGATCAGTTCCGCACTCTGCGGGTAGAACCAGGCGGCGAGGCGCAGCGGGTCGGTGTAGTGCAGGTGGACGGTCGAGTGTTCCTGGGCCATCGTCGCCGCGAACGGCATGTGGTACCAGGTGGTGTCGCCGCCGAACATCCCCAGGTCGAGGTTCAGCTGCGAGGGGAAGGTCCACTCAGCGACGGTGAAGGAGGCGACCGCGATCGCCAGGATCAGCGCCCATTTGGCCACCGCGGGCGGCTTCACTTCCTCGCCCCGGGCGGGCGCCATCCGGTAGCCGAGCAGCGCCGTGCCGAGCCCGATCGCGATCGTCACCAGGATGATCCAGCCGAAGCGCAGCACGCTCAGCGTGCCGAGGATCTCAAGCGAGATCGTCAACAGGGCGACCGCGAGGGTCGCGTCGGCAAGCCGCGCCAGCGCCCCCGAGAATTCGGGGACGATCCAACGCCGCAACCAGTAGCCGCCGAGCCCGAGCGCGGCGACGATCCCGATCACGGCGAGGCAACCGGCTATGTAGGAGCCGAAGGAGGGTGCCACGGGCGGGTGATGCTATTCACCCGCCCCGGCGGCCGGCGGCGCGCCCGCCTGCCTAAGCAGCAGCAGGGATGGTGCAGGCGACCCCGGTGCCTTTCAGCCCGCAGTAGCCGCCCGGGACCTTGTGCAGGTACTGCTGGTGGTAGTCCTCGGCGTAGTAGAACGGCCCGGCCGGCTCGATGTCGGTGGTCACCGGGTCCTTGCCGGCGGCGCGCAGATCGGCGTCATAGGAGTCACGGACGCGTTCCGCCGTCTCCTTCTGGGCATCGTTCACGAAGTAGATGCCGCTCCTGTACTGGGTACCGATGTCGTTGCCCTGGCGCATGCCCTGGGTCGGGTCGTGCTCCTCGAAGAACACCTTCAGCAGGTCCTCATAGGAGACCTTGGTCGGGTCGTAGGCGACCATCACCGCCTCGGCGTGGCCGGTCTTGCCCGTGCAGACCTCCTCGTAGGTCGGGTTCGGGGTGGTCCCGTTCTGGTAGCCGACCGCGGTCGAGTACACCCCGTCGAGCTCCCAGAAGAGCCGCTCCGCGCCCCAGAAACAGCCGAGGGCGAAGTAGGCGACCTCGATCCCGTCCGGGAACGGCGGCTGCAGCGGGTTGCCGAGCACCGCGTGGGTCTCGGGCACCTGGAAGGCCGGCTCGCTGCGTCCCGGCAGCGCGTCCTCGGCGCTCACCATCTGCGTCTTGTCGGCGTTCAACATGCCCATCAACTTGCCAATGTCCATCGCGTCTTCCTCTCTCAAGTTCTGAGGAGAAGGCTACGCCCCAGGTCTAACAAGACTGTGAACTGGCCGCGACAGCGGATACGGTCCCCGCGTGGGGTGTTTCGTCGTCCTCTTCGCGCTGATCTCGCCGCGGCTGGCGCTGTTCGTGGTCTGGCTCTTCAGCGACCTGCTGAGCCGCGCTTACGACGCCTGGATCGTGCCCCTGATCGGCTTCTTCCTGCTGCCCTGGACGACGCTCGCCTACGCGGTGATGTGGGACAGCTCCGAACGCGTCCACGGCCTCGAGTGGTTCATCGTCGGCCTCGCCTTCCTCGCCGACCTGGCGCCCTACTGGACGCGCGACGCGCAGAAGCGGCGCAACTAACCCTCGACCGGATAGGCGATCCGGGTGTGGCGCTTCGACAGCATCATGAAGTCCCGTCTGTGGGTCTGCCCGTCGAGAAGCGAGGTGACGTCGCAGTTGGTCAGCGGGATGAATTCGAGCTCGGTCCGGTTGAGCGAGTCCGAGAAGCGACTCTGGTAGCCCTCCGGCGGCAACGTCACGTCACCGACGACCAGCAGCCGGTCGGTTTCGAACGCCACCCGCTCGACCCGCCGGTGGCTCTGGTCCTGTTGCGAGAGCATCGTCGCCTTTATCGGCAATCGGCCCGTGTTGCTAAAGGGATAATCTCCCCTCTCCAGGCTAGGGAGGCCTCGGAACGGAGACGATCATCTACCTCTGCGAAAGATGTGGAAGCAGGTACAGCTCGGCCCGCTTCGCCCATATAGAGCTTTGCCCCCGTTGCCTACTGCGCGACGACGCCGCCTCGCACCTCGTCTACGTGCCCGATCGCAAGGCGCCGGAGGCGCCGGGGTCGGACACCCCGCCGCCGACGCGGCGCCCGACCGAGCCCGACGCCGCCTCGGCCGAGCTCAGCTAGACGCGCGCGACGACGAGGCGGATGCCGAGATCGATCTCCTCAAGCTCGAGCAGGTCGGCGTTGCGGCGGGCCCAGGTGCCGTCGTCGAGGTCGCGCCGCAGCTGCTCCAGCGCCGCGCGCACCGCGTCCTCGGGCAGCACCTGGAAGACCGAGATCCCAGCCCGCACGGACTCGTCGAGGTAGGCCTCGGGGCGCCGCCACCAGGACCCGCAGAAGCCGTCGCCGCACTCCGCCGACACCGGGATCGGCTCGATCTCGACCTCCCCCAGCAGCTCCCGCAGCTCCGTCGCCCAGTAGCCGTGCTCCCGGTAGGGCTGCGGGGCGATCCGGGCGAAGCCCGGCAGGTAGTCGCGGGCCAGCCAGAAGTCGCCGATCAGGGCCGGGTCGGCGTTCACCATCACCACCCGATCGCGGGCGACCCGACGCAGCTCCCGCAGGCCCACCGCCCGGTGCTCCCAGTGGTGGTCGCTGAAGATCGCCATCGCCGCATCGACGCTGTCGTCGTCGAGCGGCAGCGCTTCGGCGGCGGCCTGGATCACCGGCGCGCTGCCCGCAGGCCGCTGGGCGATCATCACCGCCGAGGGCTCGATCGCGGTGACCTCGCGGTCGGCCGACTCGTAGGAGCCCGTCCCGGCCCCGACGTTGGCTACCGTGCGCGCCGCGCCGAGCCCGCGCTCGATCGCCGCCGCGATCAGCGGGTCCTCCCCCCGCGCCGCCCCGTACCCCCGCCCAATGCGGTCGTACCTCGCGCTCCCCGGGTGCTGAAAGTCACTTTGTGGCACTTACACAAGCCCTTCCATGGTCGCGAGTGTGGAGGCATCGCGATCCAGCGCGGCCTCCTTCCGAGACCGATCGCTACCGGTCCGCGAAGGCCACCAAGTCGTCGGTGGGTTTGGCGCTCGGAACGAAATCAACCTTTAAGTCCCTCCCGAGCGCCTTGGCGAGATGAGCCATCTGCCCGATGGTCGGATTCGCCCGACCCGCCTCGAGCTTCTGGACATACGACGGCGAGACACCGAGGCGGACGGCCAGCTCGGCTTGCGTAAGACCCTCGAACTGCCTGGTCTGCCGAAGGGTCTCACCGATCAGCTTGGCGTCCAGCGCCGAGGTGGTCGTGCGAGGCATCCTGACCTCAGTGGGCCGGCTCGGCCGCGGACGCCATGGATCCCTCCACAGCCTCAGCGGCGAGAACAGCGATCCCGTCCCGTTTGGCGGACGTCGAGGAGGTCGCGGTCTCGACCTCCTCGACCAGGGCGACCAGATCGCCGGACCGAAGTGCCTGCGGCAGCAGCCGGGCCCACCGCAGCGGATCGGCCTCGCTGGTCAACCGATCGCCCGTCTCTGGATCAACCACGGGAATCGCCGCGATAACGTCGCATCGGTCCCCGGCCTCCGGATGAATACCGGCCTCATCGACACTGAACTGAGCCAGCAACCTAACCAGATCGCCTGACTCATCGTGGATTATCTGGCTGACCGATACCTGAACCATGATGAGTGCAATATACACAACCCAAGAGGTTGGGTCAACCCCATTCTCCAGGCTGGATCAGCTCGCCCTTCGAAAGCATCAGGGCAACGCGATTCTGCAGCGCCGCCGCCTGGGCGGGGTCGAGGATCCTCCCGAGGCCCAGAAATTCTTTCGCCTGGAGCGATTCGAGGGCGGCCGTCTCGTCACTGTCCAGCGCGCCCCGGCCTTCAGCGTGCCGCCGTTCGAGGAACACCGAGGCGTTGAGGCGGTCCTGGCCTCGCGCGAAGGCGAAGCCGTGGTCGATGAGCCCCAGTCGCCGAGAACCTGCATCCCATCGGTATTGCCCCCAATGGCGATCCTGCTGCGCGATGAGAGCGTCGAAAAATGCCGCGGGATCGCAACAAGCGGGAATCGTCACCGGTTCGGGATTGACGGCTTCGCCGACTTGTTCGTCGGCCAACGAGCCCCAGCCGTCGGCAGCGACATAAAGCGTCCCGATCCCGGCTTTCCCCGAATGGAATCGCAAGATGGTGGTCGGGACCAACTCGTCATACGGAGAACCGAGAAACCTGGCCAGTCGCCAAGCCGCGCACTCGTTCAAGCCCACCGAGGTCGGCACGTGACCATAGAGACCTGCGAGTCGCACGTCGACGCCGCCGATCGGCTTGTGAAAACACCGCATGCCAGAGCGGAGGTCCGCGATATTGGTCGAGTTCGCACCCGGGGTGGTTGCGGGCGCGGGAAAGTAACTGACGATGTCATCGCGCAGGAGAAGGTCTTCCGTCGGACCAGGCCGCGTCGCCTGGGTCAGCAAGAGCACTCCTACTCGACTGAGATCAGGCATAGATCTCAAATATATATAGATTCCTAAGTAATAACCCTCGCGTTCCGCCCTGCTGAAGTCGGGGCGCCCGGATTCGAACCGGGGACCTCCGCCACCCAAAGGCGGCGCGCTACCAGGCTGCGCCACGCCCCGACGAGGGGCAGGGTAGCTTTGCGGGATGGCGGACGTCCAGCCCCTCAAGGCCCTGCACTACGACTTGGCAAAGGTCGGCGGGCTCGGCGCGGTCGCCTCGCCGCCTTATGACGTGATCGATGCGGCGGAGCGGGCGGCGCTTCTGGCGCGGTCTCCCTACAACGCGGTGGCGGTCGACCTGCCGGTGCCGTTCGACCCGGCCGACCCGGCCAGCCGGCCGGTCGGGGACCCCTACGAGGACGCGGCGCGGCTGATCGACGCCTGGCGCTCAGAGGGCGTGCTGGTCGCCGACTCCGAGGACGCGGTCTGGGCTCTGTCCCAGGACTACACCGCGCCGGACGGGACCAGCCATACCCGGCACGGGGTGCTCGCCCGGGTTCAGGTCGAGGACTACGAGACCGGCACCGTCCGCCCTCACGAGCGCACCCACCCCGGCCCGCTGCGGGACCGGCTCGAATTGACCCGGGCCACGCAGCTGAACCTCTCGCCGATCTTCTCGCTCTCGACCGTGGACCCCTGGCCGCTGGTCGAGCCCGCCCTCTCCCCCGAGCCCTGGGGCGAGGTGACCGACGCCGACGGCACCGTCAACCGCGTCTGGCGAGTCTCCGGTCCCGTGGTCGTCGCCGCCGTGGTCGAGGCGCTCGCCGAAGCCCAGCTCCTGATCGCCGACGGCCACCACCGCTACGAGACCGCCCGCGCCTACCGCGACGAGATCGGCGGCGAGGGCCCGCAGAACTACACCCTGATGGCGCTCACCGGCCTCGACGACCCGGGCCTCACCGTCTTCCCGACCCACCGTCTGCTCTCCGGCTTCGCCCATGACCCCGCGCGCCGCGAACGCCTCCTGACCGGGCTCGCGGAGCTCTTCGAGGTGACCGAGGTCCCGCGCGAGGAGCTCGACCCGGCGGGCACCGAGGGGGTCGGCGTCTTCGGCCTCTTCGACGCCGCGGACGGCAGCTTCCGCCGCCTCCGCCTCCGCGATACCGCCGAGCTCGACCGCCGCCTCGAGGGCAAGCCGGAGGCCTACCGCCGGCTCGACTCGGCGATCCTCGAGACCCTGGTGCTGATGGGCCTCGCCGGGATGAGCGAGGAGGACATCACCGAGCGGCGCGGGCTCGAATACGCGAAGAGCATCGACGCCGCGGTCGAGATGGTCGCCGACGGGATCTACGACCTCGCCTTCATCCAGCGCCCGGTGCCGATCGAGCAGGTGAAGGCGGTGGCGGAAACGGACGCCAACATGCCGCCGAAGTCGACCTACTTCTTCCCCAAGGTGATGACCGGCTTCGTGTTCAGCCCCGTCGGCTGAGAAGATCACACCGTGGTCAAGATCTACACCAAGAAGGGCGACGACGGGACGACCTCACTTTGGTACGGCGGCCGCGTCCCCAAGGACAGCCCGCGGACCGAGGCCTACGGGGCACTCGACGAGGCGTGCTCGGCGCTCGGCGTCGCCCGCGCCCTCTGCACCGCCGGCGACGGCTCCGACGAGCTCGCCGCCGACATCCTCCGCCTTCAGGACGACCTCTTCGTCGCCGGGGCCGAGCTGGCGACCGCGCCGGAGGCGGCCGGACGGCTCGAAGACGGGATCAGCCGCGTCACCGAGGAGATGGTCACCGAGGCCGAGGGGCTGATCGACCGCTACATGGCCGAGGTCGAGCTGCCGCCGAAGTTCGTCATCCCCGGCGGCAACCAGCTGTCCGCCCAGCTCGACGTCGCCCGCACCGTGATCCGCCGCGCCGAGCGCCGCATCTCCACCCTCGCCGAGGCGGGCGAGCTCGCGAGCCCGACCGTCGTCCAGTTCGTCAACCGCGCCTCCGACCTCGCCTACGCGATGGCCCGCTGGGCCGATGTCGAGGACCCGGCGCTCTTCGCCGGCCGGGAGAAGGGCTGATGGGCGCCCACGTCGTCGCCCGCCGGATCGCCGGCTTCGCCCACGAGGTCGACCTCGGTGGCGGCCGCGAGATCGTCGTCGACGAGCCCGCCGACGCGGGCGGCACCGACACCGGGCCGCGCCCGACCCAGCTGCTCGCGAGCAGCCTCGCCGGCTGCACCGCGATCACGATCGAGCTCTACGCCGAGCGCAAGGGCTGGGACATGGACGGGCTCGAGGTCACGGTCGACATGCAGTCCGACGCCGAACGCCGGCCGACCCACTTCGCGGTCGAGGTCGCCCTCCCCGAGGGGCTCGACGACGAGCAGCGCAAGAAGCTGATGGTGATCGCCGAGAAATGCCCGGTGCACAAGCTGCTCGAGCACGGCGCCGAGATCACCGTCGCCGAAAAAGCCCGCGCCTGACCGTGGGGGCCGGGGCCGTGCAGGTGGTCATTTGAGCGGCGCGCTCGCGCTGCTCCGTCGCCGACCACGATTCCGAGCCCTGTGGGCCGCCGTCGCCCTCTCCTACACCGGCTCGGGAGCGGCGACCACGGCGCTCACCCTCTACGTGCAGGAGACCCGCGGCACCGGTGCCGCCGTCGCCGCCTTCCTGATCGCCGCCAACGCGCCGCGCCTGCTCGGGCCGCTGGCGGGCGGGCTCGCCGACCGGCTCGACCTGCGCACGGTGATGGTCGGCTGCGATCTTGGCCAGGCGGCGCTCTTCGCCGCGATCGCGACGCTGCCGCCGTTCGGCGTGCTGATCGGGCTGGCGGCGATCGCCTGCGTCCTGCAGACGGCCTACGGCCCGGCGCGCACCGCCTCGATCCCGATGCTGGTCGAGGCCGACGAGCTGATCTCCGCCAACGCCCTCCTCGGCGCCGCCAGCAACCTCTACGTGGCGGCCGGCCCGCTGATCGGCGGCCTCCTCTTCGCCGCCGTCGGCGCCCCCGCGGCGCTCCTCGTCGATGCCGCCACCTTCGTCGGCTCGGCGCTCCTCACCCGCACCCTGCCCTCGATCCCGCCGCCAGAGACGGACGAGCCGGAGGGCCTCCTGCAGGCCACGGCGGCGGGTGCCCGCTTCGTCGGCGCCGACCCGGTGCTGCGCGCGGTGGCGGTCTCGATGTGCCTGCTGCTCGCCTTCCTCTCCGTCGACAACGTCGCCCTCGTCTTCCTCGCCCGCGAAACGCTCGGCGGTTCGGCCGCCGCCTTCGGGGTGATCGAGTTCTGCTTCGGCCTCGGCATGCTGCTGGGCTCGTTCTGGGTCCTCCACTGGGCTGGCTCGCGCTGGCGGCCGACCCGCCTCTTTCTTCTCAGCTGCGGCCTCAGCACCCTCGGCTCCGCCGCGGGCGGCGTCGCCCCCAACCTGCCCGCGCTCGGGGCGGCGGAGGTGGTCGGCGGCTCCGGCAACGGGATCGACGTGATCACCACCGAAACGATCATCCAGCAGCGGGTGCCGCGCGGGATGATCGGCCGCGTCTACGGCTTCACCTCGAGCGCGATCTCGCTCGGCCTCGGCCTCGGGATGGTCTTCGGCGGCTTCCTCGTCGAAGCCACCTCGCCCCGCGCCACCTTCCTGATCGCCGCCGCCGGCGGCCTCGTCGTCACCCTCGCCGTCGCCCCCACCATGCTCCGCGCTCCCGCGGTCGGCCCGGCCACCGCGGGATGATGTGGGCTTGAGCCGCAACGGAGACATCGGGGCGCTCCTGCTCGACGCCGACGAGGCGGCGGCGATGGAGGCGCACGGCGGCACCGAGGCGGCGGTGCTGCTGGCGCTCTTCGGCTGGCCCGAGCGGCCGGGGCTGATCTTCACCGAGCGCCGCGCCGACCTGCGCCGGCACGCGGGCGAGGTCTCCTTCCCGGGCGGCCGCCCCGACCCCGGCGATGCCGACCTCGAGGCGACCGCGCTGCGCGAGGCGCGCGAGGAGATCGCCCTCGACCCGGCCGGGGTCGAGGTGGTCGGGGCGCTGCCGCCGGTCTCCACCTTCGTCACCGGCTACCGGATCCAGCCCTTCGTCGGGCTGGTGGCCGAACCGGCGGAGCTGGGCCTCGAGCCGAACCCGACCGAGGTCGAGACCGTGCTCGCCTTCACCCTCGAGCACCTGCGCGAGGGCTACGAGATGCGCCGCCTGGTCCGCCGCGGCGTCGCCATCCACGCCCCCACCTACGAGGTCGACGGCCAGATGATCTGGGGAGCGACCGCACGGATCCTCGGCGACTTCCTGAAGCGGGTTGGGTAGCGGCAAGGGAAAGGACGGGCAAGGGACGCGGCCATCTCGGAGGCGGCCCGGGCAGGCTGAGGCCGCCTCCGAGATGGCCGGGTCTGTGGGGGAGGTGAGGGTGCGGGTCCCGTGCGGGTCTCGGGAGAGGGACGCGAGGGAGACGACGGGAACGTCACGTTTCCTCAGGGGAGTCGTCACGTCTGTGACGCGTCCGTTCAGTGCGTTCGCAGTAATCCCCGCATAGCGGGGATTACTGCGAACGCACCCGGGTCGGGGTCGTGGAGGTGTGGCGTCTCCCCCCGCATGCGCACGGAGCCTGCGCACTTCCTGCCGGAAGGCTCACATCCTGGGCGTCTCGTGGCGGCCACAGCCTGCCCGGGTCGCCACGAGACGCCCAGGACGTCGGTCCTCGATCGACCGGGCCCCGGATCGCGCCGTCCCCGGCCGCAGTCCCTACCGCTGCGCGAGCAGCCCGATGACCTTGGTCTCGAGCTCCTCGACCCACTGCGGCCCGTGCTCGCGCGAGGTCTCGGTGACCGCGACCGGGATCCGCCAGATCTCGTTCGCCCGCCAGGCGAGGTCGGCGCCCTCCATCAGCAGCTTCGGATCGACGGTGCCGGCTCCCTCATAGACGAACCCGCGCACCGGAGTGTCGACGAGGCGCTCGAGCAGGCCCTCGAGCCGCGGACCGTGGATCGCGGCGAGGTTCTCGCTCGACCCGGTGGCGCTGCCCAGCAGCCAGAGCACGATCGTCACGTCGCCGACCAGGTCGAGGATCGTCCCCGGCTGCTCCGGGTCGGCGCGGGCCGGCTCGATTCCTGCGGCTTCGATCGCCTCCAACCCCTCCTCGGTGCGACTCGTACCGCGCACCTCCCAGCCCTCGTCGCGGAGCTCGGCACCGAGCGCGCGACCGCTGCAGCCGCAGCCGACGATCAGCGCCCGAGCCATGCGGGCTGCCGCCGTCGCTGTTCCTCGTCGGCGCCCGGGCCGGGGCGGCTGTGCACGTTGTGGGTGTCGATCGGCTCACCGCACTCCGAGCAGACCTGGACCGCGTGGAAGGAATGGTCGCCGTGGACGACCTCCAGCGGCGGCCCTTTCTCGGCGGTGTAGCGGTCGCCCCAGGCAAGCAGCGCCAGCAGCACCGGCTGCAGGTCGCGCCCTTTCTCGGTGAGGACGTACTCGAAGCGCTCCGGGTGCTCGGAGTAGCGGCGGCGCTCGACGATCCCCTCCTCGGTCAGCGTCGCGAGGCGCTGGCTGAGGACGTTCGTCGCCACCCCGAGCGACTCCTGGAACTGGTCGAAGCGACGTCGCCCGAGGAACAGATCCCTCAGCACGAGGAGCGTCCAGCGCTCGCCGAGGAAGCTCAAGGGTTTGGCGATCGAGCAGTTCTTGTCGGCATAGGCATCGATTGCCATGCGTGCATTCTAGCAGTGGCTTTCTTTTCACAAGTCACTTCTGCTACCGTGCCTTGCGAAATGCAAGCGACCCTGCCGCGGCGCCCCGCGGCAGATCGGAGCGACGCGATGGCACACCGCTGGAAGGTGCTCTGCATCACCTCGATCGGCCTCTTCATGGCCAGCCTCGACCTGTTCATCGTCAACATCGCCTTCCCCGACCTCTCGCGCTCCTTCGACTACGCCTCGCTGGGCAGCCTCTCTTGGGTCCTGAACGGCTACGCGATCGTCTTCGCCGCGCTGCTGGTGCCGGCCGGGCGGATCGCCGACCGGGTCGGCCGCAAGCGCGTCTTCATCACCGGCCTGCTCACCTTCGCCGCCGCCTCGGCGCTCTGCGCGGCGTCCCCGACGATCCCCTTCCTGGTCGGCGCCCGGGTGCTGCAGGCGGTCGGTGCGGCGATGATGATCCCGACCACGCTCGGCCTCCTGCTGCCCGCCTTCCCGGCCGAGCAGCGGCCGGTCGCGATCGGCATCTGGTCGGCGATCTCCGGCGTCGCCGCCGCCCTCGGACCGCCGATCGGCGGCCTCCTCGTGCAGCTCAGCTGGCACTGGATCTTCCTCGTCAACGTGCCGCTCGGCCTGGTCACCGCGGTGCTGGCGATCCGCGTCCTCGACGAGGCGAAGGAACCGGAGGACGGCCGCCCCGACCTGCTCGGCGCGCTGATGCTGGCGCTCGGGATCGGCGTCCTCACCCTCGGCATCGTCGAGGGCCCCGAATGGGGCTGGAGCGACCCGCGGGTGATCGGCTCCTTCGTCGCCGCGGTGCTCCTCGTCGCCGCCTTCCTCTGGCGCTCGGCCAACCACCGCGCGCCGGTGATCGAGCTGCCGCTGCTGCGGGTCCGCTCCTTCGCGCTCGCCAACCTGGCAACGCTTGTCTTCTTCATGGGGTTCGGCGCGATGCTCCTCTCCGGCGTCCTCCTCTTGACTGAAGTGTGGGGCTGGTCGGCGCTGCGGGCGGGCTTCGCCCTCGCGCCCGGACCGCTGACCGCGGCGATCTTCGCGGCGCCCTCGGGGCGCCTCGGCGCCCGCATCGGCCAGCGGCCCGTGGCGACGGTCGGCGGGCTCGTCTTCGCCGGCGGCTTCGCCTTCATGCTCGCCTCGGTGGGCCCGCAGCCGGAATACGCGACCACCTTCCTCCCCGCCTTCATGCTCGGCGGCGCCGGGGTCGGGCTGACGCTGGGGACGCTGCCCGCGGCGGCGACCGCCTCACTGCCGCCCGGGCGCTTCGCCACCGGCTCGGCGGTGTTCGGGATGGCGCGCCAGCTCGGCTCGGCGATCGGCGTCGCGGTCCTGGTCGCCTTGGTCGACTCGACCGGCGGCGACCTCCTGCACGGTATCCGCAGCGGCTGGTGGTTCGCGCTCGGCGCCAGCCTCGGCGCCGCGGTGTTGGCGTTCTCCCTCCCCGCCCGAGCCAAAGCCCCCGCCGCCGACACCGCCCCCGCCGCGGCCTAGGACAGAGCCCTGCCGCCACACGCCAGGTGAGTTCGCAGTTCTCCGCGCTAGATACGGATTACTGCGAACTCACCGAGGGGCTTCGCTCCGCATCCGCGCCTTCCAGGTCTCGTCTTCGCGGACGCGCTGCTCGATGTCGGCCTCGGTCAGCTCGGGGGCGCCGCGGCGGCGGCGCATCTCGTTCTGCGCCTCCAGCATCTGGCGCACGTCGTCGATCTCGTTCTGCACCTCGACTGCGGGCGAGCGGGTCGGGAACCAGTCGATCAGGCTCGCATCGTCCCCAGGGTAGAAGTGACCGACGACGACGATCACGCCGACGATGAACAGCAGAACCGCGACCGTCCCCAACAGAAGCAGCACGGTTTCAGGATACGCCCGCTCCGCCACGGGTGAGGTAGCCTCGCCGCCATGACGGGGTTCACCGAGCTGGCCAGCGTCGACGGGGGGATCGGGCCGACCGCGGAGGCGGTGATCGGCCTCAAAGACGACGGCCTCTACCGCGGCGACGGCGCCTTCGAGGTGATCCGCCTCTACGGCGGCCGCCCCTTCGCCCTCGACGACCACATCGCGCGGCTCGAACGCTCCGCCGCCAGCCTCCGCCTCGAGTTCGACCGGATGGCGCTGCGGGCCGAGATCGCCGCGCTCCTCGCCGAGGCCGGGCCGATCGAGGGCCAGTTGCGGCTGATCGTCACTCGCGGCGGGCGCCGCATCGCCGCCACCGAGGACGTCCCCGTCCACGGCGCGACGATCGCGCTCGCCGCGATCACCTACCAGACGACGATCATCCTGAACGGGGTCAAGTCGCTCTCCTACGGGGCCAACATGCTGGCAACGCGGCTGGCCAAAGAGAGGGGCGCCGAGGAGGCGCTGCTGGTCCGTCCCGACGGGATCGTGCTCGAGCCGCCGACCTCCTCGATCTTCTGGGTCGCCGACGGCGCCCTCCGCACCACCGCGATCGCGGAGGGCGTGCTGGAGTCGATCACCCGCGACCGGCTCTTGAAGGCGGTGCCCGGCATCGAGGAGGGCGCCTGGACGCTGGACGAGGTCAAGGGCGCCTCGGAGGCCTTCCTCGCCTCGACCACGCGCGAGGTCCAGGCGGTCGCCTCGATCGACGGCGTCGCCCTCCCCGCCGCCCCCGGCCCGCGCACCCAGGAAGCCCAGGAGGCGTTCGCCGCTCTCCGCGATCGCGAGCTGGGGGTCGACTGATGGACTTCAACCTCACCGACGAGCAGAAGCTGATCGCCGAATCGGCGCGCGAGTTCGCCGACCGCGAGATCCTGCCGCGGGTGCGGGATAACGACCGCGCCGAACGCTTCGACCGCGAGCTGGCCCGCAAGCTCGGCGAGGTCGGCTACCTCGGCGCGACGGTCGACGAAGCCTACGGCGGCCGCAGCCTCGACTACATCGGCTACGGACTGATCGTCGAGGCGATCGGCCGCGCCGACTCCTCCGCCCGCACCGTCGTCTCGGTGATCACCTCGCTGGTCTCGACCCCGATCGCCCACTGGGGCAGCGAGGAGCAGAAGCAGCGCTGGCTGCCGCGGCTCTGCAGCGGCGAGGGACTCGGCTGCTTCGGGCTGACCGAGCCCGACACCGGCTCCGACGCCGCCAACCTCCGCACCCGGGCGACGAAGACCGCCGACGGGTGGTCGATCAGCGGCCAGAAGATGTGGATCTCACTCGGCAACGTCGCCGAGGTGGCGCTGATCTTCGCCCAGACCGACCCGGAGAAGAAGCACAAGGGCCTCGCCGCCTTCCTCGTCCCCACCGGCTCCACTGGCTTCACCACTGCCGAGATCCACGGCAAGCTCGGCCTGCGCGCCTCCGACACGGCGGAACTCTCGCTCGACTCGGTCGAGGTCGGCGACGACGCCCTGCTCGGCGAGGTCGGCGATGGCTTCAAGGTGGCGATGACGGCACTCGCCGCGGGCCGCTACAGCGTCGCCGCCGGCTGCGTCGGGATCTGCGACGGCTGCGTCGAGGCCTCGGTCACCTACGCCAAGGAGCGGCAACAGTTCGGCGTGCCGCTGGCCCGCTTCCAGCTGGTCCAGGAGATGATCGCCGACATGATCCTGAAGCGCGACGCCTCGAAGATGCTGGTGCTGCGCGCCGGGCTGCTGAAGGACGAAGGCAAGCCGAACACGATGGAGACCTCCGTAGCCAAGGTCTACGCGACCGAGTCGGCGGTCGAGTGCGCCAACCTGGCGATCCAGGTCCACGGCGGCTCCGGCTACGTCGACGACTACCCGGTCGAGCGCTACCTGCGCGACGCCCGCGTCACGACCCTGTACGAGGGGACCTCGCAGATCCAGAAACTGATCATCGGCCGCGAGGCGACCGGGATCAACGCGATGACCCCGATGGTCGAGAGCTAGCTGCCGGAGCCGGCGCCGCTGGATGGTTGATTCCACGGCTCCTCGAGCGCGGGGAGACGGCACACATCCACGGCACGGAGCTCGTTGCGTGGTTCCTTATCCGCCTATACGGGGGAAAGGAACCACGCTAGGGACGGGGGCGGGTGAAGGACGCGCGGAAGCGTGGAGACGGTCACCGAAGGCGCGAGAAGTGACGCTTCCGCGCGCGGTCCCCACGATGAGTTCGCAGTAATCCCCGGATAGCGAGGATTACTGC
>DATEDJ010000204.1:0-52883 GCA_035281725.1 Solirubrobacterales bacterium
AGGAGGGCGAGCAGGCCGCGCTCACGGACGGGATGATGAGGGTCTCGACGGCCGGGCAGCGCGAGCAGGTGCGATCGTTCCTCCTCGAGCTGTTCCGCGACGACGGCATCGAGTCGGAGCTGGCGGGATGAGCGAGCCGGCATGTCCGTTCTGCCGAGCGCGGTTGGTTGAGCGAGTGGGCGAATGGGGCGGCCAGATCATCACTGCCCAATGGCGCTGCCGCCGCTGCGGCAGCTTTTTCGAGGCCCTACGAAGCGACTTCGACGACGCCCGACCCCCGGTGCAGCAGTCCGGCAAGCCAAGCACCAACGACCGGCTTCGCTGATCGCGCGAACCGATTCTCGGCCCTCAGAACAGGTCGCTTAGGCAGTGGGACTCGACGGAGGGGCGTCCGAACTCGATCCGGTGCGCGATCTCAGGTCAGTCAACAGTCTCTTCGGCAGCGTGCTCGATCTGCAAGAAGTGGAATTTCGCAGTGGCCTGCCACTCGGCGCGGCGGTCGCGAAACAGGGACAACGCCCGGGTTTGAGGCCAACGTGGAGGAAGCAGGTCCGGGGGCAGGTCGGGGTCGAGGAACGGGAACCTGCGCCAGGCGTGGACGAGTTCGGTGTGGGCACGGAAGATCGCGTCCGCCTGACCGGGACGACGCCGTGAAAAAGTCTTGACGAAATCGTCGTAGTTGGCCGCAACGTCGTCCAGGTCCCAAGCCTCCGAGATGACGTCGTCGAGGTTGCCCAGCCCGCCGAGCTCGCCCCGAAAGGTGATCAGCTCCGCCCCGGACTCACGGTCGACGCCGAGGAGCTCCCTCTCTCGCTCCCCGTGCGGCGAGATCCATAGGCCACCGCCCAGCGACCCGAAACCTTGCCATGCAAGCTGGGTGCGAACACGGTGTCGGACGTCGCGACGCCTCTCGGGCACCCGCAACGCCACGAGAAGCCAATTCCCGTCCCACTCCCATGGATCCCCGAAGGTGTAGATCCGGGCGGCGCCCCTACGAAGCATCGCGGCAGCCTCGTCCGTGAGCCGCACGCGGGCGCGACGCCCCTGCCGCTCGGTTCTGAGCCACCCGGCGGAGACGCTGCGGGCAAGGGCCTGCCTTGCCGCCTGCACCGTGTAGCCGAGGTCGCTAAGGGCAGTGACGAGCGTTCCATGCCACACCTCGGACCCGTTCGGCAAAAGGAACTCGCCCAAGATCGTCAGCAAGACCGAACGGGCTGCAGGTGCGCCGACCGAACGGCGTCGTAGTTGATCGTCCACAGCGGACGGGGAATCTACTAACGTATCTCCCGAGAGCGTCGTTCGTCCGGGCCGCAGCTCCGCGCGGCGGCACCGAGACCCTTAGGATGGCGACCCCGTCTCGCCTCGATGCCGCCGTCGCCCGCAAGGGCGTCGGCTCGGAGTGCGTCCATCCCTGGCTCGACGATCCCACCCGGCTCACCTCGGCAGCACCTGCCAATGGTCGTCAAGCTTCAGACGTCGCGCAGAAGCTCGACGATGCGTTCTTGAGTCAGTGCAAGGTGCTTTGCCATTGCCGCCTCCGCCTGGTCCTCGTCACGGTCCTTAACGGCTCGGACGATCTCCTTGTGCTCATCACGCGTGTCGCGCCATAGGGAGCCGTCGGTGCCTAAAACGGCGAACGCCTCGTTCAGCAGGACCCGGATCTGCTCGACGGTTTCCACCAGGAACATGTTGTGTGAGGCGTGCGCGATGAGCAGGTGGAGGATGGAATCCCCGGCCAGGAAGCTGATCGGTGAATCCCCCGGAACGATGTGGTCACACGCTCGTTCGATGTGGGCGACCTCCTTGTCGGTTCGATTGCGTGCCGCCTCCCGTGCAGAGATCGGCTCGACGAACCCCCTGAAGGTCATCGCCTGCTGTATCCGATCCCGTTCTCGCCGTACGCGGACCTCCAGGTACTCATAGCTCAACGAATCCGGGGTACGCTCGGAGGCAAAAGTCCCGCCGTTCCGGCCCCGTTTGGTGACGACCAGTTCGTCAGCTTCGAGCAGCTGTATCGCCGCGGCCACCGTGGCGCGCCCCACCCCGAACATCGCCGCAAGCTCACGCTCGGGCGGCAGCGCGCTCCCGACCGGGATCAGGTGAAGGCGGATCTGCCGCCGCAGTTGCTCGGCAACGTGCTCATGGGCACGGATGTTCTCGATCGGCTCGAAGCGAGGTGCCAGGAAAGCTGGGACCTCGACGGCATCCCCGCCGTTCATCGAAAGCCTCCGAGGGACAGCCGCGATTCGAGCCGCAGCGGCCATCGTAAGAATTCGACGCTATTCACCAGCCACCGCCCAGATCGATGTCCTGGGTCTGACCGCGCTGTCGGGCGAAGAATCCGGCGAGCCCGACCCCGACCACCAGCGCGGCACCGTTGACGATGTCGCTTACATAGGTCTGTGCCCCGGCAAGATTCAGACCTCCGTTGAGAGTCGCGAGGAAGGCGATCGCGACCAGCAACCCTCCGGTGTTGAAGCGACCCGGCCGGATGGCCGCCCCACTCAAGAAAGCCGCGGCCAGGGCGGGCAGCGTGAACTGTTCGCCGACGGCGGCGCTGGCGCTACCGCTGCGAGACACCTGGAGGACGCCGGCCAGGCCGACGAGCAGTCCGGCCATGACGAACGCCGCGCCCGTGTAGAGCTTCACCTTCAGGCCGACAAGCTGCGCTGCACCGCGGTTCGACCCAAGCATGTAGAGGTAGCGCCCCATCGGCGTGTGCTGGAGCATGAAGTAGACGCCGAGGGCGACTACCGCGAGGACCCAGACGGTGTTGGGCATTCCGAGAAACGTACCGCCCCCGAACTTGGTCCAGGACTTCGGGATTCCTTCGACCAGGGCATTACCTTTGGTGCGCCAGATGACGACCCCCTGAAGGGCCGTGGCCATACCGAGAGTGGTGATCACGCCGTTGATCTTCAAGCGGGTGATCAGAAGCGCGTTGGTCAATCCGACCACGAGACTCATGCCGACGCCAACGCCGATCGCGAGCAGAGGTAGCCATCCGGATCCGAGAGCCGAGGCGCAGAAGACGCTCGAAAGCCCGAGATTGGCACCGATCGAGAGATCGAACTCCCGAATGACGAGCGGGATCAGCGCGCCCAGAGCCGCGATCGCCGCCACGGACTGGTTACCGGCGATCGCTTTCAGGTTGGCGCTGGTGGGGAACGTTTCACTCGTCGCCGGGAGGACGGAGAAGAAGATGGCGATGCCGATCGTGATCAGAAGGAGCCCGTATTTCTCCAGAGCGGTGCTGAGGATCGAGCCCGTCCGAACTCTCCGCCTGCCGACCTCCGAAGGGGGCGAGGTTTCTGCTTTGCCGATGGTGCTCATTTCTCTCCAGTCCCGGCAAGCGCCGCCCTGTGTAGCCGCTCAGAGTCACAATCCGTACCAAAACTGGCGCCGAGCCGTCCGTTTACCAAGACCAGGACGCGGGTTGAGAGCTCCGCCAGCTCTTCGAAGTCCGAGGATGCGAGCAGTACGGCTGCCCCTTCGGAAGCTGCGCGACGGATCAGTTTGTAGATCTCGCGACGGGCCCCGACGTCCACGCCTTGGGTTGGATCGTCCAACATGAGTATGCGTGGTTTCCGTCGCATCCAGCGGGCGATCATCACCTTCTGTTGGTTTCCGCCGCTGAGGGTCGAGAGCAGCGCGTCCGGTCCGCTGGCGTGGATTCTGTACTGCCTCATCAGATCTGTGGCGTCACGACGCTCCTTCCTCGACCTCAGCCGCATTCCACCCCAGTAGCTTCCGACGACCGAGGCAGAGAGGTTCTCTGCGACCGTCATGTCGGGAAACGAGGCAAGCCCCCCGCGGTCCTCAGGCAGGTACGCCACGCCGCGGGTGATTGCCTGGGTCGCTGAATTGACGTCCAGAGGCTTACCGTCGAGATCGATCGATCCCGCTTGGCGTTGCTGCTGGCCAAAAATAGTCCTGAGCAGAGTCGTTCGTCCAGATCCCACGGTCCCGGCGAAACCCAGGACCTCGCCCGCATAGGCATCAAAGTCGAGGTCCCTGACTCTCCCCACGCTGAGACCGCGCACGCTCAGCGCCGGGTCGGAGGCGCGGCCGATCACCGCGTCCGGTTCGCCCGCGTCGTCGGACAGCCCGTCCGGACCGACGATGAGGTCGACGATATTCTCGTGGGTCAGCGGCCCGGCATCGACGGCCGCGACAACGGCACCGTCTCTGAGAGCCGTGATTCGGTCGGCGAATCCGACCAACTCCTCGACCCGGTGGGTCACCACCATGATGGTCTGGCCCTGTGCGGCGTAGCGTCTGAGCGCCTGCGTAAGAAGGTCTACCTCCGGGCCGGTAAGCGCGGCGGTAGCCTCGTCCAAGACAAGGATCCCATCTTCTGTCCCCTCTTGATCCTGGAGCGCGCGCGCGACCGCGACCATCATCTGAAGAGCGGGAGAGGCCGTGAGCAGTTCGTCTTTCGGACGCAGCCCGATCTCAAACCGCTCAAGCACCTTGGCGGCGTGGGCGTTGACGTCGCGCCACTTGATGCGCCCAGCCACTCCTCGCGCAAATCCGCGGTCGGCAGCCAGGTTCTCGGCGACAGTCATGTCACGAAAGACGGAGGGCTGCTGATGGACGAACCGCAGGCCCGCCGAATGTGCGTCGGAGGCGGTGAAAGAACGCGCATCGAAAGTCACGCCGTTGACCTCGATGTGACCTTCGTCGGCGGCATGGACTCCGGCGAGCACCTTGATCAAGGTGCTCTTGCCGGATCCATTGCCACCTATTAGTCCGTGTATCTGGCTGCGGCCGAGTGCGAGCGAGGCACCTCGAAGCGCTCTCGTCGAGCCGAAGCTCTTCGAGACCTTCTCCGCCCTCAATATCGGGCTGGCTACAGCCCCGCTCTCCCCCGGCCTTGCCATCAACCTAGGCCCCAGGACTTTTCGTACACGGGCCTGAATTCGATGGGCACCTGCCACGGACCGCTCGTGCCGGCGTTGTTTTCGCCGTCGAACAACTGCGCGCCGATCCCGGAACTGACTGGCTTTTCACCATGGAACAAGCGGTTCAGGCCATCAACCCCGGCGAACCCTTCCCATTCGAGAGCCACGCCGATACCGCTTTTGCGACCTTCACCTTCGCGAACTTCGTCCATCGTCGCGGCAGAGAGACCTTCATACCCGGTGAGGAACATTTCAGTCCGGCCCGCCGACTGCATCGCGGTCAGCACGCCTCCGGTGATCGCTGCTTCGGTCGGAACTTGTAGCGCCTCGGCGTTCGGGTACTTGAGCAAGGCCTGTTCCGTCTTCTGCTGAATATTCGTGCCGATGTCCGCGAACTTGAACGGCACCTCGTGTACGGTGCACCCACCGCAGGCTTCCATGCCGTGTTCGAAGCCTTCTTGATAGCGCTTGACGGCCGCGATCTCTTCGTCGCCGAAGTTGATCACTTCGCCTTCACCTTCCAGTTTGGAGATGACCCAGGTCGCCTGATCCGCACCAATTTCGTAGATGAAATGGGCGTAGTTTCCAGCCGGGTAGGTGACTTCGCCGTCAAACAGCGAAGGCTGGTTGGCGTGGTTCTGGCTGCAGTCGTACGACTCTGCGGCCATCACCATGAGCCCAGCCCTTTTGGCTTCTTCCAGAGGTTGCTTGAACAGGTCGCAGTCGAGAGCCATGATGAAGATGCCGTCGGCCCCCGCAGCGATGGCTTGGCGAACCGCACTCGCGGCCTGGTCGGGGTTGCTCTTGGTATCAAACACGGTTGGTTCCCAGCCGATCATCTTTGCCGCGGTGCTCGCGCCTTCGATCACCTTCGCGCAGGTGATGATCGACTGTCCGCAGGAGAGCATCCAGATCTTTTTCCCGGCTTCAGGTTTTGGCCCGCTCGAGGGTGGTTGAGAGTAGGTGCCTTTAAAGAGGACCGCCAGTTCTTCGTTGACCTTCTTCATATCCGTACTGCCGCCGGACTTCGAACCGGAGCTGCTTGAACTCCCGCCACCGCCGCATGCGGCAAGTGCCACAGCAAGAAATCCCACCGCGGCAATAGCCGCGATTACGGGTAAGGCGCGTGCGCTTTTGGCGCGTCGACCGAGTTGCAGAAATTTCATCCTGTTTATCCCCTCTCCCCATGTGCGGTGAATACTGCCCTTACGATCCTGGGGGCGATCTCGCGCATGCGCGGATCGACCTCAGGGTCATACGCCGAAAAAGTCACTGCCGCGACGGGCAATCTCCCGAACACGGTGTCGATCCCCTCGATCACCTCCTGCACCTTCAATCCCCCAGGTGCGGTGTAAAGGCTCGAGCGGCCTTCCTCCTCCGCAAGTACATCGAGGTCTATATGTAGGTAAATGCGTTCGACCCCGTTTGCGGCGAGCTGATCGAGTGCGGCACCCAGGGCTTGCGTGATGCCGCCGGCCTGGTCGATCACGGGACGGTCGACGACGTTCCCGAGTGGCTGGCCCTCGTCGCGGATCTTTCGCTCACCGCTCGCCTGGCCGCATGCATGCATCCCCACCATCACCATGCGGGATTCGTCGACTGCCTGGAAGCCGGGGATCTCTGCGGCCCATGCTTGCCAGCAGAGCCCGGCGACGGTCGCCACCGCCATGCCATCGAAGAGCCCTGACGGCGACTCGCTCGGAGTGTCGGCGTCCGCATGGGCGTCAAACCAGACGATTCCCACCGCGGGATCGGACAGCCCGCTGATGACGCCGATGGAGGAGTTGCAATTACCCGAAGCGAGGATGGGCATCGATCCCGCCTCATCCGCCTCCCCGACCAGCTCGGCGATCCGCCGATTGTGCACGAGTTGTCGCGACATCTGATCTCCGGGAACGAGGCGGTCCCCCTCCGCGGGCTCGTCGGCATCGACCCAGCAAAGCTCGAAGGGGGTACCTTCGCTCCTCAGAGTGGCGGGTAGGTTGTCGTCCCCGAACAGGACACCAGGGCCCATACCCATCGAGATGTCCCGCTGGCCGAGGTGGTAGGGCACACCGATCAGCCGCAGGGGCCCAGAGGACGATGATTGGACAGTGCTGGTCATGGGTCTAGTTCCTTTCCTTGCGAAAGGCCACCCTGTTTCGCGGCCTCGCTCAGTTCTGCGTCCATTTCCATTTCGTCGAGCGACTCCCGGACGTAAGCGCCCGCGATCTCGATTCCCTCAAGCTCCTCTGGGGCAAGGGGCCACACATGTACGTGTTCCACCCCGGACGGGCCCAACTTGACTGGTAGGCCGATGGCGACGTCGTCGACCCCGTACTCCCCGGCGTTCACAAAGGAGGCGGGCCAGGTTAGGCCGTCGGGAGCGACGATCTCTTTCACCATGCGGGAGATCCCGTGTCCTGAGGTCCAAGTCGACGTGCGCCGAACACCGAGCGCGACCCAGGAGGGATACCACTCGAAGAGAAACCGACGGGCATGCTGACGAATCCGCTCGTCGAGCTCGACCGGTGCACCGTCGACGGCAACTCGGCTGAATACCGGAACTGCCCGTTCGCCGTGCTCGCCGATCACCCAAGCCGTCACCTGCTCTGGGCGCCGGTCCATCGCCTCGGCGATGCCGTACCGGAGGCGCAGTGAATCGTTGATCGTGTACCCGAGAACCCGTTTCCGGTCGATCCCCGTGCGACGCTGCAGAAAGGTGACCAGCGGATCGACGGGATTGGTTGCGACGATCACCACGCCGGGCCAGTCCGCGGCTTCCCCGAGGCTGGAGGCAACGTCCTCGAAGATGCCGAGGTTCGCCGCTAGGTATGCCATCCGTGGCAGGTCTTTCGCAGCCGGGACGGAAGCTGAGACCACGACGATGTCGGCGTCTTTCAGATCATCCAGTGATCCGGCACGGACTTGGAAGTCCCGGACCCCCACGCGCAACTGCTCGAGATCCATCACGTGCGTCTTCAGGACTGCGTCATCCCGATCGATCAGGACGAATTCGGAGCCGATGCCCAAGAGGACCAGCGAATAGGCGACGCTGGAGCCGATCCCTCCGGCCCCGCCGACGAGTGCGATCCTCATACCGTCGCCACCAGGTCCTCACAGGAGGACGCAAGGTCGAGCAGACGATCCGTCGAAGCCTCGGCGCCGATCAGCTGCACACCGATCGGCAGACCGTGCGAACCCGATCCGATGGGCAACGAGATCGCGGGCAGATCGGCGAAGCTGGCAAAACAGCTGTTGCCGATGAATGTCTGGAAGGTGGGGACCCTCCGTCCGGCAAAGGTCATCTCGGGCTCCTCCTCAAGTCGGACCGCAGGGGTCGGGGTGGCAGGGCAAAGCAAGGCGTCAAAACGCTCGAAGGCCGCGACGGAAGCTGCCTGCAGGGCTGGCCTGGCCACCCGCAGGGTCTCCAGGTAGCTCTGCGCGCTGACCCGCTCGCCCTCGAGGCCCGCCTCTCCGGAAAGCGCGGCGCGAACGTCCGCGCCGAAGTCGTCCATGCGGCTCTTCAGGTCCTGGCCGGGGAGCGCCTCGCGAACGAGTTCGTCCATCTGGACCCACGACTCCGGCAGGACGATGTCGAATAGGTGTGACATCGCATCCTCAGCGCCCTCGACGTCGGCCGCCTCGATCGTGGCACCAGCGTCGGCAAGTCGCTTGTAGAAGTTGCCGACCGCGCGCTCGGTCTGATCGTCGGCTTCGGCGAATGTGCCGCCGAGGATGCCGAGGCGAACGCCTTTGAGGTCGTGCGATCCGGCCTTGCCCCCGCCGAGCCCCTTGCCCGACATCACCTCGAGGAGGAGACGAGCGTCGGCAACCGTCCGCGTGATTGGCCCGATCGAGTCACAGGTCCAAGAAAGCGACATCAGGCCGTCCCGAGAGACCATCGAGGTAGGCGGCCGCAGACCTACGAGCCCGCAGAGGGCCGCCGGGACACGCACCGACCCGCCGGTGTCGGTCCCCAGGCCGACTGGAGAAAGACCGGCCGCAACGGCGACCGCCGTGCCGCCGCTCGAGCCGCCGGCGATTCTTGCCTCGTCGTGGGGGTTCCTGACGTCCCCGTAGTGGGGATTCTTCGAGGTGATCCCGAAGGCGGCCTCATGCAAGTTGGTCTTGCCCAAGACGACCGCGCCCGCCTCGCGAAGCGAGGCGACCACCGCGGCGTCGCGCCGCGGGACATAGCCGGAGAGCACTTTGGTGCCACCGGTGGTCGGGGCCCCGGCGACCGCAAGGTTGTCCTTTACCGCCAACGGGAGGCCGAGGAGTGCCGGCGGATCTCCTTCCCTCGACCGGCGCCGGTCGGCCTGGGTGGCCGCCGCACGGGCCGCGTCGCCATCGACGCGGATGAAAGCTCGGAGCCGTTCGTTCGTGGCATCGATACGCCCGAGATATCCATCGACCAGCTCCAGGGCCGAGACCTCCCGTCGGCGGAGCGCCAGGACGATCTCGCTGGCGCTGCGGTCGAGCAAGTCTTTTCCTGATCCCGATCTCATTGATATGGGCGATGCCCGTTGCGGCGGGCCCTGTGGCCGCCGACTCCTCCGTGTATCCAAAGACCTAAAACCCTTGGATCAAGGCCTTATAACCAAAGCTCCTTTAGATGTCAACAGCGCTACGCTTGGATGGATGGGATCGGGTTGGCTCCAAACGCGACTGGCCGACGACCTGAGCGGAGGAGAGGGCGGGCTCCGCGCAGCTGTTCGCTCCGTGCGCCAGTCGACCGGTGTGGACCGTGTGTGTCTCAACGTGTTTCGCGACGACACCTTCGAAACGGTCGCCGCCAATGGCGGCCGCCTGCTTGATGTAGGAACTCGGCTGCCGCTGGCAGCTTCGAGCCACCTCAGCGCCGCCGCGCGGCGCGAAAGGCTCGAAACCGATGACCTCGATTCCACCGGCGGCACCGCTCTGCCGGTCGATCAACTGGTCAAGATGCACGGCTTCAGATCCGCGACCGTGACGCCGATCGCGGTCGAGTCGCAGGTCCTCGGTGCCCTCGTGTTGACGACCCGCGGGCGGGACGCAAATCCCGATCTTCTCCCGCGGATGGAGAGCGTCTCCGGGATGTTCGCCCTGGCCATCTCGGGCGCCCTGAAGGCCGCCGCACCCGCTCGGATCGGGATCGTCGCCGACGACCTCGTGGTCGGCGAGGGGATCGCGCGGATCGTCGAGCGGAAGATGCAGGCGTCCGCGATCACGGCGACGCCCGCGGCCGGGTCGGACTGGCCGGGAGGTTTCGAGGTCACCGACCTTGTGCTGGCGCCTGTTTATTTTGCCGGGCGCCGCATCGAGGAAGTCGCCGCGGGGATGCGTGACGCGGGGGTTACCGCACCAATCGTCACCTATGACATCTACGGGACGAGCGTCGGCTACGCCGCCGCGATGGCAGCGGGCGCACGCGCGTATTTCGGTCCCGATGACCTTAAATCCTCCTCACGGCTGACCCGCGGCATCAGGTCGGTGCTAGACGGGACTTATCGGGCCCCGAGTCTTCTGGACCATGATCTGCCGCCTCGTCTGACGCCCCGCGAGACCGAGGTACTGGCGGCCCTCTGTTCAGGCGGACAGGTCAAGGAGATCGCCGCAGCGATCGGGATCGCCACCACTACGACGCGGGGTTACGTCCAGGCCGTGTACCGCAAACTGGACGTCCACTCCCGCGCCGAAGCGATATCCGAGGCAACCAGGCAGGGTCTGCTGGGCGGGATCCAGAAGGTCTGATCTTCCCCTCAATTTTGAGGGATCCTCGACCCTTCCGATACAGCTTGTGGACACTTCCGGCGCTTTCTATCGTCTGGGCATGCCATCCGCCAAGGCCCAGAAGACTGATGAGGCCGGCCGGACGCGACTCGATCTTCGCGAACGCCTGACGAGCGAATCGGGCTGGTGGTACATGCCCGCAATGCAGGCGATCGCACGCTTGCCGTTCGAGCAGGCGCGTCGGGATCGCGCCGCGGGCCTGCACACGGGCACGCTCGTCACCGGTTATCCGGGGTCGCCCCTCGCGGGCCTCGACCTTCAACTCGCCCGTAATTCGGAGGCGATGGCCGAGCTCGACATCCGTCACATCCCGGCAGGTAACGAGGAGCAGGCGGCTACGGCTCTGATGGGCTCGCAGATGCTCGATTCTTATCCGCATGAGCAGTTCGCCGGCGTTACCGGCTTCTGGTACGGCAAGGGTCCCGGGGTCGATCGCGCCGGCGACGCCATCAAGCATGGAAACTTCGCGGGCACCAGCGAACGCGGATCGGTCGTGGTCCTATCCGGGGAGGATCACGAGGCGAAGTCATCGACGATGCCCTTCCAGCAGGAGTTCGCCTTCATGTCTGCCGGCATCCCGATCCTCTACCCCGGTTCCGTCGCCGACATCCGCAGACTCGGCCTCCATGCCGTGGCGATGTCGAGATTCAGCGGCTGTTGGGTTGCCCTGAAGCTCGTCAGTCAGCTCTGCGACGGCGGCGAAACGGTGGACCTGGGCGAGCCCGTGGGGGTGAAGATCCCGGAGCTTTCGGTAGGCGGTGAGCCGTTCGAGAAGCGGGCGGACTTTTCGTTCTTTCCCGGCAAGAACATCGATCACGAGCGCCATCTCTATGACGAGCGCCATGCGGCGGTTCTGGCATATGCTCGCGAAAACGGGCTTGATCGGATCAGTGGAGCGACGGGCAGCGGCCGTGTCGGAATAGTCACCGCGGGGAAGTCGACCGCCGACGTGCTCGAAGCCCTGGCGGGATGCGGCGCGCGCCCGACGGACTTCGACCGCCTCGGCATCCGACTGCTCGACGTCGCCTTGCTCTACCCACTTGACCAGGAGCGGATCCGCGAGTTCGCGCAGGGCCTCTCGCGGATCATCGTGGTGGAGGAGAAGCGCGACTTGCTGGAGACCGGAGTCCGGTCCGCCCTTCAACCGCTGGGCCGGCCGATCGAGGTGATCGGCAAGCGAGACGCGGCCGGCAACGTGCTGTTTCCGGTCCACGGCGCGATGGACGCGGACCTGGTGCTGCAGCGCCTGCAACCGGCGCTGATCGACCTCATTCCGGAGCTCGATCACGGGACCCGTCTGGGCGAGATCGAAGCCGTGACGGATCGGCATTACCAGGTCTTGGCCTCCCGTACCCCGAACTTCTGTTCTGGGTGCCCACACAGCGCTTCGACGGTGCTTGCCGAGGGACAGGTGGCCTGGGGCGCCCCGGGCTGTGGCTGCTTCAACACCGTCATCGAGCAGCCGCAACGCCACATCGACACGATGACGCAATATGGCGGTGAGGGACTTCCCTGGATCGGACTGGAGCCGTTCACCGAGCGCGACCACATCGTCCAGCACGTGGGCGACGGTTCGATCTACCACTCGAGCTACCTGAACATCCGATTCGCGGTCGCGGCCGGTGCGAGAATGACGTTCAAGGTTCTCTACAACGGCGCGGTCGCCAACACCGGGGCCCAAGAAGCGGTCGGTGCGCGCGGCGTTGCCAATCTGGTCCGGAGCCTCACGGCCGAGGGCGTCAAGCAGATCATCATCGCCACGAAGGAACCCGCACGCTACCGGCGCGAGAGCCTCGATCATCGAACGGTGAAAGTCCGCCGCGCCGACGCCATCGTCGAGTCGAGCGTCGAGCTCGCCCAGATGGATGGGGTGACCGTACTTCTCTACGACGAGTCCTGCGCAAACGAGCGTCGCCGTCAGCAAAAGCGGGGCCTGCTACCGACGCCGGACAAACAGCTGGTGATCAATACGGCCGTCTGCGAGAACTGCGGCGATTGCGGGACCAAGAGCAACTGCATGTCGCTGCAGAAGGTCGAAACCGAGTTCGGTCCGAAGACGCAGATTCATGCCTCCTCCTGCAACTTCGACTATTCATGCCTGGAGGGCGACTGCCCTTCATTCGTGACGGTCGAGCTCGCCGAGGGTGTAAAGCGTCGCCGACCAGCCGGCTCCGGCATCGAATTCTCCGAGCTGCCGCCGGCCCCACGCCGACCCCTCGATCGCGAGCCGTATCGGGTCCTCATGCCGGGGGTCGGCGGGACTGGTGTGATCACCACCAACGCGATCGTCGCGGTCGCAGCCCAGCTCGACGGAATCGCGTCGGTCAGCTACGACCAGACCGGCGCCGCCCAGAAGTGGGGACCGGTGCTTTCCAGCCTCACGTTGCGCCGTCGGGATCAGTCGCCCGGCTCGAACAAGGTCGGGCTCGCGCAAGCCGACCTTCTGTTGGCCCTGGATTCCCTCGGTTCGGCGGCCGCCGTCAACCTGGACCGGTGCCTTCCGGCCCGCACCGGGCTCGTCATGAACACCGACCTGTTCCCGACCGGGGAGATGATCCGCGATGTCTGGCACGAGTTGGACGAAGCGGCTCTGAAGGAGGCGATCCTTGGTCTGACCGACCCCGACCGCCAGATCCTGATCCCGGCCCGGACTTTGGCGGAGAAGCTGTTCGGGGACTACATGCTCACCAACACCATCGTCCTTGGTGCCGCGTTGCAGGCAGGCGAGCTCCCGATCTCGGCAGAGTCGCTGGAGGCGGCGATCGAGATCAACGGGACCGGGGTCGAGGCGAACAAGCACGCGCTCTTCGTTGGCCGCCAGTGGGTGGTGGATCCGACGCCGCTGCTCGCCGAGATCGCGCCCGCCCCGAGTTCCGCGGACCAGGAGATGGAAGGCCGCCGCGACCGCCTCGGAAAGCATGCAGTGACATTTGAGAACATGATGGGCCAGGCCGAGGGTCAGTCGCCGGAGCTCAGACGAATCCTGGCGATCAGGACCGCGACGCTGATCGACTATCAGTCGCCGCGCTACGCCCAGCGCTACCTGGACAAAGTCCTCGAAGTTGCGTCCGCGGAAGCCGCCCTGCCGATGGCCGAGGGCCAACTCTCGACTGCGGTCGCGATCAATCTGTTCAAGCTCATGGCGTACAAGGATGAGTATGAGGTGCCTCGACTGCTTCTCGACGAGGAATTCAGAGCTCGAGTCGCCGAGGAATACGACGGCGAGATCAAGCTCAGCTACAACCTCCACCCACCGTTTGCCCGGCGCCTGGGTCGGAAGTCGAAGATCACGGTTGGACGCGGCGCCCGTCCTGTCCTGCGGGCGTTGAGAGCCGGGCGCAGACTGCGAGGGACGAAAATCGATCCGTTCGCGCTCCAGGCCGCGAGGCGGGAAGAGCGCGGCTTGATCGACTGGTACGAAAGCATCGTTGCGGAGATCGTGGAAAAACTGCGTCCCGACAACCTGCGCGTAGCAACTGAACTGGCCGAAGTCCCAGACGAGATCAGAGGGTACGAGGAAGTCAAGGCCCGCAACGCGGTGCGCGCCAAGCTTCGCTCCGAACCGCTTCGCAAACGGCTCGACAAAGCGACCGCGTCGCTCGACCTCGTCGAGGTCAAGCCTTCCAACGACCCGTCGTAGCCGCGCCCGAAGCGCGGCGGTTTGGGGTGGGGCAGCGCGACGACCCCGGGTGAGGCCGGAGGAGGTGGGGCCGTCGCCCACTCAGCCCGTTTCGCTGGGGGACCGCGCGGGCGAGCAGTCTGTCGAAGTGGAAGATGCCCCTACAAGACATCTACATTGTGAACGTCAGTAGATAGTCTCATATCACGGGGACGTTGTCGATTATCGGTGTCTCTGGCGTAACCTCCCGACCGGACCTTGGGCGAGCACCGGCCGCACATCGACGCGTTTCTCGGGCTTCGGACAACTGTGCCTCCGCTCCGCCCGCGCACGCGATCCGGTCGCGATTCGTGATTCCATCTCGATAAGACATAAGGTGTCGTCCGTCAAGGATCTGTCATGTATCGACAAGCCGAGATTTGAGGAGCCGGTGATGAGCGCGATGAGGCGAGGAATTGGCCGAACGCAGCGCGAACGAATTGCGCGAACACCTCGCCACAGGCAAACTGGTGGGGGTCCGCAGACGACCTCGGTTCGGCGGTCTCGATCTTCGAGGAGGCCGTTTGGGACCGGTCTCGACACGCGGCTACGCAGGCCGGGAATAGTCGCATGACTGGCAGATTCGGCGAGGCCGGCGATGCCTGGGAGGTCTTCGCCAGATTGAACTGGGCGGAGCCGTTGCATCACGTCGGCACCGTGACTGAGCGCGATGAGGACCTGGCTGTCGTCGCGGCGCGCTCGATCTATGACGAGCAACCGTGGATCGAGATGATCATCGTCCCACGCGCTTCGATCCGAGAGGCGATCGCGGCATGACCCAATCGGAGACCTCGACCGCCAGCGGCTGGATGGGCACCATGGTTGCGCACTTGCCGGCCACAAGGCCGTGGCGGTGGACGTCGCCATGCAGAGAGGGCCGTCCGCGCGTCCACGCTTGAGCCGGCGGTCGCCGCGGCGGCCATGGCACCGGTCGAGCTTGGCCACGCTCGATCTGTTCGATCCTCGTAGCGCTGGAATTCGCGGCCGAGGTGAGTGACGATCGTTGATTCCCGCTCCTCGATGACGAGCTTCCCGACCTGTATTACCCGGTCCCGATCAACAGACAGGAACGTCGTCGGCGCCGGCAGTCGGCCTGACCGACCGGTTCTCTTCAGCCAGCGCGAAGAGATGCGGTGGTGGTTGGTGGATCTCTTCGGGGCGGAGACGATCACCTTGAAGCTGGACGAAGCGCTCGATCGGTGGGCATAGAACCCAGGTCGGCGGCGGGCTCGTCACCTGGCTCCCCCGTCTGCCCCGGAGCCCAAGTCGCCGCGCGGGCGGCCTCGCCTCGAAGGCCGCCGTTCCCCGGGGAAGCGGCGGGAGAGATTGGATTGCGCTCAGCCTGAAGACGGAGCGGCTCGATACGGGTCCAGCAGGTAGAGCGAACGCGCCGCGCGGTCGAGCGGCCCACCGCGCGAGGGCCCGCTCCTGAGACCTTGACACGGTCCTTCGGTCCTCCTAGGGTGCACTTGGTCGGACTAAAGGACCTTTGGACCAGGAAAGCAGATAGTGGACGAACGCCAGTGGGTCTATGTCGAAGGCAACCTCGCGATGGTCGGTGAGGGGCTGGTCGAAGCCAGCTCTTCCTACGGGGGTCGAGCTGCCTGCTCGCGGCGTGCGGCGGCGCAGGCTCAGGTACCGGGACACCGGTTCGGGTGGCGGCGGAGACGCCGGCTTCCGCTTTCCGCTCTCCCCACCGCGCGGCCCACGCATGACATCCATGCGATCAACCTGTGCCCCCCGGGACCGAGATGCGGACGACCCCGAAGTCGAGGTCTCTACGGGCGCGACGAGGTCGCCGTCTCGATGGCCGTCGAAGCATTGCCGAGCTGGATGTGCTGACCGCCGTGATGCTCAGTGGTGTCGCATTCAGCGGCGGTCGAGGAAATTGCTCGGAGTCTTTCAGGGGTGATCTTCCTTGGAATCCTTCAGAACGGGTGACCTTGGAAAACCGCCCCTGCGGCCACCGCGCTGAGGATCAAAGGCGGGCTGGACCGAATCACCGTCAGGCCTGAGGCTCCCCCCTTCTCATCAGAGGGCAGCAATCAGCCTCGCAGAAGGTCGGCAGGACCCCAATCAAGCGAACGTTTAGAACCAAATTTGGAGGAGAGAGCAGGACATGACAACCGTTCACGAGGCGACCAAATGACACCGAATGATGCTGACGTACCGCTTCTAGCGCGGCAGGAGGCCTTCGTTGCACAGCGGTTCGAGAAAACTGGCCTCGAGCGGATCAGGCCGCTGATCACCCAAAAGTTGGTCGAGGAGCACCGGCGGAACCCGATTGGGATCCATTCGCTCAACCTGGAATTCGTCCTCGGCTACATCCGCCGGCACGGCAATCCAGACATGGACCGCCTACTCGTCTTCGCGACGAAGCCCGAAGAGGAGTTTCACATCCTTGAACACCCCACGCGGGCTCCCGCCAAACCGATGACGATGCGCGAGAAGTCGTATCCGACCCGCGCAGAAATAAACCATCAGATCTTTCTCGAGCGCCTGAAGATGCTGGGGCTCGAGATCCAGGCCTAGGAGGTCGACCGCATGGACTCAACTCCGTCAACTATGCCTGTGCTGGGCTACACCGATCGGCCGAGTGTGAGACCCGGGGAGACGTTGGATATCTATGTCAGCTGCATCGAGGCGGACGGCTACGACGCCGAGCTGGTGCGCCTCCGACATGGTGACCTCTCAATCGACGGACCCGGTATGAAGGTTGACAAGGTCCCAGCCGAAGGGCTGGAAGGGCACCACATCGGTCAGCTACAGCGCACTCCCGCCGGCTCGCTTGCTGTGCTTCCGGCAAATAACTGGCTGGATGGTCACAGTTGGTCCGTCCAGATCAAGGTCTGCCCGTGGGGACCTGGGGTCGAGCGGGAATCGATCCTCCACATGGCCGATGCACAAGGGAACGGCCTTGCGATCTTCCTCGAAGATGGGCACTTCCGGGCTGCGCTTCTGCGTGGATCTACGGAACTTCAGGTTGGGGGGGAGGCCACCTTTGAGTCCCGCTGCTGGTATCAGGTCACGCTGACCCTGACGGACCAGGAGCTGAGGCTGGAAACAGCCCCAACCGGGGCTCCACCGGCATCGCGGCTCCGTTTCCGCGACCCCAGAGGACACGAGACGGTCTCGGTGTCGATCGAGGACGACGCGCCGGTGATCGGAGAGGCTGAGGTGTGGCTTGCAGGACGGCCGATAGCCGATGCGCCTGCGCCGTTCGCAGACATGCATTTCACTGGCAAGCTGGAGGGTCCCAGCTTCGGCCCAGGCTCGGGGGCGATGGCCGCCTGGGTCGTCGATTTTGCCGCCGAGTTGGCTGACGTGACCCTCCACGATCGCTGCTCGGCCAGGGCTCCATCGGGAACGATCGAGGGCTCTGTCTACAACCTGCCGATGCGGGCGGTGACCGGATCGGAATGGAATGGTGAGCAAACTGATTACCACTCCGCTCCTGAGCAGTATGCGGCGATCCACTTCCATCCCACCGATCTCTCCGACGCAGGGTGGAAGGTCAGCATCAGCTTCGAGGTTCCGGACAACCTTCCGAGTGGCGTCTATGCGGCGAGGCTGACCTCTGCATCAGGCGTGGATCACGTTCCGTTCGTCGTTTCTCCGCCCAAGGGCGCCACCACGGCACCCATTGCCCTGCTGTTGCCGACAGCTAGCTACCTCGCATATGCCAACGACATGGTCGGACCCGACATGGAGAGTGTTCAGTTGGTTTCCGGCCGGGTCCCGAATCTTCAACCGGAGTCGATGCACCTGCACATGCATCGCGAGTTGGGGGCTTCGCTCTACGACCATCACGGGGACGGAAGTGGAGTCTGCTTTTCGGCCTGGCGTCGACCACTGCTCAATGTCCGCCCCGGCTATAACTTCTTCGGGCCGCGGGTGTGGCAGTTCAATGCCGATCTCCACATCGTGGACTGGCTGCTCGAGAAGGGGTTCGATTTCGACGTGCTGACTGACCACGATCTGCACGCCGAGGGGATCGACCTCCTGAGTGGATACCGCGCGGTGATGACCGGAACCCACCCCGAGTACTACAGCGCCCGGATGCTTGACGCCATGGAGGCCTATGTCGAGGGTGGCGGCAGGCTGATGTATATGGGCGGCAACGGCTTCTACTGGGTTACCGGGTTCGACCCCAACGGATCCGGGGCTATCGAGGTGCGGAGGTTCGCGGCCACCGAAACGTGGACGTCGCAGCCGGGGCAGGTGCGACTCCAGTTCACCGGCGAGCCCGCCGGGATCTGGCGCCACCGAGGCCGCGCCCCCCAGCGCCTTGCGGGTGTCGGATTCGTAGCTCAGGGGCTTGACGTCTCCGGCTTCTATCGACGCCTTGATCCGTCGGTCCGCGGAGACGCCGACGCGTGGGTCTTCGAGGGGGTGGACGGAGAGGTGATCGGTGACTTCGGCTTGGTCGGAGGCGGCGCGTCAGGGCTCGAGCTCGACTCCGTCAACCAAGAACTCGGGACGCCACCGCAAACCCAGATCCTCGCTTCTTCGGAGGGCCAGCACAGCGATCTGATGCTGGAGGTGCGCGAGAACATCGGAATCACGCTGCCAAATATGGGAGGGACTCAGGACCCCGTGGTTCGAGCCGATCTTACTATCTTCGAGCTCGACGGGGGAGGCGCAGTGTTCTCGACGAGTTCCATCGCGTGGTCAGGGAGCCTCTCCTACAATGGATACGACAATTCCGTCTCACGCGTTACAGAGAACGTGTTGCGGCGGTTTTCCAGCCGATAGTGAAGGATGCTCCGAGCGAAATGCAGGCGTCCCTCGAAGAGTGAGATAGGGTCGGCGGAAGGCACCTGAGCCGTACGGATACCGCCACCCCGAGCAACGGGCAGCTGGTCCGATCAGGCCCTCCGGCTCGGGTGGCGTTCCGGCGCCGTCCGATCGGCCGGCGAATGCCTTGACTCCGATGGTGAGTCGGTGGATTGAGGCTTAATCCCCGAATCGTGACCGGCCTCAACCCTCGCGAGTGGTCCCCTTGACGCCGACTGCATGAGACGATAGTGTGCCGAGCGTCAAGGAATCGTCCTAGATCGGTGGAATCGAAGGACTCAGGTTGAAGGGAGCGCCCTGCCCGTGATGAACCGGCCCCGTGCATTGGGGCGGAGTCATAGTCAGCTTTCAAGGTACGGCTCACTTGAGGACGTGCGTCACCGTCACTCATGCAAACGTCGGCTCCGCGGCTTCGGGGAACTCCCTCATTGAACTTGCACACGTAGCAACGGGTGAAAATGCCGAACGTCAGGGCCTAACGGCACCGGACGAGAATAGGAGTGTCATGCCGGAAAAAACGCTAGCTCCAGTAGCAGTCTCTGATAGCGATCTCAACTGGGTCCGCCTCACCGAGGACGCCGAGATCTGCGAGGGCTTTCGATCGGGCTCGGATTACCCTATGCCCAATCTTGCCGCGGGGTTCGTCCGGTGCAACGCTGGATTCCGCTTTTCTTGGGAGATTCCCCATGACGAGGTCATATATGTCGCGGAGGGCCGCCTTGAGGTCAGCTCGCCTGCCGGTAAGGTGACTGCCGCTGCCGGTGAGTTCATCTATCTCCAAGAGGGAACCGAGATGGAGTATTTCTTCGAGGAGGATTCCAAAGCACTATGGGTCTGCTACCCGACCAGCAAAGTGATTAGTGCAATGAAGGAAATCAACGTCCGCAGCTAGCCTTACGTGGCGGCAGCAAACTTGGACAGCCCTCCGGAAGCGTCCCGCTAGGTCTTGGGGATGCGGTTTGCGGATACCACTATCGTGCTGTCGAGGATCTCGATGAAGAAGCAGGCGGCGACGAGCAACGCCGCCGAGGACGAGGAACAAGCAAATCGACGAGACCAGGTTTGCGTAGGTGAACCGCTTGCGGACCTGCTCCATGGTTACTCCTTAAGTCAGAGGGGCGAGACCGAGTGGGTGCACGGCCGCTGCGCCAGGCCCGCTCGCAGCGCCTCGGCGGCCGCGGTCATCGCCGCGGCCGAGCCGGGGCTGATCGCGGCCTGGTTGGCGAAGGCGTGGATCAGGCTCTGGTGGCGGCGCAGGACCACCGGAACCCCCGCCTCGCGCATCCGCAGCCCGTAGGCCTCGCCCTCGTCGCGGAGCGGGTCGAAGCCGGCGGTCGCCACGTAGGCGGGTGGCAGCCCACGTAGGTCGGGCGCCCGTAGGACCGAGACCCGCGGGTCGGCGCGGTCGGTCCCCGGCGGCAGGTAGTGCGCCTCGCAGACGTCGAGGTCGGCCTTGGTCAGGAGGAACCCGTCGGCGAAGAGCTCCCGCGAGCGCTGGCCGCCGACCGCGTCGGTGGCGGGGTAGAGCAGGAGCTGCATCGCCGGCATCGCCGCGCCGGCGTCGCGGGCGAGGATGCTGACCGCGGCCGCCAGGTTGCCCCCGGCGCTGTCGCCGCCGATCGCGATCCGGGCAGGGTCGGCGCCGAGGGCGGGGGCGTGGGCGGCGGTCCAGCGGAAAGCCGCGAAGACGTCCTCGACCGCCGCCGGGAAAGGATCCTCCGGCGCCGGCCGGTAGGCGACGGAGAGGACGGCGACGCCGGCGCCGGCGGCGAGCAGGCGGCAGACGCCGTCGTGGGTGTCGAGGTCGCCGAGCACCCAACCGCCGCCGTGCAGGAAGACGAGCAGGGGCGCCTCCTCGGCGAGACCCTCGGGGACGTAGTGGCGCGCCGGCAGCGGCGCAGCCGCTCCCGGGACCTCGAGCTGCTCGACCCGCGCCATCTGGGTCGGCGCGCGGGCCGCGGCAGCCGCGGTCCGACGCCGGGTGGCCTCGCGCGCCTCCTCCACGGTCATCCCCGCGATCAGGGTGGTGTCGCCGGCGACGCGCGCCAACCTGATCAAGGCATGAGCGTCGCTCGCCAGCGTCTGGCCGTCGAGGCCCGGCGGCGCGCCGAAGATGCGGCGCGCCGCTCGCGGCCCGAGCCCGCAAGAGGCTTTCAGGATCCTGTGCTCGGCCCGAGGCGAGAGACGCGGTAATGACACCATAAGCAAGTCCTCCGTTCGATTTCGACTCCAAGAGAGAGGACGATGCGGCCCGCCGCGAATGTGACATCACACGGGGCGCGGGGCAGGACTGAACCTATCGGTGAGTCCCCGCGTACACATGAACCGATGAAGATCCGAGGAAAGCTGACCTACGCCAACGTGGTCGCCACGCTCGCGCTGTTCGTCGCCGTCGGCGGCGCCTCTGCGTTTGCCGCCGGCCACCTCGCCAGAGGCAGTGTCGGTCCACGCCAGCTGCAGGAGAGCTCCGTCGGCACCGCGAAGATCAAGGACAAAGCCGTCACCACGGCCAAGATCGGCGACGGCGCGGTCACCGGGACCAAGATCGATGCTTCCTCGCTGCCGAGGGTGCCGAGTGCAGCCTTCGCGACGACCGCCGGCTTCGCCGCAAGCGCAGGTGACGCCAGGACTGCCGGCTTCGCCGCAAGCGCCGGTGACGCCAGGACGCTCGCCGGCAACCCGGCAAGCGCCTTCGCGCGTGGAGACGCCCAGATCCTCACCGCTCGGGTGGACCTGGGGCTCGGCGAAGAGCGGCAACTGTTCTCGGTCCCAGGAGTCGGGCCGCTCGTCGCCTCCTGCAAGCCCGGGACGAAAAACCCGGTGGTCGGCGTTTCGCTGCTGAACGGGTCCGGCGCCACCCTCGATGAGACGCTCGAATTCAGCAATGGCGTCGACAGCGGCATCTTCGCCAACGGCGCCTCGCTCGACTTCAGCAACGAAGGTTTGCTGGTGGACAGGATCAAAATCGCGACCCGGACCACCCCCCTCACCGTCGCCACGCTCGATGTCTCGGGACGCTCGGAAAACACCCCTACCGCCTGTATGGCATTCGCCCAGACGGTCGTCAGCCGATGAGCTCGGCCGAGACGTCGACGGAGCTCGTCAGCGTCTGCAGGACGACGCAATAGCGCTCGGTCAACTTCAGCAGCGTCGCCAATTCCTCCTCATCGGCATCGCTCTCGAGCTCGAAGCGGAGCCGGATCGCCCGGAAGCCGACGGCTGCCCCAGGGTCGACGCCAAGGGTGCCGCGGAAATCGAGGTCGCCCTCGGCCCGAACGATCCCAGCATCGATCCCGATGCCGAGGGAGGTCGATACGGCCCGCAGCGTCACCCCGGCACAGGCCGCGAGAGCCTCGAGCAGCATGTCGCCCGAACAGAGCTCCGAGCCGTCGCCGCCGGTGGCGGGGTGCAGACCGGCAGCGACGATCGCCCTGCCCGTCTCGATCGAGCAGGAGATGCCTTCGCCGAGGGTGCCCTGCGCCCGCAGCGTGACCAGGGCGTCTTGCGGCCGCTCGGAGTAGCGGTCCTTAAGCGGTGCTTGCAGCGCCCGGAGCTGATCGCGATCCATGCCGGAGATACTGCCGGATCGACATCGTTTTCGGGCGATGTCACAAACGCGCGCCCCTGCGTCGTCCTTTCGGTAGACAGTCGGATCGAGACGGAGAGGGAACGAGATTTTGGTGGCTGTGATCGGTGGGCTGCGCCGTGGCTGAGCTGGGCGCAGAGTTCGAGGCGCTGCGCCCACACCTGACCCGGGTCGCCTACGGGGTCCTTGGCAGCCTCGCCGAAGCCTGATTCAACGACGCTGGGCTCGGCGGACGGGAGGCCGGCGCCGCGGGGCTTGCGGACCGGGAAGCTGGCGCCTCGCGGAGGAAGTTTCGAAGAGGAGCGGGTCTCGGGACGGAGGCGTCAGGGTTCTGTGCCCGTCGGCCGACGAGTGTGCACTTGAGCCGTCTATGACCGGCTCAATCGCACCGGCGACGAGACCTACGCGCCGAAGCCGCGCGGAAGCATCACTTCTCGCGCCTTCCGTGACCCTTTCCCGCCTCCCGAGGAGCCGTGGATGCCGGGCCGACCTCCGAAGCCCGGGTCGGACCGGCGCCCTTCAACTCGATCGCGAATGCAACCCAACCGTGCCGCTACCGTCGCCGGGTACTACTCGACGAGCTCGGCGAGGCGCCCGAGGCCGGGACGCACGTTCTCGACGAAGCGCTGCACGGCCTGTTGGACCTGGGCTTCGCCGGAGCGACCGCTCAGACCGCTCGTCGGGTTCAGTCGCGAACGGTCGAGCCAGGCGAAGATGTCGGGCTCTTTGGACCAGGCGTAGTCGGCGCTCATCCCGTTCAGGGTCGCCCGGGCCCAGTCGAGGTCGGTGTCGGGGTATCGGGTCGGCGGGCACAGTCGGTTCTTCTCGGAGTCCTCGTCACGATGGGCCTCGACGAAGGCGGTCAGGGCGGCGGCAAAGGGCGGCAGCCCGAGGCGAATCGGCTGCAGCGTGATGCGCCCGCCGTCGAAGATCGGCGCGATCGGCCGGCGCGCCAGTCCCTCCGCCGTACAGTGAACGTGGACGTGGCCCGGACTGGTGGGGATCGTGCCCTCGTCGAAGACGATCCGGTCCCGCTCAATCGCACGAACGTGACCGCGCCGATCGACGTTTCCGATGCCGCGCAGCAGGTCGATCTCCCAGTCGCTGATCGTGGCGCCCTTGTGCATCGTGGGGCGAACGTTCGGGTCGACCCTTCGCAGCTGTCCCGCGGACTCGAGCCGGTCGAACAGATCATCGGCCGAGGTCGCGGCCGCCGCGGCCTCCATCTGCAGGGAGACCCCCTCGAGGAAATCGCCGACCAGCTCGCCCGGCTGAAAGTAGTGACGGTTGAGCAGCCACGCCTCCCTGGGCTTGATCCAGCGGACTGCCTCCGGGGAGACCCCGTTTTCGAGCAGCCACAGACAGGTGTCGATCGCGGTCTTGCCGCCGCCGACGACGACGTATCCGTCGGGGGGTCGGCCGAGGTTCACGAGCTCTCCGGGGGTCACGCACGAGACTCCCGGCTCGACCTGGAACGAGGGTGGAGATTCAGCGGGAATGGCGGGAGGGAGGTACCTGGCGTCGACGACCCGCCTGCCGACGTCGACCTCGAACGACTCCCCCGTGAGGCGGGAGACGAAGCGGCCCTCGGCGATGTGCTCACACTGTGGAAAGAAGCGGACCCGGCCCGACGGGATCAGGCGCTCCCGCATCACCCGCTCGTAGTAGGCGCAGATCTCGGCGGCTCCCGCGCGCTCGTACATGCCCGCCTCCGGGCCATCGACCTGGCGCGACTCGCCGCCGAGTGGCGTCGAGTTGACGCCGTAGTACCTGGAGGGTTGGTGTAAGCGGACGAAGGGGTAGGCGCTGAGCCAATGTCCGCCGGGTGCGTGCCGACGATCGATCATCACGACCTGCGCATCGGTCTCCTCGACAAGCGTGTCGGCAAATGCCATGCCGAGCGCGCCACGCCCGACGACGAGGTAATCCGCGCGTAGCTGATGATCCGAGATCAATCAGACGACGGCGCCGACCTTCGTCGACGCGGCGGCCGGCGACTTCCACGAGGCGGCCGGCTCGGTGACGATCGACGCGGGCCTCGCCGACGTCGCCAACGGGCCCCTCGACTTCGACGGCGAGGCGCGTGAATTCGGCGCGGCGGTCGACATCGGCGCCGACGAGTACCACCCGCCCGCACCGCCGCCGAGCGAACCAGGCGGCGGTGGGTCCGGCGGATCAGGTGGGTCGACGCCCGCGGCCGGGCCGGGCCCATCCCCCACGCTCCCGACCCCGCCCAACTCCTCGATCGGCCTCCACCCGCACCGGGTCCTCACCAGCGCGACGCGGAAGCGGAAGGCCGTCTTCCGGTTCGCCTCGACCGACCCCACCGCCCGCTTCGAATGCAGCCTCGACGGAGCACCCTTCGCGCCCTGCACGTCGCCGCACTCGGTGACCGTGAAACTGGGGCACCATCGCTTCGAGGTCCGCGCCGTCGGCGCCGGCGGCGCCGATCCCAGCCCGGCCATCTACCACTGGACCGTAAAGGCGGCCCCGGGACCCGCGGGGCGGATCAACAGCTGATCGGCCCGGCGCCCCGCCCCGGACCCGGCTGCCAGCTCGGCGAGAAGATGGCGTAGGACGTCGTTTCGGATCGCAGCACCGTCTGACAGGTGCCGTCGGCGTTGACCTGCAGGAGCGCGTTGCCGTAGAAGCCGAAGTTCGGGTGGAAGGTGGGAGCCGGCGCCATCAGGAAGGCGAGCCGCTGACCGGAGGGGTCCCAGGTCGGTGATTCCTCGGTGCGGGGGCCGTCGCTGACCAGCCGCAGGCCGGTGCCGTCGGCGGCGCCCACCCAGAGATCCTCGCCGGTCCGCCCCGGGCGGAGCAGGGCGACCCGGGTGCCGTCGGGAGAGAAGGCGAGCCCGGACGCCTTCGTCGCGATCCGCTCCTCGCCGCCGCCGTCGAGGGGGAGGGCCACCGCTTCGGCGCGGTGCTTGTGTCGGCCGACGCCGACGTCGCGGATGATCCCGAGGCCGCGTCCGTCGGGCTCGAAGGACCAGGGCGTTTCCTTGTAGACGTGGCGCCAGGGGGTGAGCCGGCGCGGGGCGATCCCGTCGAGGCTGAGCAGCCAGATCGAGGACTGTTCGACGCGGCCGCCGGCGTGGGCGCCGCGCGCCCGGGGATGGAGGCGGATCAGCAAGGTCGCCACGGAGCTGCCGTCTGGCGCGAAGACCGGCATCTCCGCCCCGAGGCTGCCCGGGACTTCGACCGCCGGGCCTCCCGCCACCGGGACGACATAGATCCGCCGTTCCCGCGGCTTCGATCCGATCCCGCCGCCGGTCACGCCCGTGTAGGCGAACCTGGTCCCGTCCGGCGACCAGGTGAAGCCGGCGCTCACTGCCGGCTTGGGCAGGGCTGCGGTCGCAAAGTCGACCAGGGGTTGGGGTTCGCCGCCTTCGGGACCGACGGTGAAGTAGACGTCGGGATAGCTGATGAAGCGCTGATAGGCCAACCGGGGCCCCGGCGGCGTTTCGGCGGCCGCCGAGCCGGCGCAGGCGATCGCCATCGCGACGAGGACGATCGGTAGGGCGACTGCTCGGCACGGCGGGCGACGCTTCAAGGAGACCTCTCGGTGGGACTCGGCCAGCGAGCGTGAGACAGGCCGAGCCTCCCACCGCGTCCTGCCTTTGACAAGGGAACTCGACCGATGGTCCTCTCAGACCCGATACTCGGGGTTGACGAAGTCGAAGCGGCAGCCGGCGTCCCAGGCGGTCCGCTGATTGCCGTGGGCCGGGATGCCGCCCGCGTCCTTGAGAATGCGCGCGAGGTGGAGCATGTTCCAGGCGGCGAAGGTGGTGTTGCGGTTGGTGAAGTCGTTCTCCGGGCCGCCGGAGCCGGGGTCGAGGTAGGAGGGGCCGGGCCCGGCCTCGCCGATCCAGCCGGCGTCGGCCTGGGGCGGGATCGTGTAGCCGAGGTGCTGCAGCGAGTAGAGGACGTTCATCGCACAGTGCTTGACGCCGTCCTCGTTGCCGGTGACCAGGCAGCCGCCGACCCGTCCGTAGTAGGCGTACTGGCCGGCGTCGTTGAGGAGGTGCGAGTTGCCGTAGAGGCGCTCGACGATCTGGGTCGCGACGGAGGACTTCTCGCCGAGCCAGATCGACATGCCGAGGACGAGGATGTCGGCGTCGATCACCCGCTCGAAGATCTCGGGCCACTCGTCGCGCTCCCAGCCATGCTCGGTCATGTCGGGCCAGACGCCGGTGGCGATGTCGCGGTCGACCGCGCGGATGCAGTCGACCTGGACGCCGTTGCGCCGCATGATCTCGATCGAGATGTCCATCAGTCCCTGGGTGTTGGAGACCTCAGGGCTGCGCTTCAGCGTGCAGTTGATGAAGAACGCCTTCAGGTCGGAGTAGTCGGTATCGCTCCGCTCGCACAGCTCGGCCTGCATCTGGGTCAATTCGGTCACTTCTCTCCTCCGTTCGAACATGTTTCGTTGTCGATGGATCAAAGGTGCGGCGAGGAGCCCAGGCGTTACACCTAGACCAGGTTCGGGTCGGCCATCACTTCGACCATGGACGGGCCGGTGTGGGCGACCGCCTCGGCGAGGGCATCGTCGAGGCCCTCCCGGTCCGTCACCCTGATCCCGAGCGCGCCACAGTTGCGCGCGTAGGCCGAGAAGTCCGGATTGTGGAGTGAGGTCTGCCAGACCTCCCACTCCCCCGCCCGCTGCTCCTTGCTGATCTTCCCCAGCTGGCCGTTGTTGACGAGGACATGGGTGATGTCCATGCCGTGCTTGACCGCGGTCGTCAGCTCGGCCATGTACTGGGCGAAGCCACCGTCGCCGGTGACCGCGACGGTCGGACGCTCCGGCGCCGCCGCCCACGCCCCCATCGCCGCCGGGTAGCCGAAGCCGATCGAGCCGAGATATCCCGACATCAACACCGAGTGGCGCCTGCACTCGAAGTAGCGGCCGAAGGAGTAGGCGTGGTTGCCGACGTCGACCGCGATCACCGCGTCCTCCGGGACCTGGCGCTCCATCGCCGCGAAGATCGAGGCCGAGTTGACCCCATCGCCGCGGTCGTCGGCCGCCCGACTTGCCTTCTCGGCCCGCCAGATCGCCCAGCGTTCGGCGAGCTGCTTGCGCTGCTCCTCGCTCGCCGGGCGAGCGGGAAGCTCGGCCCGCAGGCGCTCGACCGTCACCCCGATCTCACCCCACACCGGGACCTCGACGGGATGGAATTTGCCGAGCTGCATCGGGTCGAAGTCGACCTGGACGATCGGGTGGCCGGGATAGATGCCGGTGTGGTTGGAGAACGAGGCGCCGAGCACGAGCAGCATGTCGGCCTCGTTCATCACCCAGCTCGCGACCGGCGTGCCGCTGCGACCGAGCACGCCGGCCGCGAGCGGATGGTCGTCGCCGATCTGGCCCTTGGCCTTGAAGGTGGTTATCACCGGCGCGCCGAGCTGTTCGGCCAGGGCGATCACCTCCGGCATGTGGAAGCGGGCGCCGTGGCCGACGATCAAGACCGGCCGCCTCGCGCTCCGCAGCACCTTCAGCGCCGCCTGCACCGACTCCTCCGGCGGCGTGATCTCGAGCGGCGTGATCCGGCCCTTGGGGCGGCCGGCCTCGGCGCCCTCGGGAGCGGGCAGCGTCTGCACCTCGTCGGGGAAGATCAGATGGGCGACGTCTCGTTTCAGCAGCGCGTTCTTGCAGGCCAGGTTCATCAACTCGACGTGTCTGGAGTCGCTCAGGACCGGCTGACTCCAGGCCGCCACCGAGCCGAAGGCGCCTGCCAGGTCGACCTCCTGGAAGGCGCCCGGGCCGAGCACCTGGCTGTCGACCTGCCCGGTCAGCGCGAGCACGGGAGCCCGATCGACCTTGGCGTCCCAGAGCCCGGTGAGCAGATTGGTCGCCCCCGGGCCGGCGATCGTCAGGCAGGCGGCGGGCCTGCCGGTGAGCTTGCCGTAAGCCGAGGCGGCGAATGCGGCCGCCCCCTCGTGGCGGATGCCGATGTAGGTGAGCTTGCCCGCTTCTTCCTGGCGCCGGAGGGCGTCGGCGAGTCCGAGGTTGGAGTGGCCGACCATGCCGAAGACGTGCTCGACGCCCCAGTTGACCATCGTCTCCGCCATCAGGTCGGTGACCGTGGCGACGTGCGGCTCCTCCTCGACACCGATGAAGACCTCGCCGTCGCGGATCTCCAGCGGATAGGTCACTGCCGTGTCGTCGAAGCCGGGTGACTTGCCGTCGAGCGGGCAGTAGTCGTACCCGTGCCAGGGACAGCGCAGCAGGCCGTTCTCGATCGAGCCCTCCCCCAGCGGGCCGCCCTGATGCGGGCAGTGGTTGTCGAGGGCCGAGAACTGGCCGTCGTAGTGGACCAGGGCGACGCTCTTGTGGCCGGCGGCGACGGTCGTCACCCGCCCCTCCGGCAGCTCCTCCGCCGCCAGGACGCGGTGCCATTCGATCGCGGCACCGGTGGCTGCGCTTCCGTTGCCGTCGCTGCCGCTCATCTCGCTCATGCCGGGCTCCTCCCCATCTCGTTGAGTGCATTCCGCCTGGTCTCGAAGAAGTCGCTCGCAGCCGCCGCCTGGTCTGGGGCGCGCAGCAGATCGGCGTAGCCGAGCTCGGCGCCGGCGAAGCCGCTCGCCTGCCAGAGCTCGCCGCGGACCTCGTTCCAGGGCCCGACGTAGAGGTACGGCTCAGGGTGCTGCTCGTCGCCCGGCGAGAAGCCGTAGGTGGCGCGGACCCCCTTTGCCTCGGACCCGAGATCGATCGCAAGGTCGAAGTGCTCCGGCCAGAGCCGGGCGGGCGTCGGGTCGTCCCGCGGGTCGGACGACTCGAGCAGGCGACCGAGGGCGGCGACGCCGAAGGCGTACCAGCGAGCAAGCGAGCGAGCGGCATCGGGGTGGACCCCGAGAGGCTCGTCGCTCAGCTCCGCGCCGGCCGGCAGGAGATCGGTTACCAGGGCGGCCGCCTCGGCAAGTGAGCCGATCCGCACCCGCCGCTCGTCTTCCTCGATCTCGTATACGAGCTCTGTCCCGGCGACCCGAACGCGCCGGCGGGAGCCTCCGAACTCGAACTCCGGCGTGCCGAAGCCTTCCGGCGTCGGCTCGAGCGCGATCTCGTTCGCGGGCTTGCGGGCCGGCGCGACAATCTGCTCGGCGACCTGGTGGAGGGCGGCGACGGTGTCGGCGAAACCGTCCGGAAGAGGAGGCAGGGAGTTGACCATCATGGACTCCAGGTGCAGCCGCGCCACGTTTCGTTACACGGCCCCCTAGATGACTGATTCCACGACGCCGGGCGAGGCGGAGGCGCGAGGGTTCCTCACCTTCCCGCGCGGCGCTCACCGCTCAAAAAGATGTGTGTTTAGTTTCGGTTGCTATGGACCCAAAACTAAACACACATGATCTTGAGCAAAGGCGGGGGCCGGGATCCCGCACCGAAGGTACGCGGAAGCGTCACTTCCCGCGCCTTCCGTGACCCTTTCCCGCCTCCCGAGGGTGCCCGGCCACCCACCTGGGCCCCGTGCCGTGGAATCGGCCATCTAGGGAGCCGGACAAACTCGTCGAAGCGGCCGAGGTCGCGGAAGCCGACGCTCGCGTAGACACCCTCCGCCATCGGGGTCGCCTGAAGGCTCGCGGTCGTGCAGCCTCGTCCGAACGCCTCGACCAGGGCATGGGGCCGAGAGAGCCGTCGCGATCCCCCGCCGGCGGGCGCCCGACGCGGTCCCGACCACGTAGATCCCGCAGTCCCGATCGTGGTCGTACGCCATCAGGGTCGCCGCCGGGGTCCCTGGAAGCGCGAGACGTAGAAGTGGGCGCCTCGGGTCGGAGTTCGGGACCCAGGCCCTCGACCTCGGCGACCCGCCAGAACTCCGCCGGGTCCGGCTCGGCGAGATCCAGCACCGAGGTGTCGGCGAGGACGAGGTCGGCGGCCTCCATCGCCATCGCCCGGGTCGAGGTGTCACGACGGTAGCCGCGGGAGAAGATCGTCTCGGCGGATGCCGGATCGGACTCGTTCAGGCGTCGAGAGCCAGCTCGCGAAGCAGCCATTCCGCCTGCCACTCCCGCTCGTCGTCATGCCGCTCGCGCCCTCCGGCGCGAAGCGCGGTCATCGCCGAGATGTAGGCACAGACCGCGGCGCCATGCGCGGCGACATAGGGGTCACCGGTGGCCCGCGCGGTCTCGGCGCGGGTCGCCCCGTCGGCGGCCATGCCTGCGGCCACCCGCGCGACCTCCGCGGGCGCCATCGCCGCGTGCTCGGCGGCGCGGGCCGCGCAGGCCTCGGCGAAGTCCTTGGCCACCGGCGCCGACCAAGCCTCGACCCGGCGCAGGAGCCTCCCCCGCGGTGCCCGCAGCTTGTGGCCGCGCGCCTCCACCTCGCCACCGAGCTCGATCACCCACAGCTCCTCCCAGATCCAGCGGGCGAGGAAGCGGCCTTCGCAGGCATGGACCCCGCCGCGGCAGACCTCCTCGTCGAGGCTGCCGTGGACCCATTCGCCCGGCTCGGCGTCGCTCGGCACCGACCAGTGGTGGCCGCTGAAGGGGCCGACCGCCCCGGGGCGCAGGAACTTGTATGCGAGCCGCCCGCTCAGCGCCGCGCCTTCCACTCGCGGAAGGCGCTCAGCAGGACCCGCTCGGTCTCCTCCGGCACCGGCTCGCGCTCGGCCGCCTCCGGCAGGGCATCCACCGTCGCCTGCATCTGCTCCAAATACGTCTTGCACCAGTCGCACATCACCAGGTGCTCCTCCACCAGCTCCATCCGCTCCTCGGGCAGGGCGCCTTCCCAGTAGTCGGTAACCAGCTCGACGAACTCGCGGCAGGTCACCTCGTCGATCTCGTGTCGGTGCATCTCAGGCATCCATGTACCCCTCGAGCGCGGCGCGCACGCCGGAGCGCCCCCGGTGAAGGAGCACGCGCTGGTTCCCTTCGCTGATCTCGAGCAGCTCGCATACCTGCTCGGGGTCGAGGCCTTCGACGTCGCGCAGGACGACCACCGTCCGCTGGCGCTCGGGCAGCTCGGCGAGCGCGTCGCGCAGCTGCTCCCGCGCCTCCAGCGAGGCGAGGCGGCGCTCGGGGTCCTCCCAGGGTCGCGGCGGCGCGGACCAGTGGTCCGGCCAGTTCGCACCGGGGCCCTGGAAGCACAGCGAGTCGACGACCGGGCCGTCGGCTTCCCCATCGCCTGCCAGAGCAGAGAAGGGGACGGTCCGGCGCTCGCGCTCGGAGCGCCGTCGCGCCTGGTTCCTGGCGATCCCGAAGAGCCATGCCTTGAAGCTGGAGCGACCCTCGAAGGAATCGAGTCCCTGCAGCGCGGTCAGCCAGGTCTCCTGGACGATCTCCTCGGCTACCGCTTCGGAGGCGCCGAAGATCCGGGCGAAGCGGCGGAGCGCACCGTGGTGACGACCGACCAGCTCGGTGAAGGCCGCCTCGTCGCCGCCCCTGATCGCGCTCAGAAGCCGAGACTCATCGAGCTCTTGTGGTGACACTGGCCTGGTCTCCTCCGCGCCTCGCGGCGATTCTACGTCCGGGCGAGCCACCGGCAAGAGAGCCGTGGAGGTCATCGGCGGGGTCACATCGCAATCATCGGCTCGCGCTCCTCGCCGCGGTCCGGTCGGGGGCCGGTGGCGGCTCCACCACGGAGCAGCGAGAGACCGATCAGGGGGAAGAGCAGGACGGAGAGCAGGCCGGCGCCGATCAGCGCCGCCCCCTCCGCCGCGGTGACGAGTTCGAGGTCACGTCCGATCGCGACCGCGGCGACGATGAACGGCAGCGAGGTCGCCTGCATCAGGCCGGCGGTGACCGTGTGCCGGGTGTCGAGGAGGCGGCGGTAGAGGAGCGCCGGGACGCCGCGGGCGATCACCAGCGCGGCGAGGAAGATCGGGACCATGATCACGTTGGAGGCGCTCGCGAGCAGTGCGTCGAGGTCGTAGTTGACGCCGCTGGTGACGAAGAAGACCGGGATGAAGAAGCCGAAGCCGATCGCCTCGAGCTTGCGTCGGAAGTCAGGGTGGGTCATCTGCTGATCGGGGTCGAGCAGGGAGAGGATCGCGCCGGCGATGAAGGCGCCGAGGATCGACTCGAGCCCGAGCTGGTCGGCGATCGCCGCGAAGCCGACCAGCAGGACGACCGCCCCGCGGACCCTGATCTGGGCGGTGGTGTCCTGGAGGCGCAGCAGATCGGCGCGGATCGCGCCGAACCGCGTCGCGCCCTTCACCGAGAGGAAGACGACCCCGGCGAGGAGGACGAGCGAACCGATCAACAGCAGGGTCGAGCCGACCCCGCCCTCTCCGGAGAAGAAGATCGAGAGCAGGATCACCGCACCGAAGTCGGCGATCGTCCCGGCCGCGACGATCAGCTGCCCGAAGGCCGAGGAGATCTCGCCCGCGTCCTTCAGCACCGGGATCAGCACCCCCAGCGAGGTCGCGCAGAGGATGATCGCGATCAGCAGCGGGGTCTCGATCAGCCCCGACGCCTTCAGCCCGAGGGCGACGAGGAAGGCGAGGGCGAAGGAGAGCGCGAACCCGACCATGGTCAGGCGCAGGATCGGCCCGCGCAGGCGCGAGAAGTCGATCTCCAGGCCGGCCAGGAAGAGCAGGAAGGCCAGGCCCAGGACGGAGATCACGGAGATCGTCTCGTCGACTTCGACGATGCCGAGCACCGAGGGCCCGATGACGATCCCGGCAAGGATCTCGAGCACCACTGAGGGCAGCCGCACCGCCGGGAACAGGCCGAGCAGAAACGGAGCGGCGAAGGCGACCGCGACGACGATCAGCAGGCCGGTGAACGAGGGCATGCGATTCCAGTGCACGTCGGAGTCGATCCGTTACACGGCTCCCTCGGTCTCGCTATCCCGGCCGCTCGTCCCCCTCGACCCGCCAGCGCCGGAAGAGCTCGCCGAGGTCGTCGCTCATCTCGGCGGTCAGGTCGTCGGCCTCGAGCCGCCCGGTGAGGCGGATCGTCGCCCGCATCTGGGCCAGGTACTCGGTGCAGTGGGGGCAGTCGGCCAGGTGCGCCTCGAAGCGACGGCGCTCGGCTCGCGACATTGCGCCCTCCAGGTAATCGGTCACCAGCTCGACCACTTCCTGGCAGACGAGGGGACCCTTGCGCGGCCGCAGTCTCATCGCTCGACGAACTCCTCGACGGCGGCGCGCAGGTGACTACGGGCGCGGTGAAGAAGCACCCGCTGGTTGCCGGCGCTGATGCGCAGCACCCCGCAGACCTCCTCGCCGCTCAGCCCGTCGACGTCGCGCAGGATGACGATCGCCCGCTGACGCGAGGGCAGCCTTTTCAGGGCCAGCTCGAGCGTCTCCCGCAATCCCCTCGCCATCAGGCGGTCCTCGCTCTCCTCGACCCAGTGCCGGGGCGGTGAGGCCCAGGCCCCGGCGGCGTCGAAGCGGGAGCGGTCGACCGCCGGCCCGGCGTCGCCGACCGGCAGGCTGCGTGCCTCACTCATGCCGGCGCTCTTCGCCCGGTTGACGAGGATCGCCAGCAGCCAGGTCTTGAACGAGGCGCGGCCGTCGAAGCCGTCGAGGCCACGCAGCACCGCCACCCAGGTGTCCTGCACCACCTCTTCGGCGACCGCGGTGCTCGGCACGAAGGTCGAGGCGAGCCGCAACATGGTCGCCTGATGGCGCCCGGCGAGCGCGACGAAGGCCGCCTCCTCGCCCGCCCGCAGCCTCGCGACGAGCTCGGTTTCTGCGACTGCTGCGGGGTCGGGGCGACGGAAACCCATGGGTCGCCCGGCAAGCTACGGCGCACATCTTACGATCCTGAAAACGCCGCAGCTCGCCGGACGAGGCGCTAGAGGGCGACGATCCCCTGGCCGCCGACGGCACCCGGGACGGTCACCGTCCCGACCTTGGTCAAGGCACCCTGGGCGCCGATCGAGAAGGCGTCGACCGTGCCCGCGGCGCCGCCCTGGACGTAGAGGAAACGCCCGTTCGCGGCGACCGCGGCGTCGACCGTGCCGGCGCTGGTTTCGGTGTTCCCGAGCGAGGTCAACTGACCGCCGGCGCCGATCCCGACGTCGCTCAGGGTCGCGCTGCCGGCGTTCGAGGCGTAGGCGACGGAACCGGAGCGGACGATCCAGCAGGTCGCCGTCTGGCCGGTGGCAAGCGTGCTCAGCGGCGCGACGGTCCCGTCGCCGTGCAGCGAGTAGGAGGTCACCGCGTTGGTCCCCGCCTCGGTGACGAGCAGGTTGCCGGCCTGGTCGAAGGTGACCGCGAACGGCACCGTGCCCGGCTCGGAGTTGACCACCGGCGCCGGCGCGAGCCGGCCGAAGGCCTGCACCCCGAAGACGTCGATGTCACTGCCCGCGGCCTTGGTCGTGACGATCACCTGCGAGCCGTCGGGCGAGAAGGCGACCTGTCCCGGGGTGTGGGTGAAGCGTGGCGTTTCGGTCGGCAGGCCGAGCGCACGGTTCGATCCCGGGATCGGGAAGAGGTGCCCGAAGCCGGCGCGGTAGCCCTGCAGCGAGCCGCCGCCTTCGGCGTTCAGCACGTAGACGAGGCCGTGGTCGACGGCGACGCTGACCGGGAACGACCCGCCCGAGCCGATCACCTGCTGGAGGAAGAGGCGATCGCCGAAGACGGCGAACACGGAGACCGTGTCGCTGCCGGCGTTCACCGCGTAAAGCAGATGGTTGTCGGCGTCGTAGGCGAGCGACCCCTGCGAGGCGAGATGGTCGACCACGGAGCCTTCCAGCGCGCCGCCGAGCCCTCCGGTCGGGTAGGCGCCGACTTCGGTGAGGCTGCCGTCACGGCCCTGGTCGTAGGCGATGACCTGGTTGCCGGCGGTGTTGTCCGTCTGGACGAAGACAGGGTGATTCGAGCGGAACGGCGGCGGTGGGGGCGGCGGTCCGGGATGGTGGTGGAACGGGGGCGACGGCTCGCGATGGTCGCCCGGATGGGCGGCGGCGGATCCGGCGGTGACCGCGAACAGGGCGGCGATCGCGACCGTCGCCAGGCCGGCGCGGATGATCGATCTCATTGCATCTACTCCTTGGTCGGATGGACTTGCAGGACGCAGTCCTTCCGAGCCACCACGCCGTTACGGTCAGTGGGGGGTGAACTTGCCGCTGAAGCCGGGGTGGACGCCGGGGCCCATCGTCTGCTCCTCGACCACCTTGCGCAGTAGCCCGACCAGTTGCTCCTGCTCGGCCTCGCTCATGCCCTGGGTCAGCTCCTCCTCGTGGCGGCGGGCGACCTCCCTCCCCCGGGCCAGCGCCTCGCGGCCGGCCGCGGTCAGGTGGAGGGCGCGGACGCGGCGGTCCTTGGGGTCGGCGCGGCGCTCGACCAGACCGCGCCGCTCGAGCTCGTCGACGAAGCCGACCATCCGGCTCGGCGGCGCCTGCACCGCCTTCGCGATCTCCTGCTGGGAGCGGCCTTCCGCCGCGTCGATCAGGTTGAGGACCCGAAACTGCGGCGGCTGCAGGTCGACCTCGGCGAGGCGCTCGGCGAACCGATGGGAGGCATGGATGCCTACCTGGGAGAGCAGGAAGGCGAGGGTCTGCGGCGCCTTGTCGCCGTCGAGCGGCGCCGCCCCGTCGTCCGCCGTCGCGGCGTCGGGTGATTGCGCACGTTTGGAGAAGACGGGGTCGCGGTCGGCTCCTACAGTCTCGGTCTGCCTGATCTCTTCAGTCATTTGAGACTCAGTCTACCGATACTTTCTGCTAAGAATGGTTTCACGCTGTAATCTTTCTACAGCGTAAGTTATCGCCCAAGTTTCGCCCTGGAGGCCCCGATGACCCGCATCCTCGCTCGTATCGCCGACATCTCCTATCGCCGCCGCGGCCGCATGGTGGTGGGCTGGATCCTCGCCATGATCGTGCTGATCGGCCTCGGCTCCACCTTCAAGGGCGAATACCACGCCGACTACAACACCCCCGGCTCGGAGTCGAAGGCGGCCAGCGACCTCACCGAACGCGAATTCGGCGGCTACTCGGGCCAGGAAATCTACGTCGTCTGGAAGGACCCGCAGGGGGCCGACTCGGCCGCGGCGAAACAGCAGATGGACGCCTTCTTCGCCCAGGCCGAAAAGGTCGAGCACGTCGGCAAGCCCGGCGAAGTCCGCCTCTCCGACGACGGCAAGATCGCGACCACGACGCTGCCGCTCAACGTCCCCGGTTGGGAAGTCGACAAGAAGCAGGGCGAACAGCTGATCGACGCGGCCGAAGCGAACAGCGGCGCCGGCCTCGAGATCAAGCTCGGCGGCGAACCGATCCTGATCGCCCAGGGCGAAACCAGCCCCGAGGGCATCGGCTTCCTGGCGGCGGCGATCGTCCTGCTGATCGCCTTCGGCTCGCTCGTCGCCGCCGGCCTGCCGTTGGTGGTCGCGCTGTTCGGCATCGGCATCTCCTCGGGCGGGCTGATCCTCCTCCTCGCCAACGTCATCGACGTCCCCAACTGGACGACCGCGGTCTCCGGCCTGATCGGGATCGGCGTCGGGGTCGACTATGCGCTGCTCGTCCTCACCCGCTTCCGCAGCGCGCTGAAGGCGGGCAAGGATCGCCATGATGCCGTCGTCGAGGCGGTCACGACCGCCGGCCGCAGCGTGATCATCGCCGGCTCGACCGTGGTGATCGCGGTGCTCGGCCTGTTCCTGACCGGGCTCCCCTACATGTACGGGGTGGCGATCTCGGCCTCGCTGGCGGTGCTGATCGTGATGATCGCGTCGATCACCCTGCTGCCGGCGATCCTCTCCTACCTCGGCCCGCGCGTCGACAAACTGCGGATCCCCATCCTCGGGCGCCGCCTCGACCGGCCCGAAGGCGACGGCGAATCCCCCGCGGCGCGCTGGAGCCACCTGGTCCAGCGCCACCCGTGGACGGCGGCGTTCCTCTCCACGGCGATCCTGCTGGCGCTCGCCGCGCCCGCGCTCGGCATGCGGCTCGGCTTCCCCGACGCCGGCAACGACAAAAAGGGGTCGATGACCCGCGAAGCGTACGACCTGATCGCCGAAGGGTTCGGCCCCGGCGCCAACGGCCCGCTGGTGATCGCCGCCGAACTGCCCCCGAGCGGCGGCGAAGGTGCGATCAACGGGCTGGCCGACGAAATTCGCTCCGACCCGGGCGTCGACTACGTGCAACCGCCCCGCTTCAGCTCCTCAGGCGGCGCCGCGATCCTGACCGTGATCCCGACCACCTCGCCCCAGGACGAAGCGACCACCGAGCTGGTCGAACGCCTCCGCGACGACGTGATCCCGGCGTCCCTCGGCGGCACCGGCGTGACCGCCTACGTCGGCGGCGTCAACGCCGCGCTCGAGGACCAGAGCGAATACGTCACCGAACGGATCCCGATCTTCATCATCGGCGTCGTCGGCCTCTCGTTCCTGCTCCTCCTGGTCGCCTTCCACGCCCCGCTCGTCTCGCTGAAGGCGGGGGTGATGAACCTGCTCTCGGTGAGCGCCGCCTACGGCGTGATGACCCTGGTCGCCCAGGGAGGCGCGGTCGGCGAACTGATCGGGATCGACCACGAAGTCCCGATCGCCCCGTTCATGCCGGTGATGATGTTCGCGATCCTGTTCGGCCTCTCGATGGACTACGAGGTCTTCCTCGTCTCGCGGATCCGCGAGGAGTACCTGAAGGACGGCGACACCCGCCGCGCGGTCGCCGACGGCCTCGCCAAAACCGCCCGTGTGATCACCGCGGCGGCGGCGATCATGGTCGTCGTCTTCCTCGCCTTCGTCGCCTCGCCCGAAGTGTTCCTGAAGCTGTTCGGGATCGGGCTCGCCGCGGCGATCTTCCTCGACGCGACGCTGGTCCGGATGGTCCTGGTGCCGGCCGTGATGCAGTTGCTCGGGAAGTGGAACTGGTGGATCCCGAGCTGGCTCGAGCGCGCCCTGCCGCGGATCGAGGTCGAGGGGCGCGAGCCGGCGACCGAGTCCTCGTAGGCTCGGGCGCGACGGCGAGGAGGCTGAAGGCGGCGCTCGGCGACGCATCCTACGCACTGTAGGATTGTGCGCGGCCAACCTGCCGCGCACGATGGAAGCGTCCCCCTGCCCCCACGATCCCCTTCGACGAGCGCCCCACGCTCCTCGGCCCGCGCTTCCTGATCAGCGCCATCCTCGGTCGGCAGCAGCATCCTCACCGGGATCCTCCTGGCGATCTACGCGCTGCCGCGCTGATGGCCGGGGCCGCCCTGTTCGTCCGCCTGCGCGGCGCGCGGAACGCCTTCGCCATCCGGGTTCCTCCCGGCTCACCCGCCTAAGGTGGAGCTCATCCGGGATCCAACTTTGAAAGACGACGGCGCGACGGTCGTGCTGGAGGCGAGCGGGATGCTGCGGGCCTCCGAGAAGGCCGTGGTCGAGACGGCGATCGGCCGCCGACCGGGCGTTCTCAGCGTCGAGGCCAATCCGGTCTCCCAGACCGCGACCGTCACCTACGACGCCGGCCAGACCTCGGTCGAGGAGCTGCGCGACTGGATCATCGACTGCGGCTACCACTGTGCCGGCCAGTCGGTGCCCGAGCACATCTGCGATCCGCTGATGGAGCCCGCGGAGCCCTCTCCGCCTGCCGAGATGAGGGGCTCGCCCGACGAGGTGATGGGGCATGGCGGCCACGGCGAGATGGCGATGGCGGCGATGGTCGCCGACATGCGCAACCGCTTCCTGGTCGCCGCCGTCTTCTCGGTCCCGATCATCCTCTGGTCGAAGATCGGCGCCGACGTCTTCGGCTTCCACGCCGCGCCGCCGTTCGGCCTCCGCGAGGACGTCTTCACGCTGATCCTCAGCCTGCCGGTGATCTTCTATTCCTGCTCGATCTTCTTCAGCGGCGCGGTCCGGGCGCTGCGGGCCCGCACCCTGGACATGATGGTCCTGGTCGCGGTCGCGGTCGGTGCCGGCTGGCTCTATTCCGTCGCGATCACGCTGACCGGCGGCGGCGACGTCTTCTACGAGGCGGCCAGCGTCCTTGCCGCCTTCGTCCTGCTCGGGCACTGGTTCGAGATGCGCGCCCGCGGCGGCGCCAACGACGCAATCCGCACCCTTCTCGACCTGGCGCCCGCGATGGCGCTTGTGATCCGCGACGGCGAGCAGGTCGAGATCCCGACCGAGCAGGTCGCGATCGACGATCTGCTCCTGGTCCGACCCGGCGCGAAGATCGCCGTCGACGGGATCGTCGAGGAGGGTGAGAGCGAGGTCGACGAGTCGATGGTGACCGGCGAGAGCCTGCCGGTGCACAAGGACCCTGGCTCGGAGGTGATCGGGGCGACGATCAACGCCGATGGGACGCTGCAGGTGCGGGCGACGAAGATCGGCGCCGACACCGCGCTGGCGCAGATCGTCAAGCTCGTCCAGGAGGCGCAGAACTCGAAGGCGCCGGGCCAGAAGCTCGCCGACCGGGCCGCCTTCTGGCTCGTCCTCGTCGCTCTGATCGGCGGCGCCGCCACCTTCGCCGCCTGGGCGATCTTCAGCTCCGAACCGACGTCGACGGCGGTCCTCTTCGCGATCACCGTGGTCGTCATCACCTGCCCCGACGCGCTCGGGCTGGCGACGCCGACGGCGATCATGGTCGGCTCCGGGCTCGGCGCCAAGCGCGGCGTCCTCTTCAAGAACGCGATCGCGCTCGAAACCTCGGCCCGGATCGACACCGTCGTGATGGACAAGACCGGGACCCTGACCAGGGGTGAACCGGCGGTCACCGACCTGCTCGTCGACGGCTTCGACGAGGACGACCTGCTGCGGCTGACGGCGGCGGTCGAGCGCCTCTCCGAGCACCCCTTGGCGGGCGCGATCGTGGGGAGGGCGGAGGAGGCCGGGGCCGCCGACGCGGTCGCCGCCGACTTCGAGAGCGTCCCTGGCCAGGGGGCGATCGCGACCGTGGACGGACGCCGCGTCGCGGTCGGCAACCGGCGCCTGATGGACCGGCAACGGATCGACCTCGGGCAGCTCGCGGCGCGCCGCGAGGAGCTCGCCGCGGGCGGGCGCACCGCGGTCGTGGTCGGCGTGGACGGCAAGGCGGCCGGTCTGATCGGGATCGCCGACGCGCCCCGCGAGACCTCCGCCGCGGCGGTCGCGGCGCTGCACGAGACCGGGGTCGAGGTGGTGATGCTGACCGGCGACAACGAGGCCACCGCGACCCGGATCGCCGCGCAGCTCGGGATCGACCAGGTGATTGCCGAGGTCCTGCCCGGCGACAAGGCGGCGAAGGTGCGCGAGATGCAGGACGCCGGCCGCAAGGTGGCGATGGTCGGCGACGGCGTCAACGACGCGCCGGCCTTGGCCCAGGCGGATCTGGGGATCGCGATCGGCGCCGGCACCGACGTCGCGATCGAGACCGCCGACCTCGTCCTGATGCGCTCCGATCCCCTCGACGTGCCGATCGCGCTGACCATCGGGCGCGGGACCCTGCGCAAAATGCACCAGAACCTGGGCTGGGCGATCGGCTACAACTCGATCGCCCTGCCGATCGCGGCCGGCGTCTTCCAGCCCTGGCTGGGACTCGAGCTGCGCCCGGAGATCGCGGCGCTGTCGATGTCGGGGTCGAGCTTCATCGTCGCCGTCAACGCGCTGCTGCTGAAGGGCCTGCGGCTGCCGGGGAGCGACGCAGGGACCTCCGACACACCGTCGGAGTAAATCCGTATATTGCCGCATCAAGCAATGCCGAATCCGTGCCGACCGGTGCGGAACGGGGGAACCAAGGGGGCCACGTCGGCCCCGGGGGCGAATCGGACGCCAGGTCCGTAGCGCGATCTCTTTCAGCGCGAGCCCGTCAGCTAACCCCGTAGGCCGACGAAGGAGACAGATCTTGCTTTCGATCAGAACTCGGCTGGGAGGAGCACTGGCCCTCGTGCTCCTCGCCCTGTTGTTCAACGCCGGCGGCGCCTCTGCGGCCTGCAACCAGTTCGGCGGCGTCGCCCCCGGCCAGGATCCGTGCGCGCCGGAAACCGCGACCGAAACGACGCCGGTGGCCACCGTGCCCGGAGCCCAGGCGAAGCTGGTCGAAGGCGTGGCGATCGCCCCGGCGAGCGCTCCCCGCTCGACTCGACCAGCCCGATGGGCTGGGGTGAACCCGAAGCCGGCCGGTGGATCAGCGTCTACGCCAACTCCGGCCACACCTACGCGGTGATCGCCGGCCTGCGCTGGGACACCGCCGGCTCGGCCGACGGCACCGGCCCGCGGTGGTATGCGGACCCGGCCTCGGTGGTGTCGGGGAGGTTCACGGTGCGACACCCGCTCGGTTACTGAGCGTCCTGCTTCAGGAGCGCGTCGATCTGGCCGAGCGCTTCGGTCATGCCCTGCTCCGCTCCCATCTCGATCACCTGTTCCATCGCCTCGCGGCCGCTGAACTTGGACTCGATCGACATCGTCGTGGTGCCGTCGGCCTCGGCGATCGTCACCGTCGCGATCGTCTTCGGCAGCTCGTCGTTGGGCTTGCCCTCGTCGTCGGCAAAGCCGTCTTCGAAGCGCAGCCGAGTAGGTGGCTCGACCTCCTCGATCCGCCACCAGCCGTGGAACTTCTCGCCCTCCGGCCCGGTCATGAAGTAGGCGGCGCGGCCGCCGACCGAGAGGTCGTGGTCGACGAAGGTCGCCGGGAAGCTTGGCGGCCCCCACCAGCGCTCCAACTGCCGAGGGTCCGACCACATCTCCCAGATCCGCTCGGCACCGCCGTCGAACTCGGCGGTGATCGTCATGGTCAGGGCGTCGAGGTCCTTGCTCACTTCGGTCACGGGCATCAGCGGCCTCCTTTGTCGGCATCGAGGATCTGGTCCATCCGCCCGACCCGACCGCGCCAGATGGTCTCCAGACGATCGAGCGCGGCATGGGCTTGTCTGAGGGCCTCGGTCTCGGCACGGACGATCGATTCGCGGCCGACCCGGTGCTTGCTCACCAGGCCGGCCCGCTCCAACACGTCGACGTGCTTCTGCACCGCCGCCACGCTGATCGGGTACTCGCGTGCCAGGGCCGAGACCGAGAGCTTGCCTTCGCGGGCGCGCTGGACGATGTCGCGACGGGTCGGATCGGCGAGCGCCCCGAACAGCAGGTCGGTGGCCCTCCCATCGTCACTGGACCTTCCCTTATCTACAACCATTTGGTTGTAAGTTAGCACGGCGAGATACTTCTATGAGATGAGCACCGCCCCGCTCCTGCCGTTGCTGGAGGCGCCGACCGACCGGCCGGCGCTGATCGGCGACGGCGTCGTGCTCGACCACCGCGCCCTGGCGGCGGCGTCGAGCGGCCCCGCGGCGGCGATCCGGGCGGGAGCCCGCGTCGCGATCCCGGCCGACCCGACGCCGGCGACCTGCGTCGCGGTGGTCGCCGCGCTGCGGGCGGGCGCCACGGTGGTGCCGATCAACCCGAAGGCGAGCGAGGCCGAAATCGAGCACCTGGTCGGCGACTGCGAGCCCGAGCTGGTCGCCTCTGGGCCGGCGGCGACGCTGCCAGCCGGCCTCGATCGCCTGCCGCGTCTCGAGGTCGCCCTCGACGGGACGGCGGAGGTTCCGGCGTCGACCTTCGCCGAGCCCGCCGCCGCCGAGCCGGGGCTGATCCTTTACACCTCGGGGACCACCGGGCCACCGAAGGGGGCGGTGATCAGCCGGCGGGCGTTGGCGGTGGACCTCGACGGCCTCGCCGCCGTGTGGGGATGGACGGCGAGCGACGTGGTCGCCCACTCGCTCCCCCTGAACCACGCGCACGGGCTGGTGCTCGGCGTGCTCGGGCCGCTGCGGCTGGGCGGCGCGACGATGCTCCTCGGCCGCTTCGATCCCGCCGCGGTCGGCGCCGCCCTGCGCGGGCCGGCGACGATGTACTTCGGCGTGCCGACCATGTACCGGCGGCTGCGCGCCGCGGCCGAGGAGGACGCGGAGCTGGCCGCGGCACTGGGCGGCGCCCGCCTGTTGGCCTCCGGCTCGGCTGCCCTTCCCGCCGCCGAGCACGAGGCGATCGAGCGGCTGACCGGGCAGCGCGTGGTCGAGCGCTACGGGATGACCGAGACGCTGATCACGATCGCCGCCCACCACGATGGCCCGCGGCGACCGGGCCAGGTCGGCCTGCCGATCCCGGGCGTCGAGATCCGCCTCGTCGACGACGACGGCGCCGCCCTCGCCGGCGAGGATCCGGAGGGGACCGGCGACCCGGATCAGATCGGCGAAATCGAGGTTCGCGGCACGACGCTCTTCGACGGCTACCTCAACCTGCCCGCCGAGAGCGCCGCCTCCTTCCACGACGGCTGGTTTCGCACCGGCGACCTGGCCAGTCGCGCCGCAGACGGCTCGGTCGCGATCCTCGGCCGGCGCGCCGGCGACCTGATCAAGAGCGGCGGCTACCGGATCGGCGCGGGCGAGATCGAGGCCGCCCTGCTCACCAACCCGGACGTCGCCGAGGCGGCGGTCACCGGCGAGCCCGATCCCGACCTCGGCGAACGCGTCGTCGCCTGGGTCGTCCCCGCTCCCGGCCGCTCCCCGACGGCCGCCGACCTGACCGCCCAGGCCGAGTCCCTGCTCGCCCGCCACAAGCAGCCGCGCGAGTTCCGGTTCCTCGACCGGCTTCCCCGCAACGACCTCGGCAAGGTCCAGAAGGCCCGCCTGGCCGGCGGGTGACCAAGACCGGCGCCGGGGCCGGCGTCCGTCAGGCCACCCGCAAGCCCTCCGGCATGAGGTCGCCGTGGGCGGCGGTCAGCTCCGCGCAGAGCTCCCAGATCTGGTCGGGAGAGAGGGTCGCGGCCGTGTTCGGATCGAGGAGCGCGGCCTGGCGGACGTGCTCGGGATCGCCTTCGAGGGCGGCGCGGACGGTCAGCTCGCCGACGTTCAGGAAGGTGCGGTTCAGTGCCGCCAGCTGCGGCGGCAGGGAGCCCAGGCGAATCGGGTGCAGGCCGCTGTCGTCGACCAGGCAGGGCACCTCCACACAGGAGCCTTGCGGCAGGTTGTCGATCAGCGCCGTGCTGCTCAGCCCTCCCCCTTACGTCGACGCCGCCGCCTACCGCGAGACGCTCGAGCGGCTGCGCGCACTGAATCCAGGCCTGCTCGGCACTGCGCACTTCCCGACGATGATCGGTCCCGAGGTCGGCGATTTCCTTGACCGCTGCGGGGCGCTCGTCGCCGGGCTCGAGCGCTCGCTTGGCGCCCACCTGGAGGCGCGCGAAGCCGCCGGCCTGGTGCGGCGGATGAAAAACGACGGTCTCCCCGCCTGGGTCGAATAAACTTCGCGACCCTTGCGCAATCGAGGTTCCGGTGTCTCGTGGCGACTGGCGCTGCCCTCGGCGACCGTCCTCTGCGCGCTCGCCCTTGCCCTTGCCGCGACCGCCGCGGCGCAGCCGGGCCCGCACCGGCTGATCGTATCGCCCGGGCCCGGGCAGCAGGTCAGGTCCAACCACCTACGCCTCGTCGTCCGCGCCGGCCCCGAGCACGAGGACCTGAAGGCGCGCCTCAACGGCGTCGCGATCGGCCGGCGCTTCGGCGTCGAGCCCGCCAAGCGCCGCCGCACCCTCGACGTCTCGCCGATCGACGGCCTGCGGCGCGGCCGCAACGTGTTGAAGGTCTGGGTCCGCGGCCCCGGCGGTTACCACCACGCGACGGTCCGCTTCGACATCGCTCACCATCGACCGCTGGCGAGCGCGGGCGTCGACCGGCGGATCGTCGTCGGCTCCCGCGTCGAGCTGCAAGGGCTGCTGAAGCTCGACAAGTCCGACCAGGGCCCCCGGCACCTGCGCTGGGCCGTGGTCGCCGCTCCCGCCAGGAGCCTCCTCTCGCTCCGCGCCGGAACCGTCGCCGAGCGCAGCGCCGAAAGGAGCGCCTTTGGCGGCCGCCGCACGCTCTCGCCGACCTTCCGACCCGACGTCCGCGGCCGCTACAAGGTGAAGTTGACGGCGAGCACCGGCAACGGCACCAGCACCAACTCGGCGACCGTCTACGCCGTCCCGCCCAACCCGTTGATCGTGCTGAAGACGGAGGTGCCGGCGACGGCGCAGGAACCGCGGCCGGGGATCCAGGTCGGCGGCGAAGTCCTGCGGGCGCCCTGGCTGCACACGTCCGGCAAGGAGGGCGACTACTCGGGCACCCTCAACGGCGTGCACTACGAAGCGACCTGGCAGATCGTCGCCTTCGATCGGTCGACGATGGCATTGAAATGGAACCGTACCTACGGCCTCTGCGAAAAAGGTGACGAAGCCTATCCGTGCGTGATTGGCGAAAACGGAGATCCGAGCTGGGTAGAACTGATCAAGGAACTCGCCTCGCTGGGCCCGGAAACGCTGGTCGTCGCCGCGTCGCATCCGAGCGGCGCCGGCCCCGGCGCGGTGTGGAGCGACCCGGACGCGTACAGCTACGCCAGCAACAACCTGCGCGGCATCGGCTTCCCGGTCGAATCCGAAACGCTGTACGGCACGCAGATGCGCGCCGCCACGGCGGGCGAAATGTCAGGGGTCGGCGTCCCGGGCATCTCCACCGGCGACGCGAAATTCATCATCGGCGGCGGGCAAAGCGGGCTGAACGGATACCTGACCCCTGACAGCAACTCGCCCAAGCACTACTTCTACGTTCCCGCCCAGCGGGTGCCGTTCGACACCCGCTCCGCCCGCTCCTGCAGCGCGGTGGAGTGCACGGTTGCCCAGACGGTCGGCGGGTCGGTGGTCAACGGGACCATCGAGGCGGGCCAGGCCGGCTTCCTCGTCGCCGGCTTCGACCGCCACACGCTGGCACCCGTGGAGCACCAGACCTTCGTCACCGCGACCGGCGTGAACGAAGGCAGCGGCAGCCTCGGCGGCCGCGAAGCCGGGAACATGGCCGCCTACATCAACGGGGCCGCCGAACGCGAACTGGTGGTCACGATCAGCTCGATCCACGGCCCGAACCAATCCGGGGCGGTGTTCTTCACCCCGGGGGTGGCGCCCGAAACCTGGGAAAGGCTGCTCCAGTCGATCGTCGCGATCGGCGGCACGCGCGAAGGGTTCAACGCCGCGGCAACCACCGTGGGCAGCGACTACACGCTGGTCGGCAGGGCGCACCTGGAAGAAGGGGCTGCTCAGGAAGCGGTCGGCGCCGGCGCCCGCCTCCAAGGCGCGCTCGTCCCCAACGCCCAGTCCGTGTACGAACCGCTCAGCGTCACCAGAGGCGAAGTGCCGCCGCCGGAAAAACTGATGCAGATCGTGATGCGGGCGCCGCAGCCGACGGCCTGGCCGTTGGAAGGGAACGCCGAAGCAACCGAAGCGATCGCCGCGATCGGCCTCCAGTGCTCGCAGCTCGGAGGAAACCCGCGCGGCGCCTACTGGACCCAGCTGACGACTCCCGAAATCGCCACCGTGGCGCTCGAACAGGTGAGGAAAAGCTCCCGGCCCGCAAACGCGAAGTTCAGCGCCAAGGCGTTCGGCGAAGCGAAGGCGGAGCTCGAAAAAGAGATCGAATACGTGAAGGCGGTGCGCGTCTACATGAAGGAGCTCGCGCAGCCGGCGAACCAGGCGGGCAAGATCGGCTGGGAGGAAGCGAGTACGGTCGCCGCCGAACTCGAAGAACGGCTGAAGACGCTGAAGGAAGAAGGCCAGGCGAATGCCGAATACCTAGCGGTGATCGAGGAGGCGCTGGAAATCTTCAGCCTCGGCGCCGAAGTGAAGAAGTACGAGCAGCTGGCGAACTTCCTCGCCGGCGCGGCGATCGCCGCCGAGACCGGGCAGACGGTGTGGGACGCCAACTACGAAGGCGCCTCGAAGGAGCCGGGGGTGACGGTGCAGGCGCTGCAGCTCGGCAAGGAGCTGCGGATCCAGGCCGAAGCCGACGAAGCGACGTTCGCGCGGATGGGCGACATCATCGTCAGCGACTGGACGAAGCTGCAGGAAGTCGGCAGGTACGGCGGCTGCAATCCGAACGGCGGCGCCTGCGGCGCCTACGAAGAACTGAGCCACAACGAAGAAGCGGAACAGACCGCGGCGGCGGCGATGAAGCGCGCCTTCGACCGCGACATCTACGAAAAGCTGGTGCCGCTCGCCTTCCCGATCTGGAACACCGGCCTGACCATCAATCAGGAAGCAAAAGTTCCGAACGAGGCGTTCGAATGCAATGACCTGTCGCATCCCTTCTGGGGCGCCCCCCAGCTCGCCTTCCATCGCAGCCTCTGGCAGTACAACCCGGTGACGGGGATGAAGACCTGGAGGGTTTATCTCTCGGTCGCCCGCTCCGAACGCACCTACGGCTGGGCACCGGAAACGATGCTGAAGCGGATGTTCGAACCGGTCCCGGTCGAAAGCTCGAACGCCGAAACCGGCGGCCTCGGCATGAATCCGGGCGGCTTCATGCGCCAGGGGTTGAAGATCGCCGAATACGTGTCCGGCTGGAGCTGTGTGTGGGACGAATCGCCCGAAAACCAGATCGAATGAGGTGGTAGGTCAGGCCGCTGCCCTCACCAGGGCCTCGACCGGGTTGCTGAGCATCCCGACCGGCCCGACCGAGACCTCGACCAGGTCGCCGGGGTGCAGCGAGCGGCGCGGCTCCATGAAAAGGCGCCCCCAGAAGGAGGCCGCATCGCTCGCCTGGTGCTGGCCGGCGAGGCTGACCGCTACGTCGCCGGCCTCGGCAGCTGGCGCCACGGCGACGAGGACGACTGGTACCGGGTCTTCATCGATGCGCTCTACCGCGCCGCGGCGGGCGCCCGGCACTTCGCCGCCGACGTCACCTCACTGCAGGACCGTTGGATGAAACAGGCCGGGAACCCGCGTCCGACCAAGTGAAGAACGACTCGTTGACGGGCCCTCGGGCCCTCGTGCACCAGAAAAAGAAAAGAAACCCCTTACAAAATGCGCCGAGGCCCGTTTTGGGTCTGGATGTCCGTCATCGGCTCGATCGCGCTGCTCGCCCTGGGGGCGATCTTCTATTTCGCCATCGGGTGGCAGGGCGTGGGGTTCGTGGTGATGGTGCTCGGGGTGGCGGCGTTGGTGGCGAGCGTGATTCAGCTCGTGTTGCTGACTCGGCGGGGACGCCGGCCGCCGGCTCAGCCGATGTGAGCGGCGCCCAGGTCTAGGAAGGAGCGCAGCTCGATGCCGGCCGCGGCGAGGCAGGCCGGTAGTTGTGGGTCGCAGACGGTCTCCAGCTCGGTGCGACGCTCGGCGCCGTAGGAGCTGGGCACGGGGCCCGCGGCGGGGTGGCAGCCGAGCTCGGACCAGCCTGGCGGCAGTGAGGTGAGGAGGGAGAGGAGCGCGGCCGGGGCGATCGTCTCGGGGTAGGGCGTGCCCTTGCCGTCCTGACCGTAGAAGCCGCCCTCGTAGGGGACCTCGCGGTCGCGGAGCGGGATCGCGAGCTCGGTGGCGAGGGCTCCGACGACGCTCGCGGCCGGCTCGGCGAGGTGGACGTGCTGGTGGGAATCGAGGTGGCTCGGGTCACGGCCGAGGAGGGAGCGGAAGAGATCGAGCTGGGCGCGGCACTCAGAGTCGATCGCGTCCGGGTCGTCGGTGTCGCAGCGTCGGTAAGCCTCGACCCACTCGCCGTCGACGTAGGTCCACTCGCCGAGGTCGAGGTGGAGGCCGACCGCCAGGGACGGGAGCGATGCCGCCGTTCGCGCCGCCGCGGCGGCGCCCGGTTGACGGACCATCAGGGTCGCGCTGGTGACGATGCCCCGCCGATGGGCGGTGAAGATGCCCTCGTTGACCGAGTCGCAGAGGCCGAGGTCGTCGGCGTTGACGATCAGGAAGCGAGGCTCCACTCAGAGCTCCAACCCTTCGGCGATCTCGACCGCTTCGGCGGCCCAGTCCCGGCGCTGACCGGGGGGCGGGGTCCACTCCGGCGGCGCCCAGCCGAGCCACTGGATCGCGACCTGCAGCCGCGCCAGGTCGAGGTCGCGGACGGGGAGCTCGCGACCGCGACCGCGTCCATACGCGCCGCGCATCGCCTCCCGGTCGGCCGCCGGCCAACCGCAGACCAGCGCCGCCAGGTCGAGGGCACCGGGTCCCGGGCCGGCGAGCTCCCAGTCGACCGGGGCGACGCGGGGCGAGCGCTCACCGTCGCCGACCAGGACGTTGGACGGGTAGAACTCGCCGTGCAGGAGGGTCGGCTCGATGGCCGCCAGCGCCTCCACCACCCCCTCGTGCCGGGGATCGAGCCAATCGAGCGCCGACCGGGCGGGGCCGTCCGCAGGAGCGAAATCGCGCGCCCGCACCAGCCAGCGTCGGTGGAAATCTGCGTCGCGCTCGACCAGCGGAGCTCCGGACGGGAGGTCGGCGAGTGCCCCTTCGAAGGCGGCGTGGAAGCGGCCCAGCCAGTCCGCCACCGCCTCCCACGTCTCGCGCTCCCCGACTTCGGTGAGGACGCGACCGTCGATCCACTCGATGAAGAGCAGGTTCCCCTCCGCCTCCGGCTCGGTGCCGAGGTAGCGCGGCGCCCCCGCCGGGCCGCGGGGCAGGAGGTGCTCATAGACGTAGGCCTCCCGGCCGGCGGCGTGGAGGAAGAGCGGCTTGGCGAGCCGCGCGGTCTCGTCGAGAGCCTCGCGGTCGAGCCGCTTGCCGACGATCTTCGAGCGGCCCTGCCCCGGGATCTCGACCTCGAGCTCCTCGATCGGGAAGCTGGTCCGATATTCGGAATCGCAGCGGCTGATGATCCTCGCACTCATCGCGCCACCACCCGGTCCGGGACGGCGAGCCGCTCGAGCAAGGCGGGCAGCACCCGCGCCGCGTCGAGGTGCTCGGCGGCGATCTCGCGGGCGGCGCGACGATGCCGGTCTAGATCGGCTTCGACGGCCTCGATCGCGGCCGCCGCCTCGTCGACGTCGGCGAAGGCGAGGAGGCCGGCGCCGGTCGGCAGGGCGGCGCCAAAGCCGGTGTCCTGGGCCACCACCGGCCGGCTGCTCGCCAGGTAGGCGGCGGAACGGTCGCTGAACCAGCCCGCCCGACTGACGACGTAGCCATGCTTGGCGATCCCCAGCTCGGCCCGAGAGCCGCGCACGAAACGGGCGTAGGAAGCCGGCGTGGCCGCCGCCGCGCCGGGATCGACCAGGCCCCACCCGTTCTGCGCCAACGCCGCCAGGTCGTCGCGCTCCTCGGGGTGGATGGCGAGCGCGAGCTCGAAGCGGGCCCCGCTGCGCCGCGGCAGCTCGATCAGCTCGCGCATCGAGTGGGCCCGCTGGCCGTAGCGCACCCCTTCGTGGCTCGGCGAGCCGTAGCTGCGCCAGTTGCCGACCGTGGTCCAGGCCCGCCCGACGCCTTCCGCCGCGGGCCACCTCGGCAGGGCGACCGGGGGGAGCGTCGGGATCCAGCTCCGCCCCAGGGTCGGCACCGCGCAGTCGGGCTCGCCGATCCGGGTGCCGACCGAGACACAGTGGGTGTGGCGCTCGAGCCCGAAGTCGAATCCCTCCACCGCCCAGACCTGGTTGAAGCCGGGATCGAGGTCGAGGAAGGCGCGAACCGGGATCGGCTCGACCAGGCGCTCGTCGCGCAGCATCCCGGAGACGTTGAGCAGCAGGTCGGCATCGTGCGCGAACCGCTCGATCTCCTCATAAGCGAGGCCGAGCGTCTCCCTCCCGCCGCGCGCGAGCAAGGCGGCGTGACCGCGCAGTTGGGCGAGCGAGCGGAAGTAGACGGCGACCGGGCTGTCGGCGCGAAGCGCCGCGGCCTCCACCGGCTCGACCAAGAGCACCTCGTGCCCGAGCCCGCGCAGCCCCTCGACGTACTGCAGCACCGCCGTCGTCGCTCCCCCCTGCCAGGGATCGCCGGCGACCATGCCGCTCAGCATGATCTTCAACCGTTCGCCCTTCATGACACCGGGGCCACCAGGGAGCCGAGCCCGAGCCGTTCGAGCAGGTTGCCGAGGACGAGGTCGGAATCGAGGTGGGAGCGGGCAAGGGCGGCGGCGGCCTCGGCGTGCCCGGCCGGATCGGCGAGCAGCCGCCGCGCCCCCTCCTCGGCGCCGGCGAGGTCGGCGAACGCCAGCAGGCCTTCGCCGACCGGCAGCGCGGCATCGACGCCGGTGTCCTGGACCAGCGCCGGGCGGCCGCCGGCCAGGTAGGCGGCCGTGCGGTCGCTGAACCAGCCGCAGCGCGAGGCGACGTAGGCGCCCTGGGCGGCCGAGAACTCGGCGCCGGAGCCGCGGATGTAGGCGGCGAAAGCAGCCGGCGTCGCGGCGACCTGGCCCGGCGCCACGACCTCCCAGCCCGCGTCGCGCAGCGCGTCGAGGTCGGCCACGTCCCCCGCGTGGATGTCGAGCGCGAGCTCGAAGGTCGCACCCTCCACCCGACCCGGAAGGTCCAGGATCCGCCGGAATTCGTGGTGCTTCCCCCCCGCCGGACGCCCCTCCACCGACAGCCCCCCGTAGGGGCTGCGCCAGGTTGCGACCGTGGTGAAGCGCAGCGGCCCGCCCGTCGGCAGGGGCGAGGGCGGCCACAGGTCGAGGACGACGGGGGGCGGCGTGGGGATCCAGCCGACGCCTCCGCTCGGCAGCCGGCAGTCGCCCGAGCCGATGGCGAGGCCGACCGTCACGTGGCGGTCGTGACCGCCGACCGAGAAGGCCAGCGCGGGATCGGCGGCCCAGATCTGGGTGAAGGCGGGATCGAGGTCGACGTAGACGCGCGATCGCGGCGCGTCCCGCAGCGGTCCGGCCGGCAGGTGGCCGCTGTGGTTGAAGAGCACCTCCGCTTCGGCGGCCATCGCGTCGACCTCACGCCGCGACAGCCCGGCGACGGTGGCGCCACGCTCGTCGAGGAGCGCCCAGCGCCCACCGAGGCCGTGCTCGGCCATCGCGGCTTCAAGGTGCCGGAGCGCGACCGGATCGACCGGCCCGGCCAGCCGCTCGACGAAGAGGACCTCCCAGCCCAGTCGCCGCAGCCCGCGCAGCCAGTTCAGACGCACCCAGGCCTCGCCGCCGTTGCCCGGCTTGTTCGCGATCGCGCCGGCTAGGACTGCGAGCGGCACAGGATCCGTCCCAGCGGCTCGCGGGTTTCGTCCTCCAGGACCGCGAAGAGCTCGAGCAGGCTGTGGCCGTGCCCCTCGCCAGCCAGCTCGATGCGGAAGCCGCAGCTCGCCGCGGCGGGCCGGTCCGGATATTTCTCGGCGACATCGGGACGCGCGACGGCGACCGGGGAGGCGGCCACCTGGTCGCCCTCGGCGACGACGGCGACCTCGCTCACGTCGACCCCCTCGGCGAGGACCCAGCCGACGATCTCGAGCCGGCGCTCGCTGCCCATGACCCGGAAGTGCCCGTCCAGGCGCTCGCCCGGCTCCCTGGTCACCTCGATGATCTCGAGGCTGTCGGCCGCCACTGGCGGATGCTGGTAATCGATGCTCATCTCGCCCCCAGACGATCCAGCAGCCGGCCGAGGACGAGGCGCGCGTCGAGGTGCTCCTCGG
>DATEDJ010000205.1:0-17865 GCA_035281725.1 Solirubrobacterales bacterium
ATCACGCCGAAGCGATAGGACCCCTCGGCCCAGGCCGAGACGAAGGCGTCGGCCGCGGCCTCGGCGCTCATCTCCGGCTTGTGGTCGTAGGTCGGCACATCGCGCGGCGATTCGACCAGGGTCTGCTCTTCGCCTTCTTGCTCGCCCTCGCGGCCGCCGTTGAAGAAGTAGGTGACGTGGGCGTACTTCTCGGTCTCGGCGACGTGCAGCTGGCGCCCGCCCGATTCCGCGATCGTCTGGGCCAGCGTCGTCTTCGGCCGCTGCTCGGGGAAGGCGACCGGATAGGTCCACTCCTTGCGATAGGAGGTCATCGTGGTCATGTCGAGGGTCGGCCCGCCGGCGCGGCTGAACTCGTCGAAGTTCGGCTCGGCCAGCGCCCGGGTCATCTCGCGAGCCCGGTCGGGGCGGAAGTTGACGAAGATCGCGACGTCGCCCGCGGCCGCCCCGTCGTAGTCGCCGATCACGGTCGGCAGGACGAACTCGTCGGTTTTCCCGTCGGCGTAGGAGGCGGCGATCGCCTCGGCAGCCGTCGCCGCTTTCTGCCCCTGGGCGTGGACGATCGCGTCGTAGGCAAGCCGCACCCGCTCCCAGCGGGTGTCGCGGTCCATCGCGTAGTAGCGCCCGCTGACGGTGCCGATGCGGCCCGCGGCGCGCAGCCACGTCTCCAGCTCGGCGAGGTACTCCTTGCCGCCCGTGGGCGCCGTGTCACGGCCGTCGGTGAAGGCGTGGAAGACGACGTCAGGGACCCCTTCCTGGGAGGCCAGCTCGACGATCGCCTCGAGGTGCTCCCAGCCGGAGTGGACGCCGCCGTCGGAGACCAGCCCGAGTAGGTGCAGGCGCCCGCGCGGGCTTTCCCGCGCCCGCCCGCAGGCGGCGACCAATGCCTCGTTCTCGTAGAAGGAGCCGTCGGCGATCGCGCCGTCGATGCGGGCCAGGTCCTGCTTCACGATCGCGCCAGCGCCGAGGTTCAGGTGGCCGACCTCCGAGTTGCCCATCTGGCCGACCGGGAGGCCGACGTCGGGGCCCTGGGCGGAGAGCTCGGTGTGTGGGTAGCGCGCCCAGAGGTCGTCGAAGACCGGCGTCTCCGCCAGCGAGACGGCGTTGCCGGGGCCAGGCGGGGCGAGCCCCCAGCCGTCGAGGATGACCAGCGCCAGAGAAGGGACCAGCGTCACGCTGCCTCGACGATCGCGGCGAAGTCCTCCGGGTCGAGCGCGGCGCCGCCGACCAGGGCGCCGTCGACATCCGGGAGCGCCAGGAGCTCGGCGGCGTTGGCGGGCTTCACCGACCCGCCGTAGAGGATCCGGACGTCGTCGGCCACCGCCCCGCGCGCCCGCAGCACGTCGCGGATGAACGCGCAGGCCTCCTGGGCCTGCTCGGGGGTCGCCACCTTGCCGGTGCCGATCGCCCAGATCGGCTCGTAGGCGATCACGACCTTGGCGACGTCCGTATCGCTCACCTCGGCGAGGTCGGCCTGGAGCTGGCGCTCCAGCACTTCCTCCGTCTGGCCGGCGTCGCGCGCCTCCTCGCTCTCCCCCACACAGAGGATCGGCTCGAGATCCGCGGCGAGCGCCGCCGGGACCTTCTTCGCCAGCGCCTCGTCGGTCTCGCCGAAGAACTGGCGCCGCTCCGAGTGCCCGAGCACCACGGCCTCGACGTCGAGCTCGACCAGCATCGGCGCCGACACCTCGCCGGTGAACGCCCCGGCGTCGCCCTCGTGCATGTTCTGGGCCGCGACCCGGACCGCGGTCCCGCGCCGCCGCTCCACCACCTCGTGCAGGGCCGTGAACGGCGGACAGACGACGACGTCGTTCTGCGTCGCGGCGATCCGCGGCAGCAGCGCGTCGATGAACTCGGCCGCCTCGGCGACCGTCTTGTTCATCTTCCAGTTGGCGGCGATGTAGGGCGTGCGCGGCATCAGCTTTCCTCTCCTTGGGCGACTTTGGCGTCGATCAGCGCCACGACCCCGGGCAGTTTCTTCCCCTCCAGCAGCTCCAGCGAGGCGCCGCCGCCGGTCGAGAGCCAGTCGACGTCCCCCTGCAGGTCAAATTGGACCATCGCCGCGACCGAGTCCCCGCCGCCGACCACGGTCTTGCCCGGCGCCGCGGCGACCGCCTCGGCCACCGCCCGCGTCCCGCCCGCGAAGGGCTCCATCTCGAATGCGCCCATCGGTCCGTTCCAGAGCACCGTCCCGGCCTTGCCGACCGCCTCGGCGTAGAGCGCCCCGGTCCTCGGCCCGACGTCAAGCCCCATCCAGCCGTCCGGCACCTCGGTCCGGTCGAGCTCCTGGCGCTCGGTGTCGGCGCTGAACTCGCGCCCCAGCACCAGGTCCACCGGCAGGATCAGCTCACAGTCGGCGCTCTCCGCTTTGGCCAGCGCCTCGCGCGCCGCCTCGACGCTCGCGTCGTCGAACAGCGAGTCGCCGATCTCCTTCCCCTGCGCCTTGAAGAAGCTGAAGCACATCGCGCCGCCGATCAGGATCTGGTCGGCGACCTCGAGGAAGCGGTCGATCACCCCGACCTTGTCGGAGACCTTGGCCCCGCCGAGCACCACGACCAGCGGCCGCGCCGGGTCCTCGACCACCTTGGTGAGTTCGGTCACCTCGCGCTCCAGCAGGAGCCCCGCGTAGCCGGGCAGGTGATGCGCCACCCCCTCGGTCGAGGCGTGCGCCCGGTGGGCGGCACCGAAGGCGTCGTTGACGTAGACCTGGGCCAGTGAGGCGAGCGAGCCCGCCAGCATCGGGTCGTTCTTCGCCTCCCCCGGCTCGAAGCGGGTGTTCTCGAGCACGACCACTTCGCCCGGCCCGAGGCAGCCCGCGGCGAGCTCGACCTCGGCGCCGACGACCTTCGGCGCCTGGGTCACGTTCACGCCGAGCAGCTCCCCGAGCCGCCGGCTCACCGGCGCCAACGAGAGCGCCGGGTCGACCTTGCCGCCCGGCCGCCCGAGGTGGGAGGCGAGCACCAGCGCCGCCCCCCGTTCGCGCAGCAGTTCCAGGGTCGGCAGCGCCGCCCGGATCCGCGTGTCGTCGACGACCTCGCCGTCCTTCAGCGGGACGTTGAAGTCGACCCGGACGAGGACCCGCCGGCCCTTGACCTTGGCGTCGCGGACGCTTGCCTTCGGAAACGGCATCCCGGCCCCTGCCCCACGCCCGCCCGCGCCCCGGCCCGGCTAGAGGACCTTGGCGGCGAGCTCGACGCAGCGGTTCGAGTAGCCCCACTCGTTGTCGTACCAGCTGATCACCTTGGCCATGCGGCCGTCGCCGATCACCATCGTCGACCCCGCGTCGACGATCGAGGAGTGCGGGTCGCCGACGATGTCGGTGGAGACGATCGCGTCCTCGGTGTAGTCGAGGATCCCCTTCATCGGGCCCTCGGCGGCCGCCTTCAAGGCCGCGTTGATCTGGTCCGGGGTGAGCGGGTCGGCGGTAGTGAAGACGAGGTCGACGGCGGAGCCGGTCGGCACCGGGGCGCGCATCGAGAAGCCGTTCAGCTTGCCGTTCAGCTCCGGCAGCACCAGGCCGACGGCCTTGGCGGCGCCGGTCGAGGTGGGGATCAGGTTGAGCGCCGCGGCGCGCGAGCGGCGCAGGTCCTTGTGCGGCATGTCCTGCAGGCGCTGATCGGCGGTGTAGGCGTGGATCGTCGTCATCAGGCCCTGCTCGATCCCGAACGCCTCGTGCAGCACCTTCGCCAGCGGTGCCAGGCAGTTGGTCGTGCAGGAGGCGTTGGAGATGACGTTGTGAGCGTCCTTGTCGTAGGCCTCGTCAAAGTTGACGCCGAGCGCGACGGTCACGTCAGGGTCGGTCGCCGGGGCGGAGATGATCACCTTCTTGGCACCGCCCGCGAGGTGCTTGGCGGCGTCCTCGCCCTTGGTGAAGAAGCCGGTCGACTCGATCACCACGTCGACGCCGAGGTCGCCCCAGGGGAGCGCCGCGGGATCGCGCTCGGAGAGCACCTTCAGCTCCTTGCCGTCGATCAAGATGGAGTCGCCCGAGACCTCGACCTTGCCCGGGAAGCGCCCGAGGATCGAGTCGTACTTGAGCAGGTGGGCCATCGTCTCGGTGTCGACGAGGTCGTTAACGGCGACGAACTCGAGGTCGGCGTCCGCCGCCTGCGCAGCCCGGAAGACGTTGCGCCCGATCCGCCCGAAACCGTTGATCCCGACCTTCACCGCCATCAGCCACCATCACTTCCTTAATTTGATTGGACGAAGCCGACCCTAAGATTTTTGGCGCCTGCCGATCCTAGGGATTCGGCGCTTATTTACGCGACCCGACTATGGGGCCTAATCGGACCCGACGGTGATCTCGATCTCGTAACCGTCTGGGTCCTGGAGAAATGCCGAGTAAGGGCCCGAGCCGTAGGAGCGGCGTTCGCCTGGCTCCGCGACGCTCGTGCCGCCGGCTTTGATCCCGTTCTCGTAGGCCGCCTTCACCGCGACGATCCCGAGGCCCGAGACGCTGAGCAGCCCGTAGCCCGGGTGAGGGTCGTGGTGGGCGGAGATAAAGAAGACCGGTTTGGCGATGCCCCAGCCGATCGTTTCGTCCTCCTCGAAGTGTCGCCGCCAACCAAGTGGGGCGAGCATCGTGTCGTAGAACGAGGCACTGCGTTCGAGGTCCGAGACCTCCAGGAGGACGTGGTGCAACATCTTGCTAACGGGAAGTTATCTGGCCGGGGCGGCGGCAGGCGGCGCGGCTCACCCCGAGCGGGGGGTCCAACGGAAGAAGCGGATCGCCAGGAGGAGGCCGCCGACCCCCCAGATCGCGACGATCAGGAGGTGGTCCCAGGCGATCGCGTGGGCGCCGCCGGGCACGTAGGCATCGAAGAAGGCAAGGAAGAAATGGCGGATCGGGAAGACGTCGGCGAAGTGGATGATCCCGCTCGGCAGCTGGTCGTCGGGGATGAAGACGCCGCTGAGGAAGTAGAGCGGCAGGAGCAGGAAGTTGACGATCGGGGCGGCGGCGTCCTGGGTCGGGATCGCCGCGGTGAGGGCGATGCCGAGGCAGGAGAAGGCGGCGGCGCCGACCGCGAGGGTCAGCAGGATCGCCGGGATCCGGTCCCAGGGGAAGTGGACGCCATAGGCGAGGCCGCCGATCAGGGCGAGCAGGACCAGCATGATCACCGCGGTGACGATCGAGTTGCCGACCCGGCCCGCGATGAAGACCCAGGAGGGCATCGGGGTGCCGCGGCCGCGCTTCAGCCTGCCGTCCTCGCGCGCGATCACCAGCGACATCGCCAGCGTCTGCATGGTCGAGGAGATGATCGCCATGGTGATGATCGCCGGCACGTAATAGGTGTCGGTGTCGATGTGGCCGCCGCGCACTTCGACGCTGTCGCTGCCGAAGATCGTGCCGAAGATGACCAGCAGCAGGACCGGGAAGAAGACGGTGAAGCCGACCGAGGCGGGGTTGCGCCAGAAGGCCTTCTGGTCGAAGCGGAACTGGTGGCCGACGAGGGCGAGGCCGCTCATTCGCCGGTCGCCTCGGTCGATGCCGTGAGGTCGAGGTAGACATCCTCGAGCGAGGGGCGCGTCACTTCCAGCCCGTCGAGCTCTTCGCCGCGCTCCAGCGCCTCGCCGGTAAGTCGGTTCAGCTCCCGCACCGGGTCGAGCGTTTCGATCGTGATCTCCTCGCCCTTGGCGTCGCGGTAACGAATCGTCGCCGCCGCCTTCTCGCGTTCGCCGAGGTCCTCCGGCGTGCCCTGGGCGACGATCTGCCCGGCGGCGATGATCGTCACCGTGTCGGCGAGCCGCTGCGCCTCGTCCATGTAGTGGGTGGTGAGGAAGATCGTCTTCCCGAGGTCGCGGAGGCCGGCGATCACGTCCCAGAACTGGCGCCGGGCGGAGGGGTCGAAGCCGGTGGTCGGCTCGTCGAGGAAGAGCAGCTCGGGGTCGCCGACCAGCGCCATGCCGACGTCGAGCCGGCGCTGCTGGCCGCCGGAGAGCCGGCGGGCCCGCTCGTCGGCCTTCTCCTCCAGGCCGACCAGGGCGATCGTCTCCTCCACCGAGCGTGGGTGGCTGAAGTACCCGCCGTACAGTTCGAGCGACTCGCGCACGGTCAGGTAGGGGTCGAGGCTGTTTGACTGCAGGACGATCCCGATCCGGTCGCGCCAGGCGCGCCCGGCGCTCGCCGGATCCTCGCCGAGCACCCGCACCTCTCCCCCGGTCCGCCGGCGGTAGCCCTCGAGGATCTCGACCGTGGTCGTCTTGCCGGCCCCGTTGGGGCCGAGGAAGGCGAAGATCTCGCCCGTGCGCACCTCGAGGTCGATGCCGCGCACCGCCTCGGTCTCGCCGTAGCTCATGCGCAGGCCGCTTACTGAAATCGCTGGATCTGGCAACAGGTCGATATTACGGAGAGGCGGAATAGACTGACCCCGAGCATGGGACGGGGGAAGGTCGTGGTGGCGCCCGAAGGCGATCGCTGGCTGGTCCGGCGGCGCTGGCTCGATCGTCCGCTGCCGGATCTCCGCAAGCGGTTCCGTCAAGGACGGGACGAAGGACTGGAGGAGAACGTCGTCGATGGGCTGTTCAGCGTCCCCGACGTCACCGAGGGCTGGGCCTCGATCGGACTGGCGGTCGCGATCCTGCTCATCGTCTTCGTCCTCCTGCCCCTGCTCGGCGTGGCGCTGGAGCTGATCGCGCTGATCTTCATCCTCTTCTCGGGCCTGGCCGGGAAGGTGTTTTTCGGGCGTCCCTGGATCGTCGAGGCGGTGCCGAAGGACGGGAGCGGGCGATCGGTCCGCTTTCCGGTCAAGGGCTGGCGGCGGGCCGGCCAGGCGGCCGTCGATCTCAGCCGGGTGATCGCTACGACCGGGAGCCCCGAGCACTTCCAGATCCCCGACCTTCCCTAACCCGGCGCGGGGCGCGTTCCGCTGTTCCTTATGGCGCCCTGGGCGCCATAAGGAACAGCTGGCGGGATAGGCCGCGGCGGGACGGGAGGGTGCGGGCCGGTGCGGCCGGGGACGGGTGTGGCCTAGGGCCCTGCGGCCGGGACGGCGTGGTTCGGGCCGGTGCGGCCGGGGACGGTAGGCCCGGGCGTCTCGGAGGCGACCCGGGCAGGCTGTGGCCGCCTCCGAGACGCCCGGGACGGGAGCTCTGCGGGGGAGGAGTGCGCAGGGACGGTGAGTTCGCACTTTGCCGTACATGGCGCGGCAAAGTGCGAACGCACCCGGGGGCCCGTGGGGAGGGACGGGGCGCCCGCGGGGAGATGCCGGGTCCCGTGAGGGAGACGGGCGGATGCGTGACGGAGATGCCGGGAACTTCACGGAGACGCGCACCCTCGTGGGGCCTCTGCTCCGGCCCGCGGGGTGCGTTCGTCGCTTGTGGCCATATACGGCTACAAGCGACGAACGCATCGAGCGGCCCCGGGCCGTCAGTGACCCCTCCCGCACGTCAAGATGACGTTCCCGGCGCCTCCCTCACGTCCGTGTGACGTTCCCGCGGTCTCCGTCACGGACCCCCTTGGCCCGTCCACGCCCCGCCCCCCGGGACGCGCCCCGCACCCCCCCTCCCCACAGGACGCGGCCATCTCGCGGCGGCCACAGCCTGCCAGGGCCGCCGCGAGTGGCCGCGTCCCTTGCCCGTCCCCTTCCCCCACCCCGCCACCGCGGCATCAACCACCTACTAGCCCCGCCGCTCAAGACACGTCGATCGCCGCCAGGATCGCCGCGGAGATCTCCGCCGGATTCGGCGGACAACCGGGGATGCGGATGTCGACGCGGAGAATCTGGTCGAGCGGGACGGCGAGCTCGCCCGGGTCGGCGAGGACGCCGCAACCGAGCGCGCAGTCGCCCAGCGCGGCGACGCTGCGCGGCTCCGGCATTGCCTCGTAGGCTAGGCGCAGCGGCCGCTCCATCCGCTTCGTGACCGGGCCGGTGACGAGGAGGACGTCGGCGTGGCGCGGCGAGGCGACGATGTCGAGGCCGAAGCGCTGCAGGTCGTACTGCGGCGCGGCGGTGGCGGCCAGCTCGTGCTCGCAGGCATTGCAGGACCCGGCGTCGACGTGGCGGAGCGCCAACGAGCGGGAGCCCTGGCGCCGCGGTAGGGCGGCTTCACGGCGGACGCGTCGGAGGTGGCGGAGGAGGACGAACATCAGCGGTCGGCGCAGGCGTAGCAGAGCTCGAAGCTCTTGTTGATCAGCGGGAAGTCGGGCAGGAGGTCCCCGGCGGTGGCATGGGCGAGCGCCGGCCAGTTGGCGTAGGAGCCGGTCCGCAGGTGGAGGCGTCCGAGCCGGCGGCCGGCGACGAGCTCGACGGCGCAGACGGTCTCGCCGCGGGGGCTCTCGACTCGCGCCACGCCGCGGGGATCGGCCGCGCCGGGAGCGGAGCAGCCCGGCCCGCGGGGATCGGCCGCGCTAGGAGCGGAGCAGCCTCGCCCGACCGGCTCGACGAGCAGCTCGCGCAACAGCTCCAGTGTCGTCACCAACTCGACCCCGCGGACCTCGAGCCGCGCCTCGACATCGCCGGACGGCCGCGGCGGGGCGGCCGGGGTGAAGCCCGAGCCGTACCAGAGGCCGGGACTGGTCGCGCGGCAGTCGAGGGCGATCCCCGCCGCCCGCGCCGCCGGCCCGACCGCGCCCAGCGCCACCCCGTCGGCGGCGGTCAACTCGCCGACGCCGCCGAAGCGCGCCTGCACCGAAGCGGCGAAGGAGAGCTCACGCCAGGCGCTCGCGGCGTCCTCTCCCAGCTCGCGCAGCTCGGCGCGTAGGACGTCGGCACGGGCCGGCGAGACCTCCGGCCCCCCACCCCCGACCGCGACCGAGCCGAAGAGGAACCGGTGGCCGACGAGATCGTGGTTCAGCCGCAACGCCCGCTCCTTCAGCGCGGCGAACGCCATGTTGCCGGGGCCGAAGCCGACCCCGGCGCAGATCTGAGCGATGTCGCCCAGATGGTTGTAGAGGCGCTCGAGCTCGAGCAGAAGCGTGCGCCTGCGCCGCGTCTCACGGTCCGGCACCAGTCCCAGCGCCGCTTCCGCGGCCAGCGCGTAGGCCACAGAATTGGTGACCGCGCAGGCTCCGCAGGCGCGCTGGGCGAAGGCGAGCCCGTCCTCCGGCGCCGCGCCCTCGGCGGCTCGCTCGAGGCCGCGGTGCTTGTAGAAGAGCCGCGGGTCGAGGTGGAGGATGCGCTCGCCGACGACGTGGAAGCGGAAGTGGCCGGACTCGATCACCCCGGCGTGGATCGGGCCGACGGCCACCTGGTAGGTCCCCTCCCCGCGCACCGGCACGGTCCAGCTCTCGGTCGCCTCGGGATGGGCGACCAGCGGCCGCAGCGAGTCGCGCCCCTCGAAGCGGAGGCCATGGAGATCGTGAGCCTCGCGCTCGTCCCAGTCGGCGGCCGCAAACAGGTCGACGATCGTCGGCACCGGCTCCGCGGCGCCGACCTCGGCGCTCAGCAGGCGAGTCAGCGACCCATCGGCGAAGAGGGCGTTCCAACGATGCCCGCCGCCGGTCTCGACCGCGTAGGCGCCGCAGAAGCGTCCGCCGCGGTCGCGCTCGCCGAGACAAGCCTCGCGCCATCCGGCCGCCGCCACCGACAGCGTCTCCGTCGCCTGGCGGGCCGTCTCGGTGGGGCGGCGCAGGCTCACGTCGTAGCTCCGGTCAGTCCCTGGACCAGCTCCGAGCCGGGCAGCAGGCAGGCGACGACGGTCAGCGCCATCAGCGCGACGAATGCGACCGTGGCGAGCAGGGCCACCGCCCGAGCCGAACGCGGGCTGGGGCCGGTCCCGCGCCTGCCGCGACCGCCGAAGAGCCCCTCGAGCAGGGCGTGGGCGAGCCCGAGGAAGCCGAGCGCGAGCAGCACGGCCGCCACCGCCGCGACGGCGAGCTGCCCGGCTTCGATCCCGCCCAGCAGCACCAGCAGCTCGGAGGCGAAGAGCGGCGAAGGCGGCAGCGCGGCGAGCGAGACCAGGCTGACGGTCATCGCCCCCGCGGTCGAGGGGCTGAAGCGGGCGACTCCGCGCGCCGCCCGCCGCGCCGCGCCGGGGTCTTGGCGCAGCAACGGGATCGCCGTGTAGAAGCCGAGCGACTTGGCGATCGCGTGCCCGGCCAGGTGGACGACGACCCCGGCGATCGCCAGCGGCGTGCCGAAGCCGATCCCGAGGGCGAGGATCCCCATGTGCTCGAGGCTCGAGTAGGCCAGCAGCCGCTTCCACGGCAGCGGCCGCCAGAGGAACGGCACGGCAACCGCCAACGAGAGCAGGCCGAAGCCGAGGAAGAGCTCGCGGATCGCCGTCTGCCCGACGACCGGTTCGAGCGCCAGCTGGGTCCGCCAGGCGATCAAGAGCACGGTCGGCAGCAGCACCGCGGAAAGCAGCGCGCTGATCGGCGGCGGCGCCTCGCTGTGGGCGTCGGGCAGCCAGTTGTGGACGGGCGCCCAGCCGATCTTGGCGGCGAGGCCGACGACGATCAGGACGAAGGCGAAGAGCGTCGCCTGCGCGGGCAGGCCCGGCGCGGCCGCGGCCAGCGCGTCCCAGCCGAGGCTCTCCGGCCCGTGGCCGCCGACCGCCGCGTAGAGGACGACGATGCCGAGCAGCGCGACGCCCAGCCCGAGCGTCGTCAGCACGAGGTACTTCCATCCCGCCTCGAGCGCGCTCCGCTTGCCGCTGAAGGACACGAGCAGGGCGGAGGCCGCGGTCGTGCCCTCGATCAAGAGCCACGCCAGCGCCAGGTTGGCGGCGAGCGGCAGCGTCAACAGCGCCGCCCAGAAGAGGTTGAAGGCGGCGTAGTAGTAGACGTGCGAGCGACGCTCGCCGAACCAGCTGCGGCCGGCGTGGCGCAGGTAGGCCGGCGAGACGACGGCGCTGGCGAGCCCGACCGCGGCGGCGAGCGCGAGGAAGACGCCCGCGGCGACGTCGAGGGTGAGCCAGCTGCCGGCGGCCGCGGCGCCGGGTGCCGCGGTCAAGGCGAGCACGACGAGGGTCGTCGCGATCGCCGCGGTGAGGACGGCGCCGGCGAGGTTGAGCCGGTCGGCGACCCGTCCGCTCGGCGCCAGGAGGACGAGCCCGGCAGTCGCCACGGGCACCGCCGGCTGCGCGATCAGCAGCGCCTCAGTCACGTAGTCCCCGCAACAGGTCGGTGTCGCCACTGCCGACGCGCTCGTGGATCTTGCCGGCGAAGGCGGTGGCGACGGTGACGACGAGGACGAGGTCGACGAGCACCCCGAGCTCGACCACGGCGGGGACGCCGCCCGGCACCGCGACGGCCAACAGGTAGACGCCGTTCTCGGCGACCAGGATGCCGAGGACCTGGAGGATGGCCGGGCGGCGGACGGCGACGGCCGTGATCCCGAGGCAGAGCAGGGCGACGGCGCCATGCTCGGCGACCCGGTCGCCGAGGCCGAGCGGGGGCGTCGCGGCGACCGCGACGAGGACGACCGCGGTGGCGAGGACTAGCCGCGTCGCCACCGAGGTCGTCGGCGCCACCAACGTCCGCTCGGGGGTGCGGCGACGGGCGAAGACGAGGAGCACCGGGATCGCCGCGGCGCGGACGATCAGGATCGCCCCGGCGACCGCCATCGCGCTGCTGTCGCCGCCCTCGAGCGCGAGCGCGGTGACGCCGAGGACCAGCCCCTGGAGGGCGACGAGGCCGGTGGCGAGGCTGCGCCGCCGCACCACAATCACGCCGAAGCCGAGCGCCACGAGGGCGGCCACCGCGGCGCTCACACGAGCCCTCCGACCAGCGCGCTCGCCAACCCGACCAGCGCCAAGGCGCAGCCGCCGGCGATCAGGCCGGGAGCCCGCAGGATCCGCATCTTCGCCTGCGCCGTCTCGGTCACCGCGAGCGCCGCGCAGAGCACCGCGACGCCGACGGCGAGCCAGCCGAGCTGCGCCCAGAAGCCGCCCCAATGCGGGCCGAAGAGCTCCGCCGCGAGCACGAGGACGATCCAGTGGCGGGCGGCGGCGCTCCACTCGAGCAGCGCCAGGTCGCGCCCCGCGTACTCCAGCAGCGGTCCCTCGTGGATCATCGTCAGCTCGAGGTGGGTGTCGGGATTGTCGATCGGCTGGCGACCCGTCTCGACCAGGACGACGAGCGCGAAGGCGGCCGCCCCGCACCAGTGCGCGGGCTCGCCCCAGGGCCCGGAGCCGGCCGCGGTCGCGGTCATCGCCACCAGGTCGGTGCTGCCGGCGGGCAGTGCGGCGACGACGAGGGCGAGCAGCAGCAACGGCTCGGCGAAGACGGCGAAGGTGAGGTCGCGACTCGATCCCATCAGGGCGAAGCTGGAGCCGGTGTCCCAGCTCGCCGCGGCGAGCGCGAAGCGGCCGAGGGCGAGCAGTCCGACGAGGACCAGCGCGTCGTTGCCCAACGACCAGTCGGGTGCCAGCCCGGCGATCGGGATGAGGAGCAGGGCGAGCGCGGTCGCCGCCGCGACGACGCAGGGCGCCAGGCGGTAGACGATCGTGGTCGGCTGCGGGTCCGCCCCGCTCTTGCCCCAGAGCCGGCGCAGCTCGCGATACGGCTGCAATGGCGAGGGGCCGCGCCGGCCCTGCAGCCGCGCCTTCAGCGACTGCACCGCCCCGGGCAGCAGGGGGGCCAGGGCAAGTCCGCCGAGAACCTGGACCAGAGCGGCGACGACGGTCATCCGATCGCCCCGATCCGCAGCAGGACCAGCATCGTCAGGACCAGTGCCAGGAGATAGGCGGCATAGGCGCGAACGCTGCCCGACTGGATCCGGCGCACGACCGCGGCGGCGGCGAGGGCGCGGGATCGCAGCGGCCGGTAGAGGTGCGTGTCGAAGCGGTGCGGGATCTCGCCGCGGTAGGAGACCGAGCTGACCAGCCCGCTGCGGCGGGTGACCTCGACCTCGCGCTGCGGCCGCAGCAGCGCCTGCAGGACGAGGACGAGCGGCTTCGTAAAGCCCGCCGAGGTCCATTGAAGCGCCGGCTCGACCCGCTGGCCGCAGGCCCAGGCGGGAACCGGCGCGGCGCGGCGCTTGCCGCGCAGGCGCCAGGCGACGGCGGTCAGGACGACGATGCCGAGCAAGAGCCAGGGCGAGGGCAGCGAGCCGGTCCCCGGCACCTCGAGCGCCGGGTGGGCGGCCACCACCGGAGCCCCCGGAGCCAGCTTGACCAGCGCCGGGAGCAGGAGCCCGGGCACCGCGGCGAGGGCGACGCATCCGGCGGCCAGGCAGAGCGGGGCGAGCCGCATCGCCGTGCCGGGCTCGACCGCCGTCGCCGCCGCCGGCCGCCGCGGCGCCCCCAGCAGCACCAGCCCGGTCGCCTTGACGAAGCAGAAGAGGGCGATCGCGGCGGTGGCGGCGAGGCCCGCGGCGGCCACCCCGCCCGCCAGCCCCGTCCCCAGCGCCGGGCCGAAGGCGGCGTGGACGAGCGCCTGCAGCGTCAACCACTCGGAGACGAACCCGTTCAGCGGCGGCACCCCGGCGATCGCCGCGGCACCGACGAGGAAGGCGGCCCCGGTCCACGGCATCCGCCGCAGGAGGCCGGCGAGGCGGTCGAGCTCGAGCGAGCCGACGGCGCGCTCGAAGGAGCCCGCGGCGAGGAAGAGGAGGCTCTTGAAGACGGCGTGGTTGAGGACGTGGAGGAGCGCCGCGGCGAAGGCGAGGGCCGCCCAGGTGCGGTCGCCCGACCAGAGGAAGACGATCGCGGCGCCGAGCCCGAGCGTGACGATACCGACGTTCTCGATCGAGCTGAACGCGAGCAGGCGCTTCAGGTCCCGCTGGACGAGGGCGAAGAGGACCCCGCCGAGGGCCGAGAGCAGGCCGGCGGCCAGCAGCGTCATCCCGACCCAGAGGGGCACCGGCGCCGCCCACTCGAACAGGACGCGGACGAGGCCGTAGATCGCGACCTTGACCATCACCCCCGACATCAGCGCCGAGAAGTTGCTCGGGGCGACCGGGTGGGCGCGGGGCAGCCAGGCGTGGAGCGGCATCAACCCCGCCTTCGTCCCGAAGCCGACGAGCGCGGCGACGATCACCAGCGTCTGCACCGCCGCCCCTTGCTGAGCGAACGCCCCCGGGTCGGTGAAGGCGCCGTAGTGGGCGAGCGCCAGCATGCAGATCCAGACCCCGGTGCCGCCGAGATGGGTGACGGCGAGGTAGACGAAGACGACGTGGCGGACCTCGGCGTCGGCGCGGCGGACGAGGATCGCCGCCGCCGGGGCCAGCGTCATCAGCTCCCAAGCGGCGAGGAAGATCGAGGCGTCACGGGCGGTGACGACACCGCCGAGCGCGAGCAGGAAGAGGCCGCCGAGGGCGACCAGCCAGCGTTCGCGGGGGGCGCCGCGGAGGTATTCGCGACCGTAGGCGAGGGCGGGCAGGGCGACGATCGCGATCGTCGCGAGGAAGAAGCCGCTGAGGCCGTCGACGCCGAGCGCCGGCGCGAGCCCGTCGTGGAAGCCCGCGCCGATCGGCGCCGCGCCGCAGAACACCACCGCGCCGGCGGCGCCGGCCAGGCCGATCCCGAGGGCCTGGAGGCCCAAGGCGACGCCGGTCGGGAGCCGCAGCAGCGGCCCGCCCGTCCCGACGAGGAGTGCGACGGCCCCGAGGACCGCCACCGCTTCGGCTATGCCCAACTCGCTGGACCTAACGCGACCGGGTCTTCGTCGACGAGGCGCCTTCCCCGGGCGCCTCCTCCCCCAGCTCCCCCAAGAGCGCGTTGGCTTCCTCCAGATGCGACCCGATCACCTGCCGCGCGCTCTCCATCATCTGGAAGATGCGCGGGTCGCGGACGCTGTAGTGGACGCTCGTGCCTTCCTTGCGCGCCTCGAGGATCCCGGCCCGGCGCATCGCGGCGAGGTGCTGGGAAGCTCCGCTGGAGTCGATCCCGAGCTCGGCCTGCAACTGCCCGACGGTCATCTCGCCGTCCCTCAACAGGCCGATCACCCGCACCCGGATCGGATGTCCGAGGGTGCGGAAGAACTCCGCCTTCACCTGACTCGTCTCACGCTTGATCGCCGTCATCTAGAAGGGAGCTTATCTTAAAAGGCAATAAGATTTCGAGCCACGCCAGCTGGATGCGTTGATTCGGCGGCCAGGACGGAAGGTCAGGCGAGAAGTGCGCAAGCTCCGTTCGCTTGCGCGGAGAGGCGTCACACCTCCACGACGCCGACCCGGGTGCGTTCGCAGTAATCCCCGCATAGCGGGGATTACTGCGAACGCACTGAACGGACCCGTGACAGACGTGACGCCTCTCCTGGGTGAAGGTGACGTTCCCGGCGCCTTCGTCACGTCCCTCCGGCGAGACCCGCACGGGGCCCCGCACCTCGCCGTCCCTTGCCCGTCCCGGGGGCAAGCCCCCGGGGCATAAGGAACAGCTACTCGTGGATGTCGACGTCGCGGTGCTTAACCCGGACGACCACGTCGTCGCGCTGCTCCAGGTCCCGCCGGATCCGGTCGGCGACGGTGACCGAGCGGTGGCGGCCGCCGGTGCAGCCGATCGCGATCGTCAGGTGGCTCTTGCCCTCGGCCACGTAGGCGGGGACGAGGAACTCGAGCAGCGGCATCAGCCGGCCGTAGAACTCGCCCGCCTGGGTCCCCGACTCGACGTACTGGCGGACCACCTCGTCCTGCCCGGTCAGCGGTCGCAGCTCGAGGTCGTAATGGGGATTGGGCAGGAAGCGGACGTCGAGGGTGAGGTCGGCGTCGCGCGGCGGCCCGTTCTTGAAGCCGAAGGTGAGCAGGGTGAGGGCGAGTTTTCCGTGCCGCTCGCTGCCGAGCAGGTCTTCGGAGATGCGGCGGCGCAGTTCGTGGCCGGTCAGGTCGGTGGTGTCGATGACGATGTCGGCGCGCTCGCGCAGCGGCGCCAGCATCTCCCGCTCGGCCCGGATCCCGTCGACGATCCGCCCTTCCGGGGCCAGCGGGTGGCGGCGGCGGGTCTCCTTGTAGCGGTCGAGCAGGGTCTCCTCGTCGGCCTCGAGAAAGAGCAGTTTCGGCTCCGGCCCGTTGCGTTCGAGGTCGTCGAGCACCTGCAGCAGGTCGTCGAAGTACTCGCCGCCGCGCACGTCGGAGACGATCGCCGAGCGCTCGACCCCGGAGCCCTCGTGGATGAAAAGCTCGCCGAGCCCGGCGATCATCCGCGGCGGCAGATTGTCGACGCAGAAGTAGCCGCCGTCCTCGAAGGCGGCGATCGCTTCCGACTTGCCCGCCCCGGAGTGCCCGGTGATGATCACCAGGCTCATCTCGCGGCGCGCCTGCGCCTCCTGCGGGGTGTCGGTCTTACTAGCCAATTCGGTTCAGCTGCTCGTGGATCTCCCGCCCTACTTTGCCAGGGAGGCCGGGCACCGACTCCAGTTCCTCGCGGGTGGCGGCGAGCAGCCGCTCGGGGGAGCCGAAATGCTGCAGCAGGGCGCGCTTGCGGACCGGGCCGATCCCTTTCAGGTCGTCTAGCACGGAGCCGGTCATCGCCCGGTCGCGGCGGCCGCGGTGGTGTTCGATCGCGAACCGGTGGGCCTCGTCGCGGACCCGCTGCAGGAGCTGGTTGGCCTCCGACTCACGCAGCAGCTCGATCGGGTCGGCGCGGCCGGGGAGGAAGACTTCCTCCTCGCGCTTGGCGAGGCTGAGGATCGTCACGCCGAGGTCGGCGAACGGCTGCAGGGCGCGCATCCCGGCGGCGAGCTGGCCTTTGCCGCCGTCGATCATGATCACCGCGGGAAGCGCCGAGAAGCTGGCGTCGCGTTTGCCGTCGTGCGGGGAGAGGTCGACCTGTTCGAGGTAGCGGTTCAGCCGCCGGGTCAGCACCTCCTCCATCGAGGCAAAATCATCGGGGCCGACACTTCCGGCCTCCCGAAGGTCGCCGCGCACTTTGAAGCGGCGGTAGTCGGACTTCTTCGGCGCGCCGCCCTCGAAGACGACCATCGAGGCGACGGTGTGCTCGCCGCCGATCGTCGAGATGTCGAAGCCCTCGATGCGGACCGGCAGCTCGTCGAGGCCGAGCGCCTCGGCAAGCGAGCTGAGGCTCTCGACCCGGCGGGCGCGGCGGTGCTCGCGGCGCAGGCGGTCCTGGTCGAGGGCCAGCTGGGCGTTCCGCTCGGCGAGCTCGCGGAGGCGGCGTTTGTCGCCGCGCTCGGCGGCGCGGACCTCGACCGGCGAGCCGCGCCGCTCGCTCAGCGCCTCGGCGATCAGCGCCGTGCGCTCGCGCAGGTAGGGGCCGACGATGATCGTCTTCGGCATCGAAGGCGAGGCCGAGTAGTACTGGCCGATGAACTCCTCGGTCACCTCGGCGAGGTCGCGCTCGCCTTCGTTCTCGAGGTAGAAGCTCTGGCGCTCGGCGAGGATCCCGTCGCGGACCTGGAAGACCTGGGCGTTGGCGTCGGCGCCCTCGACCGCGACGCCGATCAGGTCGGCGGTGCCGACCGTGCCGCCGGCGACGCGCTGGCGCTCGAACAGTGAGCGGATCGCTTTCAGCCGGTCGCGGTAGATCGCCGCCCGCTCGAATTCCTCCGCCCCGGCGGCCTCGCCCATTTTCGCTTCCTGCTCCTTTTCGACCTGGCGGTAGCGGCCGGAGAGGAAGTCGATGATCGCGTCGATGTTGCGCCGGTACTCCTCCTGGGAGACGTGGCCGACGCAGGGCGCCCCGCAGCGCTTGATGTAGTAGTCGAGGCAGGGGCTGCCGGAGCGGCGCCCGGGCTCCGGGCCCTCGCAGGTGCGGAACTGGAACAGCTTGCCGAGCAGGTCGAGGGTCTCGCGCAGGCGCTTGGCGCTCGAGAACGGGCCGAAGTAAGCGCGGCCGGGACGATGCCGTTCGCGGGTGAAGTAGACGCGCGGATACTCCTCGTCCAGGCTGACGCCGACGTAGGGGTAGGACTTGTCGTCGCGCAGGCGGATGTTGAAGCGCGGCCGGTGACGCTTGATGAATTGCTGCTCGGCCAGCAGAGCCTCGGCCTCGGTCGCCGTGGCCAGGAACTCGATCCGCGCGACTTGGGTC
>DATEDJ010000206.1:0-3587 GCA_035281725.1 Solirubrobacterales bacterium
GGTCTTCTGAGGTCGGCCCGGCATCCACGGCTCCTCGGGAGGCGAAGCAAGGGACCCGGAGCCACGCGGTCGTCCTAACCGGCGGCCCCCCAGGCGCGGTCGTCCTAACCGGCGCTATAGGTGGGTAAGGACGACCGCGGCGGCTCGGGAGGGGTGGGTAAGGACGACCGCGGCTCGGGAGGGGTGGGAAAGGACGACCGCCCGGGGCGTGTGCGTCGGGTTCGTCACGCAGCCCGGGCGGGACCCTTACGCCTTCGTCCCGAAACCCGGTCCTCTTCGAAACTTCCCCCGCCCGGCGGCTGATGGGCGGCCATAGCCCGCCGGGGTCGCCCATCAGCCGCGAGGCGCCAGCTTCCCCGTCCGCCGAGGCCCGAGGCGACAGCTTCTCCGTCTACCCCGCCGCTTCCGCCCGCCGCAGGCCCCCGCGCGACCAGAGGGCGAACACGATCGGGAGGACTATGCCGAGGGCGAAGGCGAGGCCGATCACGGTCGGGTCGCCGGAGATGAAGCCGCGGCCGGCCTCGAGGAGAGCGGTCACCGGGTTGACCGAGGCGACCGCGTGGATCCAGCCGCTGAGCAGGGAGAGGGGCACGTAGACGGGGGCGAGGAAGAGGATCAGGAAGATCGGCAACTGCATCAGGGGGCCGCCCTGGATCGAGCGCACCCGCAGCGCCACTCCCGAGGCCCACAGCGTGGCGGTGATGTTGACCAGGATCGCCAGCGTGTACATGCCGACGAGGTCGACTCCGGAGCCGTCGATCTGCATCCCGGCGATGAGCGCGATCGCGGTCAGGACGGACCAGGTGACGAAGGCGCGGAGCAGGGCGGCGATGCCGTAGCCGGCGATGATCCCGCGGCGGTCGGTGGCGGCCAGCAGGTAGCGGCGGCCGAAGCCGGTCTCGAAGTCACGGGCGATGCCGAAGCCGGTGAAGACGCCGCCGAAGGCGGCCGACTGCATCAGCACGAAGACGTACTGGAAGGCCGTGTAGCCGGTCGGGAAGTCGAAGCCGGGGACGTTGCCGACAGCAGAGAGCCCGCCGGCGAAGGAGGCGAAGAAGAAGAGCGGGAAGATCAGCGCCGGGATCAGCAGCGCTGGATTGTGGAGGAAGTTATGGATGCTGCGCCAGGCCACGGCCTTGGAGACGGCGCGGAAGCCGGCCGTGGGGCGGTGCTCGGCGGGGCTCACGTGCGCACCAGCCTCGTCTTCAGGGCACTCGACGCGGCCAGCATGCCGATCGTCCCGATCGCCAGCGCGATGCCGAAGCCGAGGGCGATCTTGCCCGGCTCCCAGCCTTCGATCAGCAGCGAGCGGAACGCGTCGAGCAGGTAGGAGACCGGGTTGATCGTCGCCACGGTGTGGAACCAGGAGGTCTGGATCAAATCCAGCGGCAGCGCCATCGAGGAGAGGAAGAGGAAGACGAAGAAGACCGGGAAGAGGCCCTGGACCGCCTCGCCGGAGCCGGTCCGCAGGGCGGCGAACATGCCGATCGTGCCGAAGGCGACGGTGATCGTCACCGAGAGGGCGATGATGACGAAGAAGCCGCCGACCCCGGCGGTCAGTTCGGCGCCGAAGGCGAGGCCGACGATCAGGTAGGCGAGCGCCTGCAGCAGTCCCAGCATCAGCGAGCCGGCGAGCAGCCCGCTGAGCAGCGCCGCGCCGCGCAGCGGGGTCAGCGCCATGCGGTTGAGGAAGCCGGTCTCGATGTCGCGGGCGAGGTCGGTGCCGGAGTTCATCACCGAGAACAGCGCCCCCTGCATGAAGGTGATCGCGAGGGCGAAGGTGAGGTAGGAATCGGTCGGGAAGCCGGGCAGGTTGGTGACGCTTTTCAGCCCGCCCGAGTTCACCGCCAGGAGGAAGAGCGGGAAGATCAGCGCCGGGACGATCTGCGCCGGCTGGCGCAGGGTCCGCACGACCGAGCGGTGGGCAAGCTGCCCGACCTGGGTGGTGAGGGTGCCGTTCATGCCACCTCGGCCGTTTCGGCGCGGGTGTCCTCGGCCTCCTCGACGGCCTCTTCGGCGCCCTCCAGGCTGCGGCCGGTCTTGGCCAGGAAGACGTCGTCGAGCGAGGGGGCGTGCAGCTGGAGGGTCTCGATCGCGATGCCCTCGGCGTCGAGTGCCCGCACCACCTCGGCCAGCCCCGAATCGCCGTCGGAGAGGAGGACCGCGGCGCCTTTGGTGCTGCCGTCGGCAGGCGCGCCGAAGCGGGCGAGAACGGTGGCGGTGTGCTCGCGCTCGTCCGGATTACACGGCACCGCTTCGACCGTCGGCCGGCCGATCTCGGCCTTCAGCTCGGCCGGGGTGCCCTCGGCGACGATGTGGCCGTGGTCGATGATGCCGACCCGATCGGCGAGCACGTCGGCCTCCTCCAGGTACTGGGTGGTGAGGAAGACGGTGACCCCGTCCTCGGCGGCGAGGCGCGCCACCTCCTCCCAGAGGGCGGTGCGGCTCTGGATGTCGAGGCCGGTGGTCGGCTCGTCGAGGAAGAGGATCCGCGGTTCGTGGGCGAGGGCGAGGGCCAGGTCGAGCCGTCGTTTCATCCCGCCCGAGTAGCCGCCTACTTTGCGGTCTGCGGCTTTGGTGAGCCCGACCCGGTCGAGCAGCTCGGCGCCGCGCTTTTCGCGCTCCGACTTGCCGAGGCCGTGGAGCGCCGTCTGCAGCCGCATGTGCTCGTTGCCGGTCAGGAGCGGGTCGAGCGCCGCTTCCTGCAGGGCGGCGCCGATCGCGGAGCGCACCCGCGGCCCTTCGGTGACGATGTCGAATCCCGCTACCCGGGCGGTGCCTTCGGTGGGCGGGAGGAGGGTCGTCAGCATCAGCACCGTGGTCGACTTGCCGGCGCCGTTGGGACCGAGGAAGCCGTAGATCTCGCCCGCCTCGACCCGCAGGTCGATCCCGTCCACCGCGCGCGGCCCTTTCTTGAACTCGCGCACGAGGCCGACGGCTTCGATCCCGGCGCCGTCCGTCGACCCTTTCGCTGCGCTGCCTGCGGCCATCGTTCCTCCGATGCTTGGTTGCCTCGAAAGTTGAGGCTATCAAAGATTACGGTACTATAGCTTCATGGTTCCGAAGGTCAACCCCAAATCCGCCCCGAGCGAGGACATCGCCACCGAGGCCTGGGGCCTGCTCGTCCCCCTCGTCTACCCGCCTCGCTTCATCGAGATCGCTCACAAGCTGGGCGTGACGCCGCCGCAGCTGGGGGCGCTCCGCCTCCTCGAGCAGCCGCAGACGATGGGACGGATGGCCGAGCACCTGCGCTGCGACCCCTCCAACGTCACCGGCATCGTCGACGCCCTCGAAGATCGCGACCTCGCCGAACGCAAGCCGTCCGCGGGCGACCGGCGGGTCAAGGTGGTCGAGCTCACCGCCGCCGGTGAACGACTGCGTGCCCGGGCGGTCGAGGAGATGTTCAAGCCGCCCGCCTGGGTCAAGGATCTCTCGCCGGCCGACCAACGAGCCCTGCGCGACATCCTCCGGCGGGCCGGCGCCGAGGGCGGGCGGCCGACGGGGGCCGGGTAAGGGACGGGCAAGGGACGGGTAAGGGACGCGGCCCTCTCGGCGGCGACCCGGGCGGGCTGAGGCCGCCGCCGAGA
>DATEDJ010000207.1:0-11999 GCA_035281725.1 Solirubrobacterales bacterium
CCGTTCGAATACGAGGACGGTCTGTGACGTTCCCGACGCCTTCGTCACGAGACCTCCTCCAGATCCCGCCCGGGGCCTGCACCGTCGCCTCTCCCACAGAGCCGGCCATCTCGGCGGCGGCCACAGCCTGCCCGGGTCGCCACCGAGATGGCCGCGTCCCTTACCCGTCCCCCCAGCCAGCCCCGAAGAATCGGCCTAGGCGCCAGGCAGTTCGGCCTCGAGCCGCGCGAGTGCGGCGCGGGCGAGGTCGAACACCCGGCGGTCGCGGCTGAGGCGGAAGCGCGAGTTGGCGCCCATCACGACCGCGTAGAGCTCGAAGGCGTAGCGGTCAGGATCGCCGATCCCGGCGATGGTCGCCTGGCGGGTCAGCTCGGCGAGCCAGAGCTCCATGGTCGCGGCGATCGCGTCGCGGACCGGGCCGGGGCGGTCGTCGTACTCGCTCGCGGTGGCGCCCCAGAAGCAGCCGCCGGTGAAGGTCTCCAGGTAGTCGAAGTAGTGCTCGGCCATCGCCCGCAGACGCGGCCCGCCGTCGGGGGCGGCCAGCGAGGGCTCGATCACGACCCGCCGGAAGCGGTCGGCGGCAGCGCCCACCGTCGCCAGCTGCAGGTCCAGCTTGGAGCCGAAGTGGGCGAAGAGGCCGCTCTTGCTCATCCCCAGCTCACCGGCGAGGCGGCCGATCGTCAGCCCCTCGAGGCCCTCGACCGAGGCGAGGTCAACCGCTCGCTCGAGGATGGCGGCGCGGGTGCGAGCCCCTTTGGTCTCTTTCGCCTCGGTTGCACCGGCCACTCCCAAAGGATATAAAAAAGCACGAACGTTCGTACTAAGCAGGAGGGAACGATGGGGGAATACGTGGTGAAACGGATCGACGAGATGGACGCCGCCCTGTTCGGCAGCTTCAAACGGGCGCGCGCCGAGCTCGGGGTGGAGTCGTTCGGGATGCAGGTGATCGACCTGCCGCCCTCCTTCGACTCCTATCCCGCCCACGACCACACCCACGACGACCAGGAGGAGGTCTTCCTGGCACTACGGGGCAGCGGCGAGCTGGAGGTCGAAGGCGAGCGGATGCCGCTCGACGCCGACCACATCGCCCGCGTCGGACCGACGGCGAAACGCAAGGTCTGGGCGGGCCCGGACGGGATCCGGCTGCTGGTCCTGGGCGGCGTCCCCGGCCGCGTCTACACGGCGCCGGCCCCGAGCGAAATCGGCGGCCCCGACCCGAAAATGCCCTAACCCCCACTCCACCCCCGAGTGCGTTCGCACTTATCCCCGCATAGCGGGGATAAGTGCGAACGCATCCGCGCAAGCCCTGGTGAGTTCGCAGTTATCTGCGGCTATCGCGGTTTTCTGCGAACTCACCGAGGGGGCGGGGTTCGAAGCCGGGGCATTGGGCGACCGGGAGGCGGGGGTAGCGGGGGAAGTCGGGTTCGGTCCGCGAGCGCTCGCAGAGCGAGAAGACCGAGCCGCGCGTGTTGGGGACCAGTTTCTGGTGACGACAGGAGTCGCAGAGGCCGGCTGGCTGCCGAGACGGGGCGCGGCCCATCAGGAGCCCGCGGACGGGGCCGACTCGACCCTCCGGGAGACGCCACGCAGGACGCGACGGACGACCAGGACGTGCATGCGGGTGCCGATTTCCAGCGCCCGGTAGACACGCCCCTTGAAGCCGGGGAAGACGGCCCGGGTCTCGGCGACCACGCGGGTCCGCACGGCGCCCAGCGGTTCGAGCCGGAAGCTCAGCGCGTAATCGGAGAAGTGGTGGGAGCCGGCCAGGACAAGCAGGCGCTCCGGGGTCAGCGCGGCGACGTGGAAGCCGGGGACGGTCGAGCCGACCTCGAGCGGCCGCGGCCCGCCCGCCTCGGTGTCGGCGCAGCCGACCGCCCGCGCGTAGCGGGGCGCCGCCGCCCCCGCACTCATCCGCTCGACCGTGCGCAGCAGCGCCGGCCAGACGGCGCTCACCGGCGCCGCGATCTCGCCGCCGTGCTCGTCGATCCAGGGCAGCGCCGCCGCCGCGGCGGCCAGGTCGGCAGCGGTCCCCTCCCCCGCGCCGCTCGGCTCGGCCTCGCTCGGCCCCGCGCTCATTTCCGCGTCATCGACCGCGCGCCGCCCGCCTCGGTCCACCAGGCGATCGCCAGTTCGTCCTTTGCCTCGGTCAGCCGCGTCACCGCCAGCTCGCGCACGTCGACGCGGTAGAGCACCGAGTCGTCGGGCACCTCCTCCGCCCCCATCGCCTTGAAGATCTCCCGCTTGCGGTCGAGGTCGTCGACCTCGTCGGCGAGACCGGAGAGCTTCGCGTCGCCGCCCCACTCGGGCGGGTCGTCGGAACCGCTGTGGAGCGAGAAGCGCGGGTCGCGGGCCAGGTCGGCGCTCTTCCGCGATCCGGGCATCGAGCCGAACCAGAGGTCCCCGTCGATGAACTTCGCCTCGATCCCGCTGATCCGCGGCGAGCCGTCGGCGCGCACGGTCGCCATGGTCTTATGGACGTGCGCCTCGAGCAAATTGCGCGCGTCACGCGCCAGATCCGGCGCCTCGCGCTCGATTTCTGCCCAACTTGCCATGGCCCCGACGCTACACCGAACCCTCCCGCCTCGCCTCCGACTAGCTTTGGGAGGGTGATGCGCACCGCCACCCTGTTCGACGCCGACGCCGCCTCCTACACCGGCACGGTCGAGGTCCTCGGGGTGATCTTCCGCGCCGAAGACGACGGCTACGCGGTGCTCGAGGTGCAGGAGACGGGCGGCGGCGACGGCTTCGCCCTGGTCGGCCCGGTCGCCCACCTGAACGCCGGCGACCGGGCCGAAGTGAGCGGCGAGTGGCAGACCCACTCGCGCTACGGCCGCCAGTTGCGCGCCCAGGGCGCCCTGCCGCTCGACCCCGCCGACCGCGAGGGCCAGGTCGCCTACCTCACCTCCCTGCGCCACATCGGCAAGAAGCGGGCCGAAGCGCTCTGCGACACCCACGGCGAGGAGGTGATGCGGGTGATCGCCCGCGATCCCCAGCGCACCTTCGCCGCGCTGAAGGGGGTGAGCGTCGACCAGGCCGCCGCCGCGACCCAGTCCTGGCACGAGAGCCGCGCCGTGCGCGAGCTGCACGTCCAGCTCGCCCCCCACGGGCTCGCCCACCTGGCCGCCCCGATCCACGCCCGCTACGGCGAGCGCTCGACCACGATCCTGCACGAGGACCCCTACCGGCTGACCGAGGTAGAGGGGGTCGGCTTCGCCCGCGCCGACAAGATCGCGCTCGCCGCCGACGTGCCGCCGGAGTCCGACAAGCGCGCCCAGGCGGCCGCCGTCTACGCCCTGCGCGAGGCCGAACAGGGCGGCAACAGCTTCCTGCCGATGGAGGAGCTGGCGGCGCGCACCGCCAAGCTGATCGGCCTCGTCCCCGACCCGGCGGTGCTGGCCGCGGCGCGCGGGCTGGTCGACGAGGAAGGCCGCGTCTACCGCGAGCTGACCCTGGAAAGCGAGCGCGCGGTTGCCGCGACGCTGGCCCGCCGGCTCGCCGCGCCGCCTCAGCTCGACCACGACCCGGGCGAGAACGACCCCGACGACGAGATGACCGATGAGCAGTGGGCGGCGGTGCGCGGTGCCTTCGAGGCCCGCGTCTCGGTCCTCACCGGCGGCCCCGGCGTCGGCAAGACCCGCTGTACGACGGCGATCGTCGCCGCCGCCGAAGACGCGGGCGCGAAGATCGCCCTCTGCGCGCCGACCGGCCGCGCCGCCCGCCGGCTGCAGGAAACCACCGGCCACGAGGCGCAGACGATCCACCGGATGCTCGAATGGATCCCCGGCGGCGACCCCGGCTTCGGCCCCGGCCGGCCGCTGCCGGTCGAGTTGGTGATCGTCGACGAGTCCTCGATGCTGAATCTGCGCCTCTGCGAGGTGCTGCTCGAAGGGCTGGCCGAGACCACCCACGTGGTCTTCGTCGGCGACGCCGACCAGCTGCCGCCGATCGGCGCGGGCAAGCCGTTCGAGGACCTGATCGCCGCCGGCGCGGCGCCGGTGGTGCGGCTGACCCAGATCTTCCGCCAGGCGGCCCGCTCGATGATCACCACCGCCGCCCACGAGATCAACCAGGGCCGCCCGCCCCACCTCGAGCCCGGTCCCGAGCAGGATCGCGACTTCTTCTTCATCGAGCGCCCGGCACCCGACCGGGCGCTGGCGACGGTGGTCGAGGTGGTCGCCGAGCGGGCGGCGGAGAGCTTCGGCGTCGATCCGATCCGCGAGGTCCAGACCCTGGCCCCGATGTACCGCGGGCCGGTCGGGATCGACGCGCTGAACGAGCGCCTCCAGGGGCGCCTGAACCCGGACGGCAAGAACGCCGTCGGCGGCCGCTTCCGGATCGGCGACCGGCTGATCCAGACCCGCAACTCGCACGAGCTGGGGCTGATGAACGGCTCGATCGTCTTCCTCCGCTCCGACGACCCGGACGAAGAACAGATCGTCGTCGACACCGACGAGGGCGGCACCCTGGTGATGCCCTACTCGGAGACGGCGACGCTGAAACTGGCCTACGCGATCTCGGTCCACAAGGCGCAGGGCTGCGAGGTGCCGGTCGTGGTCGCCGTCTGCCACCGCTCCCACACGCGGATGCTGAGCCGGCCGCTGCTCTACACGGCGATCACCAGGGCGCGGAAAGACTGCGTCCTGGTGGGGGACTCGGCGGCGCTCGCCGCCGCCGTCAACCGCGGCGAGAGCGGCGGTCGCCACTCCGGCCTCGCCGACCGTCTGCGCGGCGCCGCCGAACCGGCCTGAGTCGATAGTTCACCTGCCGCGCCTCCGGGTGTGGCACATTGGCGGCGGTGGCCGAAGAGACGAAAGAGGCCCCGGCGGCAGCCGCGGCCGAGGAGCCGCGCGAGCACGCCGGCCTGCCCTGGCTGGAGATCGGGATCACCGCCGCGGCCTGCCTGCTGATCGCGGTCCTGGTCTTCGCCGTCCCCGCCCTGCGCCATGCCGCGATCGCCGCGATCCACGGCGAAACCTCCGAAGTCCGCCGCCAGATCAAGTCCCTCGGCGCCGGTGGCCCGCTGATCATCATCGGCCTCGGCGTCATCCACTCGGTCGTCCCCTACCCGGCCGAGATCGTCAACGCCGCCGCGGGCTTCGCCTACGGCTTCTTCGGCGGCCTCGGGATCGTCGTGATCGGCTGGATGATCTCGGCGATCGTCTGTTACTGGTTCGGCACCGGGGTCGCCCGGCCACTGCTCGACCGCTGGTTCGGCGCCGCCCGTTTCGCCCGCTTCGAGCGGATGGTCGAACGCGGCGGCGTCACCCTGCTGATCGCCCTGCGCCTGCTGCCGATCGTCCCCTTCAGCCTGATCTCGGCCGCCGCGGGCGCTGCTCGGGTCCCCTTCCGCCGCTACTGCTGGACCACCGCGGTCGGCTTCCTGCCGATCACCGCCCTGGCGGTCTACTTCGGCACCCGCCTGGAAGGGATCCGCTTCACTGACCCGGCGGTGATCGGCGCCGTCGTCGGGGTGGTGATCCTGCTGCTGGTCGGCAACTGGATCATCCGGCGCTCCGGCACCGCCGACGCGACTTCCCCGGGAGGCGCCGCCGCTAGCGGCGAGGCTTCTGAGAAATCTGATTGACGCGGAAGTGGAAGACGGTCTGCTTTTCGGCCAGGTTGCCCGCTTCGTCTTTGGCCCGCACCCGCACCGCGTGCTTGCCCTTGGTGAAACGGTGGCTGAACGACTTCCCGCAGATCCGCAGCGGTTCTTTGTCGATCTGGCAATAGAAGGTGACCGGTGACTCGTTCGCCTGCAGCCTGAAGCGGAGGCCAACGGTCTTCTTGTTCGTCGTCACCACCTTCTTCGGATGGCCGACGAACTTCGTCTTCGGCGCCTTGGTGTCGACGGTGAAGCCGTAGACGCCGCTCGAGCCCTGGCGGCCCTGGGCGTCGGTTCCGGTGACGACGAAACCGTGCGTGCCTTCGGCCAGCGCGCTCGGAACCACGTAAGGGGAGGCGCAGGGCTGCGTCGCGCCGCCGTCGATCTGGCAGGTGAAGGCAACCGGCCGGTTGGAGGCGAATTCGAAGATCGGCCGGTTTTCCCTGCCGAGCGCTTTCGGGCCTTTGGTGATCGTCACGGTCGGCGCCGGGGCTTTTGCTTCTTCCGCCGGCGAGGGGACGACGTAGCTGGGCGGGTCGTTGACGACCGAGGCACCGACGGCTTCCATCGAGGCGAGCGCATTGACCATCCCCGCGCCGACCTCGAACGGCGATTTGACCACGGTGAATTTGGTCGCCGTCGACTTCATCGCGCTGACGATCTGCGCCGGGGTCGCGAGCGGATTCGACTGCTGCATCAGCGCCGCGATCGTGGCGGCGTGCTCGGCCGCCTCCGAGGTGCCGCAGAACTCCCAACCCACCCCGGCGAGGAATTCCGCGAAGAAGGTGGTCGAGGCGCAGTCGGTCGCGGTCATGTCCGGCTTCGAGAGCACTTCCGGCGACGGCAGTTTTTTGGCCGGGGTGGTCCCGTCGACCGGGCCGAAGTAGTGGGTCACCGGGCCGCGCGAGGAGTAGGGCTCAGGCGCTTTCGGGGCCGTGTTCGATTCGGCCCAGTTGACCGCCGCGATCGTGTTCACCACGGCGGAGCCGTCGTGGCCATAGATCGTCGGTCCGACGGTGTCTTCGGTGCCTTCGACTTTGCCTTTCGGGTACTCGGTGTCGACGACGCCCAAGCCGTCCTCCAGCAGCATGAACTTCAGCCGCGGGTCGAGCGTCGTGCTCGCTTCCGGGTTGCAGGTACCGGCGCAGCGGGCGATCACCAGGCGGACTTCCTGTGGCGTCGCCGTTTTGTTGGGCCATTCGAGCTGCACCGCCGCTTCCGGGGCGAGTTCGTTGTTGCCGCCTTCGGCGACGATCTGTTCACTCGGCCCAGAGCCTTCGACGAGGAAGGCGAAGAGGTCGGTTTTCACCCCGAAGCGCGGTTCCGCCCACTGCAGGTCGATCGACAGAGGCCGCCCGGGTTCGACCGTGATCCCAAATTGCGTGTCGACGGCACCGCCGCTCGGGTCGAAGTCCATGCATTCCGGTTCATAAGGACCTTTGCCTTCGCTCGCCAGCGCGGCGGTCAGGAAGGCTTCGACTTGCGGGCTGCATTCGGTCGAGGAGCGGAATTTCGGCGCTTCCCAGGAGGAGATTTCTTCTCCCGCCGGGTTGAAGAGGTTTTCGTTGGCCGCGGCGCTGAAGTAGAGGACGCCCTTTTCGGTCACACGTTTGATCGCCGCCGAGACCGGGCCGTCCTGGTAGAAGGGTTCGGTCGAGTAGGAGAGGTCGTCGACGATCACGTCCGCCCCGGCACCGCCGGCGCTGACCGGTGCCGCCAGCTTTTCGATGTTCAGCGCGAAGGAGAGTTCGGTCGGCTCACCGGTGGCGAAGGCGAGCTGCGCGTGCGGGGCGAGGTCGTGGACCACCTGCAGCATCGCCCGCCCCTCGTCGCTGAGGTTGGCCGGTTCGATGTCGGCCGGAGCTTCGGCGATCACGTTGACCGGCATCTGTTGGCCGCTGCAGGTGCTCGCCGGGCCGGGCAGGTCGTTGGTCACTTCGTCGTCATCGGCATGGGTGACGACCGGGTGGCCGTTCGCCGGGCTCGCCGAGTTGAACGAGTCGGAGAGGACCGCGATCGTCTCCCCCGCCCCGCGGGGCCCGAATTTGGCCCGGGCGAGGTCGACATTCAGCTGGCCGAGCCCCTGGGTGATGACCGAGCCGCCTTCGCAGAGGCCGTTCGACGGGATCGCCGCCGTGGTGCTCGCGCCGCCGACGGCGGAGACGCGCGGCGTGACCGCCGCGGTGAGGGCTTCGACGCCGGGCACGGCGGCCAACGCGTCGAGGTCCCGCGGGTCGATCGAGAGCGCCAGCGCCTGGTAGCGGCGGCCGGCATCGATCACCCGCGCCCCCGCTTCTTTGACCGCCGGGATCGCGCCGATCGCGCCGCTGTCGAAGTGGGCTTCGACGATCACCGAGCCGCCGATCCGCATCAGGCTGCCGGGGCCGGAGGGCGAGAGGCCGATGGCGGCGTCCTGGCCGGCGACGGACTGGGCCGCGATCCGCGGTTCGGCCAACTTGGCGAGCGCCGGGGAGAGCAACGGCTCTTCCGCCGCGCCGGCCGCGGCGGCCGGAGCGAGGAGGGCGGCAAGCGCCCCGAGCAGGGCGGCGATCAGCAGGAACGTACGGGAACGCGGGCGTCGAAGCATCTTTTGACCGTATCGACCGGCGGGGCGGCGGCTTTAGCCGCGGCCCGCTCGATCCCCCCGGACTACCGACCGACGCGCTTGACCCGGAAGCGGAAGGACACCGGTGAGGAGGAGGCGTGTTCGGCGGAGCTGACGGCGCGCACCTTGACCACGTGGCTGCCGATGCCGAAGCGGCGCTTGTAGCGGGCGCCACAGGGGCGTTGGGAGGCTTTGTCGACCTGGCAGGAGAAGGTCACGCTCGCCTCGTTGGCGGCGAAGCGGAAGCGCGCCACGATGCTCGACTTGTGGGTCTTTTCGAGGGCCTTCGGGTGGGCGACGATCCGCGCCTTCGGCTTGTGCTTCTTCTTCGCGGGCGGGCTGGAGGATCCCGGCGGCGGCGTCGCCGTCCCCTGCGTCGGCGGCGTCGTTTCGCCGACCGCCGGGACGACGACGCTGGCCGGGTCGCTCACCGGCACGCCACCGACCGCCGGGATGGCGGCTTCCGCGTTCACCAGGCCCGCCCCGACTGCCGAGGGTTTTTTCAGACCGACGAAGTGGGTGGCGGTGGATTTCAGCGCGGCGAGGATCTGGCTCGGCGTCGCCGAAGGCTCCGTCTGGCGCATCAGCGCGGCGACGGCGGCGACGTGCGGGGCCGCCTCCGAGGTGCCGCAGAAGTGCCACCCGTCGGCGAGCAAGCTGGCGAAGAAGGTGGTCGAAGCGCAGTCCGTGCCGGTCACGCTCGGTTCGAGCACTTCCTGTTTCGCCAGTTCGGCCGCCGGTTTGCTCGAGCTGACGACCGGACCGAAGTAGTGGGTCGCCGGCCCTCGCGAGGTGTATTTCTCCGGTTCGACCGGTGCGGTCGGGGACTGTTCGTAGTTGGCGGCGGCGACGGTGATCGCGCCGGCCGTGCCGGCGTGTCCGTACATCGTCGGCCCGATCTTGATCCCTCCCCCTTCCGCTTTCTGGTACTCCGTTTTCGAGACCCCGCCGCCGTTCTCCAGCAGCGCGAACTTGACCCGCGGCTTGGCGAAGAATTCCGCACCGAAGTTGCAGAAGCCGACGCAGCGGTCGATCACCAGCTTCACTTCGACCGGATGGGTCGATTCGTTTTCCCAGAAGAGCAGTTCGACCGGCTGCGGGACCGCACCCGAGCCGGCGTTCTTTTTCGTCTGTTTGACGATGACTACTTCTTCGTTGGCGTCGAGCAGGAAGGCGTTCAAGTCGGCATGGACGCCGTACCAGGGTTCCGCCCACTGCAGGTCGATCACCAGCTTCGATTTGGGGGCGACGGTGATGCCGAACGCCGGATCATCGGTTGCGTTCGGCGAGAAGTTCAGGCAGTTCGAACTCGCTCCGAAGACATACGGGACGACTGCGCCGGGGCAGGTCGTATCGAGGAATTCTTCGCGTTCCCAGGAGGCGTAGTCGTTGCCCTGCGAGATCAGGTTGTTGTTCCCCGCCGCGGTCAGGTAGGTGACCCCCGCTTCGGTCACGTTCTTGATCGCCACCGCGACCGGGCCGTCCTGGAAGAAGGGTTCTTCGTAGTAGGCGACGTCATCGACGATCACATCCGCCCCGGCGCCGCCGGCGCTGACCGGCGCCGCCAGCACTTCGATGTTGTGGGCGAATTGGAGTTCGGTCGCGTAGGCGGTGGCGAAGGCCAGCTGGGCGTGCGGGGCGAGATCGTGGATCGTCTGCAGCATCGCCCGACCCTCGTCGGTCGTGCCGGCCGGGCCTTCGGCGAACACCTTGACCGGGACCTGCTGGCCGCTGCAGGTGCTCGCCGGGCCGGGCAGGTCGTTGGTGACTTCGTCTTCGTGGGCATGGGTGGCGATCGGGCCGCCGCCGATCGCTTCGGTCGCCGTGTTGAAGGAGTCGGAGATGACGCCGATCGTCTGCCCGGCGCCACGGGCGCCGAAGGCGCCGCGGGCGGCGGCGACGCGCAGCTGGGTCATCGCCTGGCTGATCACCGAGCCGCCTTCGCAGAGGCCGTTCGAGACCACCGAGGTCGTCGGGCCGGCGCTCGCTTCGGCCCCGTAGAAGACCGGCGCCCGCGAGGGCTCGACCGCTTCTAGGCCGGGGACTTCGGCCAGCGCTTCGAGGTCTTCGGGCGCCACCGCGAGGGCGACGGTCTGGTAGCGGCTGCTGGCTTCGAGGACCGTCGCGCCCGCCGCTTCCAGCGCCGCGATCTGCGCCAGTGCCCCTTCTTCGAAGTGGGCTTCGACCACCACCGCTTCGCCTTTGCGGACGAGGCTGCCCGGGCCTTCGACAGGCGCCCCGATCGCTTCCGCCTGCTGGGCTTCCGGCGCCGTCGCCACGGCCGGTTCGGCCAGCGTCACCAGTTCAGGCGTCAGCGGCGTTTCTTCGGTCGAGGCGGCCGCGGCGACGCCCGGGACCAGGCCGAGGACGATCGGGACGCAGGCGAGAAGGGCCGCTCTCTTCTTCGCGTCGGTTGACATCCAAAAGTGAGTATCGACTATTCCGAGCGGCCTTTGAACCCCCTCAGAGAAGTTTCAGGGATGGTCACGCATATGACGATCTGCGCAGCCAGATCACCAGGACCAGCACGGAGACCACCATGCTGCCCCCGCCGATCAGCCAGAAGTCCGCTGCGGTGTTGATGTTCCTGACCATCCAGCCGAAGTTCTGGCCGAAGAAGCCGACGACGAAGGAGAGCGGCAGGAAGATCGTCGCCACCACGGTCAGCTGCTTGGAGATCTCGTTCAGCCGGTTGGAGGTGACCGAGAGGTAGGCGTCGCGGCTGCCGAGCAGGAGGTCGCGGAAGGAGTCGATCTGGTCGGAGATCCGAATCGCGTGGTCGTAGACGTCGCGGAAGTAGTCGCGCGAGTCGGCTTCCAGGCCAGGCAGCTGAAGGATGTCCTCGATGTGGCGGGCGAGCATGTCGCGCTGCGGCGTCGCCACCCGTCCGACCATCACCAGGTCGCGGCGCAGTTCGGTGAGCGGTTGCAGGTGGTCGGGGGAGGCGTCGGCGAAAATCTCCTCGTCGAGCCGTTCGAGCCGTTCTTCGAGATCCTCGAGCAGCGGGAAGAAGGTGTCGGTGAGCGCGTCGAGGACGCGGTAGACGACGAACTGCTCGGAGCTCGGCGCCTGCACGCCGAGCCGCTTGCGCACTTCGTCGAGCGCCCCACAGCCGCCGTCGTGGACGGTGACCAGATAGCCGCCGCTGACGAAGGCGTGGACCTCTTCGAGCTCGATCCGCTCGCCGCCCTCCGGCCCGGCGTCGGGCGGCGCATCGGGAGGCAGCGGCCCTTCCCCTTCCGGGACGACCGCCCCGTAGTAGACAAGGAACATGTAGTCGCCGAACGGCTCCAGCTTCGGCCGCTGACCTTTCCTGCGCAGGTCCTCGAGCGCCAGCGGATGGAAACGGAAGAGGTCGGCGAGGGTGTCGATTTCGGCCTCGCTCGGCGCGTCGAGATCGAGCCAGAAGTACTCGTCCTGGCCGAGCAGATCGTCGATCGCGCCCCGGTCGATGTGGTCGAGGAAGCGCACAGGCGGAAGGTAGAACCGCTCGCGGACGCCCCCGGGCCGCCTGCGCACGCCTGGCGCCCAGGCGCTTTAACTCGAAATTTCACGTCCAGAGCGGCTTGATCCTGCTACGGTCCCGACCTGAAAGGGCCGGGGTACCGGCATAAGTTTGTGTCTAGCGCTCGCAGTCGTTGCGTCCTGCATCGTCAGCGTTTGCAGCACACGATGTGGAGGCAATGCATGCCTACTGGAACCGTAAAGTGGTTTAGCGACGACAAGGGCTACGGGTTCATCACGCCCGATGACGGCTCGAAGGACGTCTTCGTTCATCACAGCGCCATCCTG